>JANXUD010000043.1 GCA_025352045.1 Gammaproteobacteria bacterium | reverse complement strand
TTGTTGATCCAAATGCAATTGCACAGCTGCTTGGCGTCGACGCCTAATCCGGCGGCAATGTTTCCCGCTACGCGGCGTCTGCGCGCCATCCATGGCTTGCTGCTCTCCGCTCGCTGGCGCGCGGGTTGCGCACGGGCTCGTCGCCATCGCGTCCTCGAGCTCGTCGCCGTGCGCTGGTCAGCAGGGGGAAGGTGTGGCGCTGTTGGCTTGCGACGAAGCGAGGCGACCGTGCGCTGTCCACGCGTTGTCCACGGCGAAGCGGATGGCCGATCCATCCCGTAGCGGTGGGCAACGGGTGGGCAGCGCCTTGACGGCCAGCCCTGGATGCGAAAAAGTGCATCAAGGGATTTTTTTAGGAAATCGAAACCGCGTGTCAGCCGTTTTAGCCACCGCCAACCCGCGCCGCATCAAGGCCACACACCGTCGGCGCCGGAAAATCGCGGCGGGTCGCTTTGTTCAGCGCTATTACGACCCGCAGATTGGGCGGTTTTTGAGCGGTGATCCTGTCAGTACAAATGCAAGTAACGGCGGCAACTTCAATCGCTACTGGTACACCAACGACAATCCCTATCGATTCACCGATCCAGATGGGAGAGTGCCCGCGGGATGCGATCGCGGAAATAATTGCCAAAAAAAGTCGCAACAAACTCTGCCCCTCCGGCGAACAACCGCAGAGGGGAACAAGCGAATCGATATCGTGATTGCCGCAAAGAAACTCGACACACACGGAGCAGAAGTCTCATTCGATCCAAAGCTCGTCGGTGCAGACGGCACGCCGGTAAGCGACACGAAAATCAGCATTGGACGTTCGGCGTTTACCTCCGAAAGCAAGCTTGGTGCCGTCATCGAACATGAAATTGTCCATGTCGTTCAGAAAATAGAGGTCAGAAATGAGATTTCCGTAAATGGCGCTGCGATGAATGAAGCCGAAGCCTGTCAGCACAATATTGAAAACGCCGATAGGCTCAATAATTCTCCTGGTGAGCGGGCCGACTTCAACACGCAGTTTCATTACTACTACGACAATCTTCCACAAGGCTACAAAGATGAAGTTAGTCGGCACAGCGAGAATTGCTAGAGGGCAACGCAAATGCTGACACCGGAAACCATGGTGAGCAAGTCGCGGGCATGGCTGTTGGCCTGCGCGGCCCTGGCGTTGGCGGCGTGTTCTCCGCCGAAGACTCCGGCCCTTGGTCAGCAACTCCGTCTGGACCGCTCGGGGGAAACGTTGCGCCTAGTGCTGAGAAATGATGACGAGCGGCCGCTACAAATTCCAGAAAACTTTGCATTTGCCGGTGTTGGCGGTGGAAACGTATTCCTAGTTGACCTCAACTCTCGAAACCAGTTGGCATCACCGTGCGTTGTCTTGGACAGTGTAGGAGGAACTGGAAGGACCGTAATGCTTGGTCCGCACTCGGAGCGCGTGATTTGGACCGGAGACGAGGACTCGCTGGCTAGTTGGTACTGCTTAACTGCGGACCAACACTTGGCAGCTTTTGGTTATAGGACCCCCTCGGGCGGGCTTCTCTTCTCGGCCTCCTTTCCCATCCACGTAGCGCCGAAGAAGTCTCTGAATGGTAATTCTTGAAAGGCCTAGAGCCAAGTAGTCGCGCTACACGGCGCGAGTTCAGTGTGAGCGCCGGGCTGACGTACATGCAGCAGCGCTATTACGACCCGGACTTGGAAGCTTGCCTCAGCCGAGGAATCGCAGCACCGCTGCTTCGAGCTTGCGCGGCCCGCGCAGGTCGCTCGCGTTCACCGCATCGGCGAGACTGCCATCGCGCCAGCCGACGAACACCGCAGGATGGATATACGACGCGCGGCACACCGCGGGCGTGTTGCCCAGCTGCGCGGCGACTTCCTTCACTGCCGCGTTCTGCAGCATGGCGAGCATGCGGTCGCTGGCGTCCTCGGGCGGCGGATTGCGCACGAAGGCCTCGACCGCGGCGAGCGTCCCGCCCCAGGTCCGGAAGTCCTTGGCGGTGAAATCCTCGCCGGTGGCCTCGCGCAGGTAGTCGTTGACGTCGCCCGAGTCGATGGGATGCGGCGCGCCGGCGTCGTCGAGGTACTGGAACAGCGCCTGGCCGGGCAGTTGCTGGCAGCGGCGGATCAGCTTGGCCAACCCCTCGTCCTCGAGTTCGACCACGTGGTCCTTGCCGCTCTTGCCGCGGAAGGTGAAGATCGCGCTGCCACGGGGGAAGCGCACGTGCCGGTTGCGCAGCGTGGTCAGGCCGAAGCTGTTGTTGGTGCGCGCGTACTCGTGGTTGCCGACGCGGATCATGGTCTCGGCCAGCAGGCTGACGACGATCGCCAGCACCTTGTCGCGCGGCATGCCGGGCAGCTTCAGGTCACGCGACAGCCTGCGGCGCAGGCGCGGCAGTTTCTCGCCGAAGGCAGACAGGCGCTGGAACTTGCCTAGGTCGCGCGTCTTGCGCCATTTCGGGTGGTAGCGGTACTGCTTCCGGCCGCGCGCATCGCGTCCTGTCGCCTGGATATGGCCGCGAGCATCCGGGCATATCCACACATCGGCGTAGGCGGGCGGGATCGCCAGCTTGTTGATGCGCCCGATGGTGCGCTCGCCGGTAATCGATTTGCCACTGAGATCGAGGAACTCGAAAGCATCGCGCCGCTTGCGCCGCGTCCAGCCGGGGAGGGCGTCGGTGACATAGCGCAGTCCGGCTTCGCTGGCGGCGGCGACTTGGTCCGGATCGGGCGCCGGGATCTCCAGCGACATCGCCTCGACCGCCGAGGCACCGGCTGGCTCGTCCGCGCGCAGGGCATCGTCGCGCAACGCAACCGACAGTGGCAGCGGTCCTGCAGCCGGCTGGCGCCGGCGGGTAAGCGGGCTGTGCATCGCGAGCAGTCCTTCCCATCCCTGGGTCGGAGCAGCCTACGCGCGGCAAGCTGAACCTTTGGCGCGCATGCCAGCCTCCGGCCGCGGCTGCCAATCATCGTGCATCTTGATTTCAGCCGACTGATCGCTCTGGTCGCCGCCACCCATCAGAACGATCAACTCGGCACTGGCCGCCTTGGCGGCCGCGAGCGCCCTCGCGCTTGGGAAGAAGGAGGAAATCGTCCTCGTCATCCACTCCTGCATCGACGATCCCTACTCGTTGCGCGTCCAGCAGCCGCAGTCGTTGCCATTGCAGAGCTTGTCGGTGCCGGCCGGGCAAACCAGCTTGATGGTGCCGGTCCTGACCTTGCGCGCGCCCGGAGCGGGCGAGGCGGAAGGCGCAGGCGCCGCGGTGGGCGCCAGCGCACGCGTCGGCGCCCACTTGCTCGCTTGTGCGCCCGTGGCGTCGAGCGTGCCAGCAGCGGCGGGCGCATCGCCGCCCTTCTGCTCGCAGGCGCAGGCCTTGGTGTCGCCCTTGTTGGCATCGAGGCAGGCGGCGGGTCGTTCGCTGCCGCCAGGGCAGCCCGACACCGTCAGGTTCGCGGTCTTGGCGACGTCCGCCTGCGGCTTGGCGGTTTCCTTGGCGCTGGCGAAACCACACAGGCAAAGCGCGGCAGCAGCCGCGAGGACAAGCAGCGGGCGACGGGACATGGCGACCTCCAGGTGGATGGGCGCCGCCAGACTATGCCTGGAAGCGCCTCAGGATCAATGTCGCGTTGGTGCCACCGAAGCCGAAGCTGTTGGACATCACGGTGGTGAGCGTGGCGTCGCGCGAGGCGCGCAGGATCGGCAGGCCCTCGGCGGCCGGGTCGAGCGTGTCGATATTGGCCGAACCGGCGACGAAACCGTGCTCCATCATCAGCATGCAGTAGATCGCCTCCTGCACGCCGGCGGCACCGAGTGAGTGACCGGACAGCGACTTGGTGGACGAGAAGGGCGGCACGCTGGCGCCGAACACGGCCTTGATCGCGCCGAGCTCGGCGACATCGCCGACCGGCGTCGAGGTGCCGTGGGTGTTGAGGTAGTCGATCGTACCGTCGACAGTCGCCAGCGCCTGGCGCATGCAGCGCGCCGCGCCTTCGCCGCTGGGCGCCACCATGTCGGCGCCGTCGGAGGTTGCGCCATAGCCGACGATCTCGGCGAGGATGCGCGCGCCGCGTGCCTGCGCGTGTTCGAGCGACTCGACAACCACCATGCCGCCGCCGCCGGCGATGACGAAGCCGTCGCGGTCCGCGTCATAGGCGCGCGAGGCCGTCTCCGGTGCCTCGTTGCGATGCGAACTCAAGGCGCCCATGGCGTCGAACAGCATGGTCTGGGTCCAGTGCAGCTCCTCGCCGCCACCCGCGAAGACCATGTCCTGCTTGCCCAGCTGGATCTGCTCCATCGCCGCACCGATGCAGTGCGCGGACGTCGCGCAGGCCGAGGACAGCGAATAGTTCAGGCCCTGGATGTGGAAGCCGGTGGCGAGATTGGCCGACACCGTCGAGCACATCGTGCGCGTCACCATGTAGGGACCGACGCGGCGCACGCCCTTGGCGCGCAGCAGGTCGGCCGCCTCCACCTGGTTGGCGCAGGAGCCGCCGCCGGAGCCCGCGATCACGCCGATCCGCGGATCGGCGATGGACGCGGCGTCCAGGCCGGCGTCGGCGATCGCGTCGGTCATCGCCACGTAGGCGAAGGCGGACGCGTCGCCCATGAAGCGGCGCTGCTTGCGGTCGATACGTGCGTCGAGGTCGATCTGCGGCATGCCGCCGACCTGGCTGCGGAAGCCCAACTGGGCGTATTCGGGGATGAAGCGGATGCCGGACTTGAGGTTGCGCAGCGAGTCCACGACAACGTCGCGGGTGTTGCCGAGGCAGGAGACGATGCCCAATCCGGTGATGACGACGCGTTTCATCGCGATCTCACATATTGTCCGTGGAAGTGAACAGGCCGACCCGCAGGTCGGTCGCCTGGTAGATCTCGCGGCCGTCCACCGACATCTTCGCGTCGGCGATCGCCAGCACCAGCTTGCGCTCGACGATGCGCTTGATGTCCACCTGGTAGGTGACCTTCCCGGCGGTCGGCAGCACTTGGCCGGCGAACTTCACCTCGCCCACGCCCAGCGCGCGGCCGCGACCGGGGTTGCCCTTCCAGACCAGGTAGAAGCCGACCAGCTGCCACATCGCGTCCAGCCCCAGGCAGCCGGGCATGACCGGGTCGCCGTGGAAATGGCACTGGAAGAACCACAGGTCCGGGGTGATATCGAGCTCGGCGCGGATCTCGCCCTTGCCGTAGAGACCGCCCTCGTCGCTGATGTGGGTGATGCGATCCATCATCAGCATGTTGGGCAGCGGCAGCCGGCCGTTGTCGGGGCCGAACATCTCCCCCTTGCCGCAGGAGATCAACTGGTCGCGGGT
Organism: Gammaproteobacteria bacterium; assembly: GCA_025352045.1. GTDB lineage: Bacteria > Pseudomonadota > Gammaproteobacteria > Xanthomonadales > Xanthomonadaceae > Arenimonas. The sequence continues at coordinate 8,762 of JANXUD010000043.1, read as the reverse complement.
GAACGCAGCTTGCATCGGGAATCCGTGGTCGGGCGCGAGCAGTGCGCGTGGACGGCAATTGTCGCCCAGATGCGTCGGGCGCGCGATGCCGCCCGCCCAGTGTGGGCGCAATTGCCTGATTCCGCTGCACCGTTCGCCGGCGTATGCACGCCGGCATTCACCCATGGCTCATGCAATCCGCGCGAACACCTCGTCCCGCGTCAGGTTCTCGTTCTCCGCCGCAGCGCGCGCCCGATACTCGAACGTGCCCGACTCCAGCCCGCGGGCGGACACCACCACGCGGTGCGGGATGCCGATCAGCTCCATGTCGGCCAGCATTGGGCCCGGCCGCAGGCCGCGGTCGTCGAGCACGGCATCGACGCCGTGCGTGGCCAGTTCCTCGTACAGCGCGTCGGCTGCCGCGACCACCGCCGGATCGTTCTTCGGGTTGATGATGCACACCGCCACCTGCCAGGGCGCCATCGGCCCGGGCCAGCGGATGCCGGCGGCGTCAAAGTTCTGTTCGATGGCCGCCGCGACGATGCGGCTGACGCCGATGCCATAGCAGCCCATGGACATCACGACCGCCTTGCCCTCGGCGTCGAGCACGGTCGCGCCCATGGCCTCGGCGTACTTGGTGCCGAGCTGGAACACATGCCCGACTTCGATGCCGCGGGCGATACCCAGGGTGCCCTTGCCGTCCGGCGACGGGTCGCCCTCGACGATGTTGCGGATGTCGGCGACCAGGGCGGGCTCGGGAAGATCGCGGCCCCAGTTGACGCCGGCGATGTGGAAGCCCTTTTCGTTGGCGCCGACGACGAAGTCCGACATCGCGGCGACGCTGCGGTCGGCGATGACGGTGATCGGCTGCCTGGCGCCGATGGGGCCGATGAAGCCCGGCTCGGTACCCAAGTGCTCGGCAATCTCGTCCTCGGTGGCCATGCGGTAGTCGGCCAGCCCGGGCAGCTTGCGCAGCTTGATCTCGTGCGCCGCATGGTCGCCGCGCACCAGCGCGAGCACGAAGCCCTGCTCGCCGATGAGCGCCAGCGACTTGACCGTGCGCGTGAGCGGGATCTTCAGCAGCTCGGCGACCAGTTCGCAGGTGCGCTGGTAAGGGGTGACGACCTTGTCCATGGCTTCCGCGGGCGCGGCGCGCGGCGTAGCGGGGGCGACCGCCTCGGCCATCTCGAGATTTGCCGCGTAGTCGGATCCGTCCGAGAACGCGATCGCATCCTCGCCACTGTCGGCCAGCACGTGGAACTCGTGCGAGGCGCTGCCGCCGATCGCGCCCGTATCGGCGGCGACCGCGCGGAACGTCAGGCCCAGGCGTTCGAAGATGCGCGAGTAGGCGTCGTACATCGCCTGGTAGGTCTCGCGCAGCGAGGCCTCGTCGAGATGGAAGCTGTAGGCGTCCTTCATCAGGAACTCGCGCGCGCGCATCACGCCGAAGCGCGGGCGGATCTCGTCGCGGAACTTGGTCTGGATGTTGTAGAAGTTCAGCGGCAGCTGCTTGTAGCTGCGCAGTTCCTGGCGCGCGAAGTCGGTGATGACTTCCTCGGCGGTGGGGCCGTAGACGTAGTCGGCTTCCTTGCGGTCCTTGATCTTCAGGAGCTGCGCGCCGAACTTTTCCCAGCGGCCGGTTTCCTGCCACAGCTCTGCCGGCTGGATGGTCGGCATCAGCAGCTCGATCGCGCCCGCGCGGTCCATCTCCTCGCGGACGACGCGCTCCACCTTGCGCAGCACGCGCAGGCCCAGCGGCGACCAGGTGTACAGGCCGGCGGCGAGCTTGCGGATCATGCCGGCGCGCAGCATCAGCCGGTGGCTGGTGATTTCGGCGTCGGCCGGCGTGTCCTTGCTGGTATTGAGGTGGAAGCGGGACAGGCGCATGCAGTGGAACCCGGTGAAAACGGACCGCCATTGTAGCGGCGCGGATTGGAGGCCGCCGCCTATTTCGCCTTGGTTTCCGGCTCGGGGGGCGGCGACATCGGGATCACGTTGATGTCCTCGCGCATGGTCACCACCTCGAACTTGCCGTGCCGTGGCGGCTTGTCGGTGAGCTGCAGCACGCCATGGCCATCCCGCCAGCGGTAGAGCTTCGGCTTGGCCGCCTCGGTCGCCGCTTCGGCCTTGGCGGCCCGGGCCTGCGCCTGGTCGGCCGTCTCGTAGCCCGGATGCCCGAGTTTCCACCAGCCGATGCCGGCCCCGAGGGCCAGTCCGGCGACGACGGCGACGACTGCACGCATGGCGTTCCCCGTGGGAGCGGCGCTGTGGGAGCGGCTTCAGACGCGATCTTGTCATATCGCTGATCGCGGCTGAAGCCGCTCCCGCGAAGCCGCTCCACGGGGGATTGGATACACTGCCGCCATGGATCCCGTCGAAGACCGCCCGCGCCCGCGCAGCCGGCACATCTACCTGCTGCCCAACCTGCTGACGACGCTCGGCCTGTTCAGCGGTTTCTACGCCATCCTCGCCGCCGCCGACGGTCGCTTCGAGCACGCCTGCCTGGCCGTCTTCCTGGCCGGCATCTTCGACGGCGTGGACGGGCGCGTGGCGCGGATGACCGGCACCAGTTCCGAATTCGGCGTGCAGTACGACTCGCTGGCCGACCTGGTCAGCTTCGGCATGGCCCCGGCCCTGGTGATGTACCACTGGGCCCTGGTGGAGCTGCGCGTGGACGGGCCGATCGCCGGCAAGGCCGGCTGGGCCGCGGCCTTCCTGTACGTCGCCTGCGCCGCGCTGCGCCTGGCGCGCTTCAACACCCAGGTGGGCGTGGTGGACAAGCGCTGGTTCATCGGCCTGAACAGCCCGTCCGCGGCGGCGCTGATGATGGGCTTCGTCTGGTCCATGAGCGACTGGAACGTGAGCGGCGAGACGATGCGCTTCGCCGCGCTGGGCGTGAGCATCACCTGCGCGCTGCTGATGGTGAGCGGCTTCAAGTACACCAGCTTCAAGGGCGGCCAGCCGCGCGAGCGCGTGCCGTTCTGGGTGATGTTGCTGATCGTCGGCTTCCTGGTGGCGCTGATCGTCGACCCGCCGCGGGTGCTGCTGACGGTGGCGCTGTTCTATGCCGTGTCCGGGCCCGGCCAGTGGCTGGTGCAGAAGATGCGCCGCAGGTCGGCGGCGGCGCCGTGAGCTGGAGCGCGCAGCAGCAGCGGATGCTGTCCGCCATGGGCCTGTCGCCGATGCACAGGCGCGCTAGCAGTGAAAACCTGCGCGTCGCGGAATCGCCCCCGCAGCCGGCGGCACCGCAATACACGACTTCGCAGCACGCGCCACCGCGCGCCGCGCCTGCTCCTGTCCCGCCGCGCGCCGCGCCTGCCCCGGCGCCAGCGTCGCGGCCTGGCGCTCTGCTCGAGGCCCTGCGCCGCGCCGCCGGCGGCCGCGACATCGCCGACCTGGTCGCCGACCTCGAGCGCCTGCGCCGCGAACCCGCGCTCAAGCGCGCCCTCTGGCCACGCCTGCGGGCGTTGCGCCGGCACTGACGCGCGCAGGCCGCGACACCGCCATGAACGCCCGCGTCGCCGACGCCTCGCAGGTCCGGGTCATGCGCCAGGCCGACATCGACGCGGTGGCGGCGATCGAACAGCGCGCCTACGCCTTTCCCTGGACGCCGGGCATCTTCCGCGACTGCCTGCGCGTGGGCCACGAATGCTGGGTGCTGGACTGCCGCGCCGGCATCATCGGCTATGGCGTGCTGAGCGCGGCGGCGCAGGAAGCGCATGTGCTGAACGTCTGCGTCGCCCCCGAGCACCAGGGCCACGGCCATGGCCGGCACCTGCTGCGTCGACTGGTGGACATCGCGCGCTGGCACATGGCCGACCGGGTGTTCCTGGAGGTGCGGCCGTCGAATCCAGGCGCGATCAAGCTGTACTTCGACGAGGGCTTCAACGAAATCGGCCGCCGGCCGAACTATTACCCCGCCGCCAAGGGCCGCGAGGACGCCATCGTCATGGCGAAGGAACTGCTTCCGCCGGAGGGCTGAGGCCCTCGCGTTCCATCCAGCCGGGCAGCGCGTCGCGCGCGTGCAGGTAGCCTGTCTCGACGATGTCGTTGAAACGCGTCACGTCCAGGATGTTGAACTGGTTGACCGGCGGCGCCAGCGTCAGGTCGGCGCGAGCGCCGAGTTCGCGGACGCGGGCGACCGTGCCGATCTCCGTCGCCTTCAGGATCAGCGTGGCCAGGCCCGGGACGCGCACCTTCCGCCGGCTGCGGGACAGGCGTTGCCACAGCAGCGCCCAGGCAGAAGGCAGGTGCTTGTAATCAATGCGATGGTCCTTGCGCGAGCCCAGGTCCACCGCGATCACGCGCGCCACCGGCATCGCCTGCATCACGTCCACCGGCAGGCTGTTGAGCACCGAGCCGTCGATCGCCAGCTGGCCGTTGTAGACCGCGGGCGGCATCACGCCCGGCAGGGCGGCGCTCGCGCTAAGCACCTTCCAGGTCGAACCGCGGGTGTGCACGTTGGACATGCCCGTGGACAGGTTGCTCGACATGCAGAAGAACGGGATCGGCATGTCCTCGATGTTGCCGGGCAGGTGCGTGCGCAGGAGGCGGCGCATCCGCCCGCCGCTCAGCAGCGAGACCAGGGGCAGGGTGTAGTCGGAAAACGGCCGGCCGGCGACGAAGGAATCGCGGGCCACGGCGATGGCGTGCTCGACCGTCCAATCCTGGGCCATGGCCGCGCCCATGATCGAACCGATGCTCGAGCCGCCGACCCAGTCCAGCGGCAGGCCAGCCTCGCGCATCGCGCGATAGACGCCAAGGTGGGCGAATCCGCGCACCGCGCCGGCGCCCAGCACCAGGCCGGTCGCCTTGCCGGACAGGATCCGCGCGGCGCGCGCCAGGTCCGCCGCATTGTCGGCGCGCACGTGCAGGTGGAAGGCGACGTCGCGCGATTCCAGCCAGGGCAGCGTGCCGGTGATCGGCGCATCGCCGCCTGGCTGCAGCAACAGCAGGGCGTGGTTGGAGCCGCTGCTGCGGTCACCCGCTTCGGCCAGGGTGCGTTCCCAGTCCCGCGGCGAGGGCTCGGCGCTGGCCTCGGCGACCCGCAGCACCAGGTCGGCCTGGCGCAGGCAGAAACTGGACCAGGGGGTGGCGCCGGGATCGCAGCGGAACAGCACCTGCGCGTGGCGGGTCTCCAGCTGGCCGATCCAGTGCGCGAGGTGCGCGTCCACCGGCTGGTCTATCCCGAGCGTGCGGCGCAGCTCGATCGCGTCGCCCGGGGCGCCGAGCGCTGCGGCGAGCCGGTTGCACAGTTCATGCACCGCCGAACTGTCGTCCAGCGGCAGAAGGGCGATGGTGCGCGGGGGCCGCTTGCCGGCGGCGTCGGCCTGCATGTTGCGGCGCAGGCGCTCGGCGACGCTGGCCGCCAGCTTCATCACCAGCGCCGGGTTGTGGTTGGCGAGCAATTCCAGGGCGCACCGGTCCACCCGCACCAGCACGCTGTCGCGGATCGCGCGCACGCCTGCGCTGCGCGGCTGGCCGGTGAGCAGGCCGGCTTCGCCGACGCATTCGCCGGGGGCGATCTCGCCCAGCAGCAGGTCCTCGGCGCCCGGTTCGGACGGCAGGTCGCGCCAGGCGCGCAGGCGGCCGCGCACCAGCAGGTAGAGGGCGTCGCCGGGGTCGTCCTGGCGGAACAGCCACTGGCCGCCGGCCAGCGCGACTGGCTGCAACAGCGACCACAGCTCGGGTTTCTCCGCAAAGCCGATGCCGAAATACTGGCCGAGCAGTTCCAACGCGCCGGCGTCCAGCGGCGGCTGCGGCGGGTCCACCGCGATCATGCCGGTGCCTGCGCGGCAACGCTGCGGCGCGCGACCTGCAGGCCCTCGACGACGCGGGCGATCGAGGCCAGCAGGCCGGCGACACGTTGCTCGTCGTCGGCCGTGAACGGCTTGCCGTCGCGGCGATTGAGCAGTTGCGCCACCGCGAACACCTCGCCGCGGCGGTCCAGCATCGGCAGGCAGAGGATCGAGCGCGTGCGGTAGCCGAACAACTGGTCCACCTCGGGATTGAAGCGCGGGTCGGCATAGGCGTCGTCGACGCGCTCCGCCCTACCGCTGGCCGCGACGGCGCCGGCAATGCCGCTGCCGATCGGGATGCGGATTTCCTGGCGGCCGGCCAGGCCCTCGGTGACCCGCAGCAGCAGGGTCTGGCTGGCGCGATCGACCAGGAACAGCGAACTGCGCTCGGCATCGAGCAGCTGCGCCAGCTTGCGGGTGATCGCGAACAGCGACTGCTCGAGCATGGCGTGGAAGACGCCGTCGTTGGCCAGGGTGGTGGCGTCGAGGAAGCGCACGGCATCGTCGGTGATGTCCTGCAGGCGGCCGCGGAAGGCCGTCTCGTCCATCGCGTCCACCTCGGCGCCGATGTCCTGCTTCTGCCGGTTGTCGGCCAGCATCTGCATCATGTGGCTGGTGTTGGCCAGCACCGAATCGGTGAAGCTCGACAGGCGGCCGTCTTCCAGGTGGACGATGCGGTCGGCGATGTCCAGGATGCGGTTGTCGTGGGTGACCAGCAGGATCGTGCAGCCCTGGTCGCGGGCCAGGGACTTCATGCGGTCCACCACCTCACGGCCGCTTTGCTTGTCGAGAGAGGCGGTCGGTTCGTCGGCCAGCAGCATCGCCGGCTCGGCGGCGAGCGCGCGGGCGATGGCCACGCGCTGGCGCTGGCCGCCGGACAACTGTTCGGCCTTGTAGTGCACGCGCTGGCCCAGGCCGACGGCCTCCAGCATCGCCAGCGCCTGCTTGCGCCGGTCGCCGGCGTGCGGGAAGCGGCCGGTGACGCGCAGGCCGAGTTCCACGTTCTGCACGGCCGTGAGCGCGCCCAGCAGGTTGTGCGACTGGAAGATGAAGCCAATCCGTCGCCTCACACTCTCCAGTGTCGCGCTCGACGCACCGCGAAGCTGGGATCCGAGGACTTCAATCGAGCCCTCCTGCGCCGAACGCAAAGCCCCCACGAGCGTCAGCAGCGTCGTTTTTCCAGAACCCGACGGCCCGGTGACGATCACCACCTCGCCCTGCGGGATCTCCACGTCGACGTCGAACAGGATCTGCTTGCACAGCGCGCCGCGGCCGTAATGGTGGTTGAGCCCGGACACCCGGATCGGCGCGCCAGCCATCAGAACACCTCGGCGGGGTCGAGCCTGCGCACCTTGCGCACGGCCAACAGGGCCGACAGCGCACACATGCCCAGCGTCAGCGCGAACACCAGTACGACGCGCTCGCCGGTCACTTCCAAGGGCAGGGACGTCGCCGCAGCGGCGCGCCCATAGAGGAAGTGCGCCAGCGCGAGCCCCGGCAGGAAGCCCAGCACGCCCAGGATCGCCGCCTGCTGCAGCACGATGCCGGACACGAATCCGTTGCCGTAGCCCATCGCGCGCAGCGTGGCGTATTCATGCAGGTGCTCGGACACGTCCGCGAACAGGATCTGGTAGACGATGATCGCGCCCACCACCAGGCCCATGATCGCGCCGAAGGCAAAGACATAGCCGATCGGGGTGGCGCGGTTCCAGTAGTCCTTCTCGCGGGCGATGAAGTCGGCCTTGGTCAGCACCAGCACGTCTTCCGGCAGCGCCGCGCGAAGGCGGTCGCGCACGGCGTCGGCGTTCGCGCCACGCTTCAGCGTCACCAGGCCGAGCTGGATGTCGTTGCGGTTGCGGTCCGGGAACAGGCGCAGCCAGTTGTCGTCGCTGGTCAGCAGGCTGCCGTCGATGCCGAAGGAGGTGCCCATTTCAAACAAGCCGCCGACGCGCACGTTGCGGTTGTTGACCTCGGTGAACAGCAGGCCGCCGTCGCCGAGGACCTTGGCCACCGGGCCGAACTCCGGCCGCGCGCGGGCGTCGAACAGCACGGTGTCCTGGTTGCGCAGCAGGTAGCGGTGCGCGTCGAAGCCGGGCGCATCGAGGATCTTGTCGGAGGGATGGAAGCCCAGCATCAGGATGGTGCGGCGCTGGTTGGTCCACGGGTTCTTCCAGACTGCCGGGAAGATGTAGACCGGGGCCACCGAGGCCACGTCGGGATCGGCCAGCGTGTCGTACAGGCGGCGGATCGAGAATGCCTCAGGGCGCACGATGAACACGCTGTCCGGGCTGAACAGGGCGATGTCGTAGTTGAGCCGCTCGTGGTAGCGGACAGCGCTGTCAAACAGCGCCGAACGAAAGCCCAGCTGCATCATGATCAGCAGCACCGCGAAGCCGATGCCGAGCAGGGCCACCGCCAGCCGCAAGGGGCGGTGCCGGAGTTGCAGCCAGCCCAGCGGCGGTGTCATCGCGCCGCGCGCCGGCCGATCACGACTTCGACCTGCAGGTTGGTCAGCGCGGCGGCCGCGGCCGCATTGTCGAGCCGGACCTCCACTTCCACGATGCGGGCGTCCTTGCGCGAGGCCGGATCGGTGCCAAGCTGGTCGAGCTTGCGCACTTGCGGGCGGATCCGTTCGACCGTGCCATTGAGCCTGGCTCCGAGCGCCCGGCTGGTGACCGTGGCCGGCTGGCCGACGCGTACCTGGCCGATTTCCGTTTCATAGACCTCGGCGATCGCATACATGCGGTCCACCCGCCCCAGTTCGAGGACGCCATCCGGCCCGACCACCTCGCCCGGTCGGGCATGGATGTCGATCACGCGGCCCGCCACCGGCGCACGCACCAGCGTGCGCTGCTGGGCGGCGATGGCGGTGCCGAGTTCGGCGTCCGCCACCGCCACCGCCGCGGCGGCGGCGGCGGCCGAGGCGCGCGCCGCATTGCAGTCGGCCACGCTTGCGTCCGAATCGCCCTTCGCGCGCTCGGCTTC
>JANXUD010000006.1 GCA_025352045.1 Gammaproteobacteria bacterium | reverse complement strand
GCAGGGGTCTTGGCGGGACAATCGGCGCCATGGACGGCGCCGATTAGCCCACATGGACGTACTTGCGGCGTGTCCCGCCAAGACCCCTGCTCCGAGCCGCACAGGACACGGTCAGCAGCGCTAGGGCTTGGCGGGCGTCTCGTCGGCCTCGAACAGTTTCTCCAGGTCGCGCCTGGACTGCTCCGACGAGGCGATCAGCGCCGCCTCGTCGTCGTACACCAGGTGCTGTTCGCGCAGGATCTGTTCGTCGTGGGTGCGGAAGCGCTCGCGCCGCTCGTGCGCGGTGTCCGGCGGCAGGCCGAGCGCCTGCATCACCTGCTCGCCCATCTCCAGGCTGGAGTGGAAGGTCTCGCGAATCACCGCCTCCACGCCAAGGTCCATCAGCTTGAAGGCGTGCTGGCGATTGCGCGCACGCGCGAAGATCTTCAGGTTCGGGTAAAGGCGGCGCAGCAGGCGCGCGGTGCGCACGCTGGTCTCCGGGTCGTCGGTGGTCAGCACGAAGGCCTCGGCGCGCTCGACGTGGGCGGCGCGCAGCAGGTCGGCGCGGCTGGGGTCGCCGTAGTAGATCATGGTGCCGAAGCGGCGCATCAGCTCGACCTGCTCGACGCTGTGCTCCAGCGCAGTGAACGGGATGCGCTGCGCGCGCAGCATGCGGCCGACGATCTGGCCCATGCGCCCGAAGCCGGCGATGACCACGCGCGGCGATTCCTGGTCGATGACATCGGCGGCGCGATCCTGCTTTTTCTCCGGGTACTCCTGGCGCCAGCGCGACACCGCGATCACCAGCAGCGGCGTGACGCCCATCGAGATGCCGACGATCGCCACCAGCCGGTCGCGCAGCACGCCGTCAATCAGTCCGTGCCTGAATGCCTCGCCGAACACCACGAAGGCGAATTCGCCGCCAAGCGCGAGCACTGCGCCGAGCATCAGCGCCTCGCGGATCCGCAGCCGCCCGGGTCGCCAGCCGAGCGCGACCAGCACCAGCGCCTTCACCGACATCAGGGCAAGCACGCCGCCGGCGATCAGCCAGGGCTCGGCGGTCACCCGCACCAGGTCGATGCTCATGCCCACCGCGATGAAGAACAGGCCGAGCAGCAGGCCCTTGAACGGCTCGATCTGCGCCTCGAGTTCGTGCCGGAACTCGGAGTCGGCGAGCAGCAGGCCGGCCAGGAAGGCGCCCAGGCCCATGGACAGTCCGCCCTTCTGCATCAGCCAGGCGGTGCCGACCACGACCAGCAGCGAGGTCGCGGTGAACACTTCGGCCATCTTGGTCCAGGCCACGGCGCGGAACAGCTGGCGCAGCGCCAGCCGGCCGCCGACCACCACCAGCGCGATCATGCCCAGCGCCTTCAGCACGCCGGGCATCGCCGAATGCCCGCCGCCGGCGACCCGCGTGGCGTCGAGCAAGGGGATCAGCGCCAGCAGCGGGATCGCGGCGAGATCCTGGAACAGCAGGATGGCGAAGCTCGCCCGCCCGAAGCCGGTCTGCAGTTCCTTGCGCTCCGCGAGCAGTTGCAGGCCCACCGCGGTGGACGACAGGGACAGGCCGATGCCGATCACCAGCGCCGCCTGCCATCCCAGCCCGAACGCCGTCGCCGCGCCGCCGATCAGGGCGGCGGTCACCAGCACCTGCAAGCCGCCCAGCCCGAACACCTGCCGGCGCATGATCCACAGTCGCGACGGCGACAGCTCCAGGCCGATCACGAACAGCAGCATCACCACGCCGAGTTCGGAGAACGACAGCACCGCCGCCGGATCGGTCACCACGCGCAGCCCGTACGGGCCCATCAGCAGGCCCGCGAACAGGTAGCCGAGCACCGCGCCGAGGCCGAAGCGACGGAACAGCGGCACGGCGATCACCGCGGCGAGCAGGAAGATCAGGAAGAGTTCGAGATTGCCCTGGTGCATGCGTCATCCCCGTTCAGGATTCGATTATGCCGCGCGCAGGGAACGGCAACGCGCAGCGTGTGAAATATTTCCGCGCCTGGGCGCAGCGCCGTGCGCTGGAAGCGCGTGCTCATCAGGCTACGATGCGGGTTGGGGCATCGGGTCCATCCCCATTCCTGCCAACACGAGGTTCACGATGCGAGCACGCTCGATTTCCATGTCCATTCCGCTCCTGGTCCTTCTTGCGCCCGGCGCGCTGTCCGCGATGACGCCGGCAACGGGATCGGCATCGGCAGGCAAGCTGGTGCTGTTGCGCGGCGTGGAGTCACGCGTCGAGGTGGACGCGCAGGGTCACGTAGTGGGCGTGCGCTCCGACGAAACGCTTCCTCCCGCCCTCGCATCGGTACTCGAGCAGAACGTGCGCAAGCTGGAGTTTGCGCCCCCGCAAAAAGACGGGCGCGCCGTGCCCGGAGTCACCTTCGTCCGCCACGATGTCTGCGCCGCGCCGGTGGACGGCGCCTATCGGCTTGCGGTGAAATACCGCGGAAACGGTCCGTCCTACAATATCGAACGCGTCGCCCCGGCGTATCCGCGGGACGCGCTGCGGCGGGGCGAATCGTCGGCCTGGGATGTCGCGTTCAGCGTTGCGCCTGATGGCACCGCGAGCATCGACACCCTGACCCGGACAGATGCGCCGAAGCGCCACCAGGATCCCGGCTTCGCGGATGCGATCAAGGGTTGGGTCTCGGCCCTGCGCTTCCAGCCCGAGCAGCTGGACGGCCGGCCCGTGGGCACGCGCATCTCCACCACGGTCGAGTTCACGGTCGAGAGCAAGCCGATGGCCGCGCCAGACTCGAAAACCGAATCCACCTGCTAGGTTGCGCTCGGCGGTCCGCCGCCTGCTGGCGCGCCGGTGGCGCTGAACTCGCCGTTCAAGCCGATTGGCATGCAATGATGCCCTCGCTTGGCCACCGCGCCTGGAGTCTACGCATGTCCGCACTCCGTCCCACCGCAATCATTGCCACGCTCATGCTGCTGGCAGCGTCCGGCGCGGCCTGCGCCGGCGCACCGGCGCCGCCGTTGGAAAGCGTCCTGACGATGCCGGTGGACGGCAGCATCGTCATCGAGCCCGATGGCGCGGTGGGGGAGTACGCGCTTACCTCGCAACTCACGCCGGACGTCAAGGCCATGCTGGACAAGTCGATCCCGAAATGGCGCTTCACCCCGGTCGTGATCGACGGCGCGGCGCGGCGGGCGCAGACACGGGTACGCATCGTGTTGGCCGCGAACAAGGTGGAGGGCGGCTACAACGTGCGCATCGACAACGTCATCTTCCCCGCGCCCGAGGGTCCGATCAGCGAAACACCGCAGGTTGCCAGCCCGATCGTCGGCTTGCGCGGCAGGAAGATGCAGCCGCCGCGCTATCCGATGGATTTGCAGCGCGCGGGGGTCACGGGTCGCGTGCTGATTGGACTGCGGTTCGGCCCCGATGGCGCCGTCGTCGACGCGGTCGCCGTCCAGTCCATGCTGTTCAACGTCAAGGGGCGCGATCGTGCCATGTCGCAGGCCATCGGCTTGCTGGAGGCGTCCGCGCTGGGCGCGGCGAGGCACTGGTCGGCCGACGTGTCGGTGAAGCCGGGCGTGACGCCCTCGCCACGCGACTTCACTGCCTACACGACGATCGAGTACGTGCTGAGTCGACCAGGCGACACGGCGGCTCCGGGCGATCCGCCGCCCGGCACCTGGCGGCTGGTGACGCGTACTCCGAAGCGCGACATGCCATGGCTGGCTGGCGACAAACTGGTGCCGGTCGTGGGCGTCGCGGACCTTGCCAGCGGCGAAATGCTGCCGCTCGCAGGCGCGCCACAGTTTACGACGCCAGTGGTGGGGACGACGCTCTGAGGCGGGCTGCGCTGCACCAGCGCAAGAAAAAAGCCCCGCGATGCGGGGCTTTTTTCGCGGTGGAAACCGGCCCTGCTAACCCCGCTTCATCGACGAGAAGAACTCGTCGTTGGACTTGGTCGTCTTCATCTTGTCGAGCAGGAATTCCATCGCGCTCAGCTCGTCCATCGGGTGCAGGAGCTTGCGCAGGATCCAGATCTTCTGCAGCAGGTCCGGCTCGATCAGCAACTCTTCCTTGCGGGTGCCCGAGCGGTTGATGTTGATGGCCGGGTAGATGCGCTTCTCGGCGATGCGGCGGTCCAGGTGCACCTCGGAGTTGCCGGTACCCTTGAATTCCTCGTAGATCACCTCGTCCATCTTGGAGCCGGTATCGACCAGCGCCGTGGCGATGATGGTCAGCGAGCCGCCTTCCTCGACGTTGCGCGCCGCGCCGAAGAAGCGCTTCGGGCGGTGCAGGGCATTGGCGTCCACGCCGCCGGACAGCACCTTGCCGGAGCTCGGGACGACCTGGTTGTAGGCGCGGGCGAGGCGGGTGATCGAGTCCAGCAGGATCACCACGTCGCGCTTGTGCTCGACAAGGCGCTTGGCGCGCTCGATCACCATTTCGGCGACCTGCACATGGCGGCCGGCGGGTTCGTCGAAGGTCGACGAAATCACCTCGCCGCGCACGGTGCGCTGCATGTCGGTGACTTCCTCGGGCCGCTCGTCGATCAGCAGCACGATCAGGTGCACGTCCGGGTGGTTGTGCACGATCGCCTGCGCCACATTTTGCATGAGCATGGTCTTGCCGGCCTTGGGCGGCGAGACGATCAGTCCGCGCTGGCCTTTGCCCTGCGGCGACATCAGATCCATGATCCGGCCGGTGATGTCCTCGGTCGAGCCGTTGCCGCGCTCCAGCGTGAAGCGCTTGCGCGGGAACAGCGGGGTCAGGTTCTCGAACAGCACCTTGCCCTTGGACGCTTCCAGCGGCTCGCCGTTGAGCGTGTCCAGGGTGTTGAGGGCGACGTAGCGCTCGCCGACCTTCGGGCTGCGGATGCGGCCGGTGACTTCGTCGCCGGTGCGCAGGTTGAAGCGGCGGATCTGGCTGGGCGAGATGTAGACGTCGTCCGGTCCGGCCAGGTAGCTGGCATCGGCGCTGCGCAGGAAACCATAGCCGTCGGGCAGGATCTCGAGCACGCCGTCGGCGGCGACGCCGTTCGGGTGGCGGGACAGCACCTTCAGCAGCGCGAAGGTGACGTCCTGCTTGCGCATGCGCGCCACGCCCTCGTGCAGGTTCAACTGCTCGGCCATCTCGAGCAGCTTGTGCGCAGGCATGCGCTTGAGGTCGGTCAGCGTGTAGGACGGGAAGTCCGGCGGAAGCTGCGGGCCGGTGTAGGGCTGGTTCTGGTTGTTGCCACCCCCCGCGTCGGCGCCGGCGTCGTCGCGCGGCTGGCCGGGGTTTGGACCGCCCTGGCGGTCGCGGCGGTCGCGGAAGCGGTCGCGCCGGTGCCGGTTGCGGCCCTGGCCGCCGTCATCGTCGCGGTTCGGGCCTTGCTGGTTCTGGCCCTGCGGGTTCTGCCCCTGCGATTGGCCGCCGGCGTTCGGCGCCTGGTTCTGCGGGTTGCCACCCTGCTGGCGATCGCCTTGCTGGCCGTCGTCACGCACATGCTCGCCCTGGGGCTGCTCGTTGCGAGGCTGCTCGTTGCGGGGCTGCTCATCGCGCGGGCGCTCGTGCCGCGGCTGTTCAGCGCGTTCGGCCTGCGGGGCCGGGGCGCGTTCGACGGCCGGGGCGGGCGCGGACGCAGGAGCGGGGGAGTCGGCGGCCGGCGTGGCGCTGGCCTTGACCACGGTGCGCGGCTTGCGCGCACGCTTCTCGGCGACTACGCCGGTTTCGGATTCATTTTCGGACACAGGTTTCCTCGCGAATGCGAGTGAGGGGGAAGGGGTTGTTGCAGATAGAGCGCGCGCCAGGGGCACGAGGCTGGGGATTACGCTAACCCGCTTGGGGGGAAATCACAAGCGGGCGGGGGCAAGACGTTCAGGCTGGGTGGGACTGTGAGTCAAGTCCTGGAGCAGGGTCAGGTCCGGCCTGCAGGGCTGGGGCGATCGCTGCAGTCCCGCAAGCCGGACATGGCCCTAGGCGACGGCCTTGTCGACAAACGAGGTGAGGGCGCCCTTGCCGACGGCGCCGACCTGGGTCGAGTGCACCTGGCCGCCCTTGAACATCATCAGGGTCGGGATGCCGCGCACCGCGTACTGGCGCGGCACCTTCGGATTGTGGTCGATATTGATCTTCACCACCTTCACCCGCCCGGCGTAGGCGCCAGCCAGCTCGTCCACCATCGGGCCGATCATCTTGCAGGGGCCACACCACTCCGCCCAGAAGTCGACCAGGACCGGGGTATCGGACTGCAGGACCTGGGCCTCGAAGTCGTCGTCGCCAACATGCATCACCTGGTCGCTCACTGGGCAAACTCCTGATTTCTCTACTGAAGCGCGGGGCGGGTCGCACCGCCGATTGGGTTAAACTGGGGGCTGACCCCGCCGAAATCAAATCCGGCGACCGCCCCAGGCTCCGGCGCAGTGTGCGTCCGAGGTGCCGGGCACGCAAGCACGGCCGGGCCGTGCGAATGAGCCACGATGACCACCCAAGCCCAAGACAAGCCACTGACCGATATCGCTTTTTCCAGTTTTGACCTGAACCCGGCGGTACTGGCCGGACTGGAATCTGCCGGCTTCACCCGCTGCACCCCGATCCAGGCCATGTGCCTGCCGATCTCCCTGACCGGCCGCGATGTCGCCGGCCAGGCCCAGACCGGCACCGGCAAGACCCTCGCCTTCCTGATCACCCTGGTCCAGCGCCTGGTGACGCGGCCGGCCCTGGCCAACCGCGGCCCGGCCGACCCCCGCGCGATGATCCTGGCGCCGACGCGCGAACTTGCCATCCAGATCCACAAGGACGCCGAGAAGTTCTGCGCCGGCCTGGGCCTGAAGTTCGCCCTGATCTACGGCGGCGTGGACTACGACAAGCAGCGCGCCCAGCTGACCTCGGGCTGCGACGTGATCATCGCCACCCCCGGCCGCCTGATCGACTACGTCCGCCAGGGCGTCGTGCACCTGCACGCCTGCGAGGT
>JANXUD010000138.1 GCA_025352045.1 Gammaproteobacteria bacterium | reverse complement strand
GTACGCCTTGAACTCGCCGCCGTAGCGCTCCGCGCCCAGCTTGGTCAGCGCCGCCGTCAGCGTCGTCTTGCCATGGTCCACGTGACCGATCGTGCCGACGTTGACGTGCGGCTTGGTGCGCTGGAACTTTTCCTTGGACATTGCGATTACCCGGTGGATGCGTGGTGGAAGTCTGGACCGGACCGCATGCGGGCCGGCGGATTGGTGCTCATCACAGGAATCGAACCTGCGACCTCTTCCTTACCAAGGAAGTGCTCTACCGACTGAGCTAGATGAGCGTGCTGTGCTGGTGTTGCCGTGTATGTCGTGAAGTGTTCGTCGTGCAGTGTTCGTCGTGCTGCATTCGAAGCCGTGGCCGCGCGGTGCAATCCAATGGAGCGGAAGGCGGGAATCGAACCCGCGTAATCAGTTTGGAAAACTGAGGTTCTACCATTGAACTACTCCCGCACCGGTGCCGCGAAAAACGTGCCGCCTGCCGCCTGCAACTGGTGGAGGGAGGTGGATTCGAACCACCGAAGGCGTGAGCCAGCAGATTTACAGTCTGCCCCCGTTGGCCGCTTGGGTATCCCTCCTGAAAGAGCCCGCAATTTTCGCGGCCAGCGCCGGTTTTGTCAACGGCCTGATTCAACGGGGATTTTTGGCCTCGCCGCTGCCCGCCCCGTGCGGCTGCCGGGCATCCGCCGCGCCTCAGACGTTGAAGCGGAAATGCAGCACGTCGCCTTCCTGAACGAGGTACTCCTTTCCTTCCAGGCGCAGGCGCCCGGCGTCGCGGGCCCCGGACTCGCCGCGGTAGCGGATGAAGTCCTCGTAGGCGATGGTCTCGGCCCGGATGAAGCCCTTTTCGAAATCAGTGTGGATCACCGCCGCCGCCTGGGGTGCGGTCGACCCGGCCCGCACCTGCCAGGCCCGGACTTCCTTCACGCCGGCGGTGAAGTAGGTCTGCATACCCAGCAGGGTGTAGCCGGCCCGGATCACCCGGTTCAGGCCGGGCTCGGACAGGCCCATGCCTTCCAGGAACTCGGCCCGGTCGGCGTCCTCGAGCTGGGCCAGCTCTTCCTCGATGGCCGCCGACACCGGCACCACCTCGGCGCCCTCCCGGGCCGCCCGCTCGCGGACGGCGTCCAGGTGCGGATTGCCTTCGAACCCGTCC
The DNA here is from genome assembly GCA_025352045.1 of Gammaproteobacteria bacterium. Classification (GTDB taxonomy): domain Bacteria; phylum Pseudomonadota; class Gammaproteobacteria; order Xanthomonadales; family Xanthomonadaceae; genus Arenimonas. The sequence continues at coordinate 8,184 of JANXUD010000138.1, read as the reverse complement.
TCCAGCACGTTGGCCACGTACATGACCGGCTTCAGGGTGAGCAGAAACAGGTCCCGGACCAGCGCTTTCTCTTCGGCCGTGAGACCCAGGCCGCGGGCCGGATGGCCTTCATTGAGCCCGGCGGCCAGCTTGGCAAGCACGGGTTTCCGCGCGATAGCCTCCTTGTCGCCGGATTTTGCCGACTTTTCGGCGCGGTTCAGGGCTTTTTCGACCGAATCCAGGTCGGCGAGCGCCAGTTCGGTATCGATGGTCTCGATGTCCGAGAGGGGATCCACCTTGTTCGAGACGTGGATGATGTCGGCGTGCTCGAAGCAGCGCACGACGTGGGCGATCGCGTCCACCTCGCGGATATGGGCCAGGAACTTGTTGCCAAGCCCCTCGCCCTTGGAGGCGCCGGCGACCAGGCCGGCGATGTCCACGAACTCGAACGAGGTCGGGATGACCTTCTGCGGCTTGACGATGTCGGCCAGGGCGTGCAGCCGGGGGTCCGGCACGGGTACGACGCCGGTATTGGGCTCGATCGTGCAGAAGGGAAAGTTGGCCGCGGCGATGCCGGCCTTGGTCAGGGCGTTGAAGAGGGTGGACTTGCCGACGTTTGGCAGGCCGACGATGCCGCATTTGATGCCCATGGGGTTTCCAGTACTGACGGCGGGGCCGTCGTGGGTTGCCGGTCAGTCCGGCTTGGGGGTATGCAGGCGCTTCATCGCCTCGTTGTAGTCGCCGGCGACCGCCAGGGGCAGCACCGCGATCGCGTCGTCGATGGCGCGCAGGATCGCCGCCTCGTCGTCCTTGCCCGGCTTGCCGAGCACCCAGGGGGTTACCCGGTCCTTGTGGCCCGGATGGCCGATCCCGATCCGCAGGCGATGGAAGCGTCCGTGGCCGAGCAGTTGCATGGTGTCGCGCAGGCCGTTTTGCCCCCCATGGCCGCCGTCGAACTTGATCCGCGCCGTGCCCGGCGACAGGTCCAGCTCATCGTGGGCAACCAGGCAGTCTTCCGGCTCGATCTTCCAGTAGCGCAGCGCCGCCATCACCGACTTGCCGCTGAGGTTCATCCAGGTGGAGGGCTTCAGAACCAGCACGGGCGCGCCGGCGATGCTGACCTTGGCGGTCTCGCCATGCAGCTTGGATTCCAGCCCGAAGCGCGCGCCGGACGCCTGCGCGAGCGCGTCGGCGAACCAGAACCCGGCATTGTGCCGGGTACGGGCGTGCTCGGCGCCGGGGTTGCCCAGGCCGACGATGAGGCGGAGGCCGGCCATCGCAGCAAGCATCCGGACGCGACGCCCACCACCGCGCGGCGGCGGCGGCGGGCGCGCGGCCGGCGCGGCTTACTTCTTCTTTGCCGGGGCCGGGGCGGCGGCGGGCGCCGCAGCCTTGGCAGCCTTGGTCGAGGGCACCACGACCGCTTCCGCGACCACCGGGGCTTCTTCCTCGACTTCGACGCGGGCGTGGCGGGCGATCACGACGGCGACGTCGTGTTCACGGCCCAGCTTCAGCTCGGGGATGGTCACGCCGTCCGGCAGCTTGAGCGCCGACAGATGGATGATGTCGCCCAGATCCAGCGCCGACAGGTCGACTTCGATGAACTCGGGCAGGTCGCGCGGCAGGCTGCTGACGCGGATCTCGTTGAGTTCGTGCAGCACCACGACGCCCGCGGTCTTGCCGGCCGGCGACGCATCCTGGTTGAGGAAGTGCAGCGGCACGTTGAAGCGGATCGCGACGTTCTCGTCGATGCGCTGGAAATCCAGGTGCATGATCTGCTGCTTGAACGGATGCCGCTGCATGTCGCGCAGGAGGACCTTCTGCGACGTGCCGTCCACCGACAGGTGCAGGATCGACGAGTAGAACCACTCGTTCTGGCTGGCCAGCCAGAGCTGGTTGTGGTTCAGCTGCACGTTCTCGGGGTTGCCACCCGCGCCGTAGACGATGGCGGGGACCTGGCCGGCGTGACGGAGGCGGCGGCTCGCACCTTTGCCTTCCACCTTGCGGCTGCTTGCTTCGATATTGTGGGTTGCCATTGGACTAAACCTTCTTCAGTGTTGCGCCGATCGGCGCGTTCCACGCTGCCCGCGACCAGGCGGCGTGTCGTTCCCGGGACCGGGAATCGGGCATCGAAGCGCATTGCGCGCCGATGCCGGATGCCCCGCCCCGCCTCTGCCGCAGCCTCAATCCACGTACAGCGTGCTGACCGACTCGCCCATCGCGATCCGCCGTATGGTCTCGGCGAGCAGCTCGGCGACGCTGAGCTGGCGGATCTTCGGGCAACCCCGCGCTGCATCGGTCAGCGGAATGGTGTCGGTGACCACGAGTTCATCGAGCGCCGAAGCGGTGATGTTGGCGATCGCCGCGCCCGACAGCACCGGGTGGGTACAGTAGGCGACCACGCGGGTGGCGCCGTTCTGCTTCAGCGCCGCGGCCGCGGCGCAGAGCGTGCCGGCGGTGTCGACGATGTCGTCCACGAGCACGCAGGTCTTTCCGGCGACATCACCAATGATATTCATCACCGTGGCCACGTTCGCCTTCGGGCGGCGCTTGTCGATGATGGCCAAATCCGCGTCGTCCAGCCGCTTGGCGATGGCGCGCGCGCGGACCACGCCACCGACGTCGGGCGAGACCACGATCAGGTTCTCGCTGCCCTGGTTGCGCCAGATGTCGGCCAGCAGCAGGGGCGAGGCGTAGACATTGTCCACCGGGATGTCGAAGAAGGCCTGGATCTGCTCGGCGTGCAGGTCCACGGTCAACACCCGGTCCGCGTCCACCGCGGTGAACATCTTGGCCGCCACCTTGGCCGTGATCGGCACCCGCGCCGAACGCGGGCGGCGGTCCTGCCTGGCATAGCCGAAATACGGCACCACGGCTGTGACGATCGAGGCCGAGGCGCGCTTGAGCGCGTCGATCAGGGCCAGCAGCTCCATCAGGTGTTCGGCGCTCGGCGCCGAGGTCGGCTGGATCACGAACACGTCCTGGTTGCGGACGTTCTCCTCGATCTCCACCTGCACCTCGCCATCGGAGAACTTGCCGACCAGCGCGCGACCCATCGGGACGCCGAGTTCACGGCAGACCGATTGCGCCAGGGGACGGTTGGCGTTGCCGCTGAAGACCAGGATGTTGTCGCCGCCGCTCATGTGCCGCTTCCTGTCTGTTCGGTAACCCCGGGATGGCTGGGGCGGTAGGATTCGAACCTACGAAATGCCGGGATCAAAACCCGGTGCCTTAGGCCTCTTGGCGACGCCCCACCACGAAACTTCGCGCCGCTCGCCTGCGGCCTTGCTTGTGCCTTGTTGCCCTGCCCGGCGCTCGAGGGCGTCGAGCAGGGGCGACCGCACTGCGCCTGCCGCCACCCGGGACCGGAACCCCGGCAACAGCCCACGCTGCGCGGTTTCCGCCGCAGCCAGCGAGTCGAAGCGCAGGAAGCAGGTGCTTCCACTCCCCGTCAGGCTGGGCGTCCCGAAGTGCGACAGCGCCGCGAAAGCGGCGTCCACGCCCGGTTGCATTCGCCGCAACACCGGCTCGAAGGCATTGCCGAGCGCGCGACCGGAAACGAAGTCGGCTATTGTCGCCGCCGGCGCATCCCGGGTCAAATCAGGCGCTTGGAACAATTCCCGGGTGGAGGCACCCACGCCGGGTTCCAGCAGCAGGTACCAGGCAGGCGGCAGTTCGATCGGCCGGAGGATCTCGCCGACGCCTTCGGCCCAGGCATTGTGGCCATGGACGAACACTGGCACGTCTGCCCCGAGCGCCAGCCCCAGCACCGCCAGCGCCTCCGGGTCCAGGCCCGCGTCCCAGAGGGCGTTCAGCGCCACCAGCACGGTGGCGGCATCCGAGGAGCCCCCGCCCAGACCGCCGCCGACGGGAATCGCCTTGTGCACCCGGATGTCCGCGCCAAGCGGCGTGCCGCACGCCTGCTGCAGGCACCTGGCCGCGCGGATGGCGAGGTCGGCGTCCTCGGGCAGGCCAGCCGTGTCGCCGCCCTCGCGCACGATGCGGCCATCGGCCCGCAGCCGGATGTCGACCGTGTCGCCCCAGTCGAGCAGCTGGAACACGGTCTGCAGGCGATGCAGGCCGTCCGGCCGCCGACCCAGGATGCGCAGGAACAGGTTCAGCTTGGCCGGGGCCGGCCAGCGGGTCCATCCCGCCTGCGCGCTCATGGCGCGGACCAGTGCTCGATCACCAGGCGCACGCTCGCCGTGTCCTTGCGCGCGAACACGCGCAGTGGCAGCGGCGGCGAGCCGGCATCCCAGTCGCGGTACTCGACCGTCCAGCCCTGCTCGCGGACCAGCGCCGGTCGGCCCAGCGGATCGGATTCAAACGTCGCCCCGGCGCCGGCGCGGGCGCCGCGGACCCAGGCCGCCAGGGTATCGACCGGGAGTTGCCAGCCGGTCGCGTCCAGCAGCAGGGCCTCCGCGTCCGCTCCCTCGCGCGGCCCGCCGTCGAGGCCTTCAAGGCGAGCCCGGCCGCCGTGGCGGGACAGGCGCCAGCTTTGCCGGGTGACTGGCGCGGCCAGCCGGATATCGAAGTCGGCGCCGGCCTGGGTCCAGTCGATGCGTGCGCTGCCGCCATTGCCGGCCTGGCTCACCGCGACCTTGCCGCTGAAGCTCCAGGACGTGGTTGCGGCCAGCGCGGTCTCGCGCGCGGCCTGGGCGTCGTTGTCGGCCGCTGCGGGGGTGCGCGTCGCCACTGGTGCACAGGCCGCGAGCGCGAGGCAGGCGCCAAGCGCGAAGGCCCGGGAGCGGCGAAGGGCGAGGGATTTGAGCAGGATCATGGGAGGAAGGCCGCGAGGCGCTTAAAATGGCTCCGCTCCGGCCGGATGCGGCCCGCGCAGCTTACCCCAACGATCCGGAACCCCATGCCACTGATCGCCATCGGCCTCAACCACCAGACCGCGCCGCTGTCCATGCGCGAGAAGGTGGCTGTGGACGCGGCGGCGCTGCCCGCCGCGCTGGCGTCCCTGCGCGCGCTCGAGGGCGTGGAGGAGGCGGCCGTGCTGTCCACCTGCAACCGGACCGAGATCTATGCCCGGCTGGAGCCCGCCGCGGAACCGGCCCTGGTGCGCTGGCTGGCCGCGCAGCACGGCTTGGACGAGGCCACCCTGTCTGGCTACCTGTACCGTCATGGCGAAGGCGACGCCATCCGCCACCTGTTCCGGGTCGCCACCGGGCTGGACTCGCTGGTGCTTGGCGAACCGCAGATCCTGGGCCAGGTGAAGGAGGCATGGGCCGCGGCGCGCAGCGCCGGTAGCCTCGGCAATCCGCTCGACCGCCTGTTCCAGCAAACCTTCGCCGTGGCCAAGCGGGTGCGCACCGACACCCGCGTCGGCGCGCACCCCGTGTCGGTCGCCTTCGCCGCGGTGCGCCTCGCGCGCCAGGTGTTCGCGCGGCTCGACGAGGCGACCGTGCTGCTGATCGGCGCCGGCGACACCATCGAGCTCGCCGCGCGCCACCTGGCCGACGCGAAGGTGCAGCGCCTGCTGGTGGCCAATCGCACGCTGGAACACGCGCAGGTGCTGGCCACGCGCCACGGCGGCGTCGCCCTGCCCCTGGCCGAACTGGACCGGCACCTGTCCGAAGCGGACATTGTCATCACCGCCACCGCCAGCCGATTGCCGATCCTGCATCGCGCGCAGGTCGAGGCCGCGCTCAAGGCGCGCCGGCACCGGCCGATGTTCCTGCTCGACCTGGCCGTGCCGCGCGACATCGAACCATCCATCGCCGAGCTGCGCGATGTCTACCTGTACACGGTGGACGACCTGGAGCAGGTGATCGAGGGCAATCGCGCCTCGCGCCGCGAAGCCGCGCAACAGGCCGAGGCCATCATCGACCTGCAGGTGGAGCATTACCTGGGCTGGTGGCAGGCACAGGGCCGCCAGGATGCACTGCGTCGCCTGCGCAGCGACGGCGAGGCGGCGCGCGACGAGGCCCTGGCGCGCGCCAGCCGCGAGCTCGCCACGGGCGAGGATCCGCAGTCGGTGCTGCGCCGCTTGGCCCACCAGCTCACCAACCGCCTGCTGCATGCGCCCAGCACCGCGCTGCGCCAGGCGGCGCTCGACGGCGATGCCGACCTGCTGCGCGCCGCCGACCGACTCTACGCACCAGGCAATGACAGGGATGGCGATGAGCCCGGGCCTGCGCGCCAAGCTTGAAGCCCTCGCCGAGCGCCACGAGGAGGTCGGCCGGCTGCTGGCCGAGCCCCAGGTGCTTGCCGACAACGCGCGCTTCCGCGCGCTGTCGCGCGAGTACGCGCAACTCGAGCCGGTCGTGGCCGCGCTGGCCGACGCCTCCCAGGCGCAGCGCGACCTGGCGTCCGCGCGCGCCATGCGCGCCGATCCCGAGTTGCGCGAACTGGCCGACGAGGAGATTCCGGCGATCGAGGCGCGCCTGGCCGCGCTCGACGAGTCGCTGGGCCTTCTGCTGATCCCGAAGGATCCGCGCGACGAGGGGAACCTGTTCCTGGAAGTGCGCGCCGGCACCGGCGGCGACGAAGCGGCGATCTTCGCCGGCGATCTGTTCCGAATGTACGCGCGGTACGCGGAGCGACAGCGCTGGCAACTGGAAATCCTCAGCGCCAACCCCGGCGAACATGGCGGCTACAAGGAAATCGTCGCGCGCATCGAGGGCCGCGGCGCTTATTCCAGGCTCAAGTTCGAGTCCGGCACCCATCGCGTGCAGCGTGTGCCCGACACCGAGTCGCAGGGCCGCATCCATACCTCCGCGGCGACGGTCGCAATCCTGCCCGAGCTCGACGAAATCGACGAGATCGTGCTCAATCCTGCCGACCTCAAGACTGACACCTTCCGCGCATCCGGCGCCGGCGGCCAGCACGTCAACAAGACCGACTCGGCGATCCGCATTACCCACATTCCATCGGGCATGGTGGTTGAATGCCAGGACGAACGCAGCCAGCACAAGAATCGCGCACGTGCGCTGTCGCTGCTGAAGGCGCGACTGCTGGACGAGCAACGAGCGAAACAGCATGCCGTGCAGGCCGCGTCACGGCGGTTGCAGGTCGGCAGCGGCGATCGCAGCCAGCGCATCCGCACCTATAGTTTTCCGCAGGGCCGGATCACCGATCATCGCGTCGAAGGCTTGACCTTGTACCGGCTGCCGGAAATCCTCGCCGGCGACATGGACGACCTGATCGATCGGTTGACCCGCGAACATCAGGCCGATGAATTGAAGCTGCTGACGGAAGCGGCATGAGTACGCCGGTCGCAATCAACGTGCGTCGTGCGGGTGCAGACGATCTCGATGCGTTAGCGTCGCTGTTCGATGCCTATCGGCAGTTCTATGCGCAACCCGCTGACCTTGCGCGTGCAAGAACTTTTCTTTCCGAACGCATCGCCCACGATGAATCGGTGCTGTTGCTGGCCGAACACGCTGGCGCTGCAGCCGGCTTCGTGCAGTTGTATCCGTTGTTCTCCTCGGTGCGCACCGGGCGTATCTGGACACTCAACGATCTGTTCGTAGCGCCCATCGCGCGCCGGTTTGGCGTTGCCCGGGCATTGCTCCAAGCGGCTTGCGTGCACGCCCGTGCGACCGGCGCACTGGGGTTGCAACTGGAAACCACGCGCGACAATCGCAATGCGCAGGCGCTGTATCGCAGCGAAGGCTGGCAGGATGGCGATACGCTGTGGTTCCACCACGACCTGACCGACGCGAAACCAATGGAACGCACATGAGTTCGACGACCGAGTTTGTGCCGCTAAGTTTGTGCGTGCTGACCGTGTCCGACACGCGCACGCCGGCGAACGATGGCTCTGGCGATTACCTGGTCGCCGCACTGGCCGTCGCCGGACATCGACTGCACGCACGCGCGATTCTTGCCGACGACCGCTACCAGCTGCGCGCACTGGTTTCGGCTTGGATCGCCGAGGACAGCGTCGATGGCATCCTGATCACCGGCGGTACCGGCTTCACCGGCCGCGATTCCACGCCCGAAGCGATCGCGCCGCTGCTGGACAAGGACATGCCCGGCTTCGGCGAAGTCTTCCGGCAAATTTCCTATGCCGAGATCGGTACGTCGAGCTTGCAGTCGCGTGCATTTGCCGGACTGGCCAATGGAACATTCGTGTTCTGCCTGCCGGGTTCGACATCGGCCTGCCGCACCGCGTGGGAACACCTGCTTGCCGCGCAACTCGATGCGCGCACCAGACCCTGCAACCTCGCCGGCCTGCGTCCGCGACTGCGTGAA
>JANXUD010000137.1 GCA_025352045.1 Gammaproteobacteria bacterium | reverse complement strand
CCCCCGGGAAAGGGGGCATGCCCCCAATCCTGCCCCCACGTGCCCCCGGTTTGCAATGAACATGCTTGAACACCCTTGAATGGGCGCGGGGCTAATTTTGGGGGAAACCCGGGATTTTCGCGGTCCAATTGAACTGGGACGGCCTAGCTTGAACGCCGAAATGGTCGGGACGGCGGGATTTGAACCCACGACCCTCTGCCCCCCAGGCAGATGCGCTACCAGGCTGCGCTACGCCCCGACATGCCCGGAATTATACGCGAAGCCGCCGGCCGCGGCCAAAACAGTGGCCTGCGGCGGTCAGACTTGCGCTGGCGCGGACTGGTCGAGGGCGCTGGCGACCTGGGCGGCGGTCCACAGGCCGACGTATTTCAGGTGCGGGCCGAGATGGTCGGGCAGCAGTCGCAGCGGCTCGGGGAAGCGGTACGGCGGCAGGTCGAAGTTCAACGGCCGGTAGCCGCCCGCGGCCGTCGCGACCTCGTTCACCGTATTGCCGTGGGTGGTGAGCAGCAGGTGCGGGATGCCGGAACGCAGGAAGTTGGCGAACACTTCCAGCACCATCGCGTCGCTGAGGTGGATCAGGCAGTCGCGGCACAGCAGCACGTCGGCCTGGGGCAGCGCATCGTGCGTGAGGTCGCCCTGCAGGAAGCGGACGCGGTCCGAGCCATGGCGGCGCTGGTTGTCGGCGACCAGGTCCGCGACAATGTCCATGCCAATGTATTGGCCGTAGCCCGACACGCTGCGGAACCAGTTGAAGTCGCCGCAGGGCGCATCGAGGATCGTGGGCGATACAGGTAGCAACTCGCTCGCGAACAGATCTTCCAGACCCGCGCGCAGCGAGGCGGTGCTTTCGAGCGTCGAGCCCGCGCCTGACACCGTCTCCGGATAGCCGCCGGACCAGGCGACGCTGCGGTAGATCTCGGTAAAGACGGCTTCGGTGTCGTCGTCGGGGCGTGTCATCGACACTCAGCGGCGCAGCAGGATCAGCACTTCCTCGAGTTCCTGGCGCACCTGGCGGATCACTTGGGTGGTCAGGCTGGCGTCGTGGCGGGCGGAGCTGCCCTCCAGCCGCTGGCGGGCGCCGCTGATGGTGTAGCCCTCTTCGTACAACAAACCGCGGATCTGCCGGATCATCAGCACGTCGTGGCGCTGGTAGTAGCGGCGGTTGCCGCGGCGCTTCACCGGCGCGAGCGACTCGAATTCGGTTTCCCAATAGCGCAGCACGTGCGGCTTGACGTCGCACAGCTCGCTCACCTCACCGATGGTGAAGTAGCGCTTGGCCGGGATCGGCGGAAGCTCGCGGTTACTGCCCGGATCCAGCATAGGCCTCCACGCGTTCCTTCAGCTTCTGGCCCGGGCGGAAAGTCACGACCGTGCGCGCGGAGATCGGGATCTCCTCGCCCGTCTTGGGATTGCGACCGGGGCGCTGGTTCTTCTGGCGCAGGTCGAAGTTGCCGAAGCCGGAGAGCTTGATGCTCTTGCCGCGCTCGAGCGACTCGCGCAGGGCATCGAAGAAGGCGTCGACGAATTCCTTCGCCTCGCGCTTGTTCAGCCCCACTTCCTCGAACAGACGCTCGGCCATCTCGGCCTTGGTCAGTGCCATGTCGTTCCCCGTCGACCGGGGTCGCCGGCCACCCTATTTCCTGAGCGTTGCGTTGCAGTCCCGCGCCACGGCGGCCAGGGCTTGCGCGACCGCCTGGTCGGCGTCCGCGTCAGTCAGAGTGCGTGAAACTTCCTGCAATATCAAGCCCATAGCGAGGCTCTTTGATCCTTTTTCCAACCCCGGGCCGCGGTACTGATCGAAAACTACTACGTCGCGTAGGCGGTCCGTCAGGGCCGAAAAAAGCGAACTGCGAAGCGCGTCCCAAGTCGTCGCCTCGGGCACGACCAGGGCCAGGTCGCGACGCACGGAGGGGTAACGGGAGAGTTCGCCGGCGCGCGCGACGGCGCGGCGCGCGAGCGGCTCGACATCGAGCTCGAAGGCGACGATTTCCCCCTCGACATCGAGCGCCTTGAGCAGGCGCGGATGCAAGTGGCCGACCCAGCCAATCCGCGTGCCATCGCGCCAGACGCTGGCGCTGCGGCCGGGATGGCCGAACGGTGTCTGCGCGTCGGCGCGGAATTCAACCTGCGTGGCATTGGACAAGGCGAGCAGCGATTCGACCTGTGCCTTCATGTCGTAGAAGTCGGCATCGGCCGACTTGCCGCTCCACTGCTCGGCGCGCGCCGCGCCGCTGGCGACGGCGGCGATGCGGAGCGTCTCGCGTGGTGCCGGCGTCGCGTCGCCCTGCCTCGCCGGCGCGGCGTCGACGTCCGAGGCCTGGAAGACATTACCGATCTCGAACAGGCGCACGCGATCGAGTTGGCGGGCGCGATTGCGCTTGAGCGCCTCGACCAGGCCGGGCAACAGCGCCGTGCGCATCACGCCGAGTTCCGAACTGAGCGGATTGGCCAGGGCCACGACGCCCCCGCCGACGCCCCAGGCCTGCAGCAGCCCGGCGTCCACGAACGCGTAATTCAGCGCCTCGACGAAATCCCGCGCGGCCAGCTGGCGGCGCAGCACGGCGTCGTCCACGCGCGTCTCGGTCGGCACGGCCAGGGCGAAGGCGCCGGCGGGCACGTGCACCGGGATCGCGTCGTAGCCGTGGATGCGCGCGATTTCTTCGATGAGGTCTTCTTCGATGGCGATGTCGAAGCGCCGGGTCGGTGCCCGCACCTGCCAGCCTTCGGCATCGGCGCTGGCCTGCATGCCCAGGGCGCGCAGGATGCGTTCTACCTCGGCATCCGGCACCTGCAGGCCGAGCACGCGCGCCAGGCGGGCGCGGCGCAGGCGCACCGTCGCAGGCTGCGGGAGGTGCTCGGGCAGAACGGCTTCCGTGATCGGGCCGGCTTTGCCGCCCATCACCCGAAGGACCAGTTCGGTGGCGCGCTCGAGCGCATAGCGCGGCAGCTCGGGATCCACGCCGCGTTCGAAACGGTGCGAGGCATCGGTATGCAGGCCCAGTTTCCGCGAGCGTCCGATGATGGCAGCTGGCGCGAAGTGCGCGCTCTCGAGGAAGACGCGGGTGGTCGTGTCGGTGACGCGGGTGTCGAAGCCGCCCATCACGCCAGCCAGGGCCACGGGGCGATCGACATCGGTGACGACCAGGAAGTCAGGCGTGAGTGCGCAGTCGCGCTCGTCCAGCGTCTTGACCGTCTCGCCGGCGCGGGCGCGGCGCACGCCGATCGAGCCGCGCAGCGTGTCCGCATCGAAGGCGTGCATCGGCTGGCCCAGCTCGAGCATCACGAAATGGCCGATATCCACCAGAGGGCTGATCGGGCGCAGGCCGGCGCGCTTGAGTTTTTCGGTGAGCCACAGGGGCGAGCGCGCGCTCGCGTCGAGGCCCTCGATGACGCGGCCGCAGTAGCGCGGGCAGTCGGCGCCAGCCTGCAGCTGCACGTCGATGGCGGATTTCGAGGTGACCGCCGCCTCGGCGATCTGCATCGGCTCGACCTGGGTGCCAAGCGCGGCGGCGGCATCGAAGGCCACGCCGCGGATGGAGAAGCAGTCGGCGCGGTTGGGCGTGAGCTTGAGCTCGAAGGACGCATCCGGCAGGCCGAGGTAGGAAGCGAGCAGAGCACCCACGGGCGCGTCGCCGGGCAGCTCGAGCAGGCCGGAGGCATCCGGATCGATCGCCAGTTCCTTCGCCGAGCAGAGCATGCCGTTCGACTCGACGCCACGCAGTTTCGCGGCGCTGATGGCCATGCCGCCGGGGAGTTTCGCACCGGCCATCGCCAGCGGCGCCTTGAGTCCTGCGCGCGCATTGGGTGCGCCGCAGACGATCTGCAGCGGCGCGCCGGTGCCCGCATCCACTTGGCAAACGTGCAGGCGCTCGGCATCGGGATGGCGCGCGCAGCTGATGATCTGCGCGACGACGACGCCCTCGAGTTCGGCGCCGATCGGCTGCACGTCCTCGACCTCGAGGCCGATCGCGGTTAGCCGCGCGGCTAGTTCCTCGCGCGAGGCATCGATCTTGACGTGCTCGCGCAGCCAGCTTTCCGGGAATTTCATCGCATCGTCCGTGGGTTGCTCAAGGGCATGGGTCGCGGCGTCGGTCAGGCGAACTGGCGCAGGAAGCGCACGTCGTTCTCGTAGAAGCTGCGCAGGTCGTTGACGCCGTAGCGCAACATCGCCAGGCGCTCGACGCCCATGCCGAAGGCGAAGCCGGTAAAACGCTCGGGGTCGATGCCGCAGTTGCGCAGCACATTCGGATGCACCATGCCGCAGCCCAGCACTTCCAGCCAGCGGGTCGAGCCGTCTGGCTGCGTCCAGGCGATGTCCACCTCGGCCGAGGGCTCGGTGAAGGGAAAGTAGGAAGGCCGGAAGCGCATCTGGAAATCCCGCTCGAAGAAAGCACGCACGAATTCGGTCAGAGTGCCCTTGAGGTCGGCGAAGGACGAGGTCTCGTCCACCAGCAGGCCTTCGACCTGGTGGAACATCGGCGTGTGCGTCTGGTCCGAATCCGAGCGATACACCTTGCCCGCCGCGATCATGCGCAAGGGCGGCTGGTGTCCTGCCATGAAGCGCACCTGCACGCCCGAGGTGTGCGTGCGCAGCAGGCGGCCGTCGCCGAAGTAGAACGTGTCGTGCATCGCACGCGCCGGGTGGTGCGGCGGGAAATTCAGCGCCTCGAAGTTGTGCCAGTCGTCCTCGATCTCCGGGCCGGGCGCCAGCTGGTAGCCGAGCCGCGCGAAGATATCGGTCATGCGCTCGAGCGTGCGCGTGACCGGATGCAGGTTGCCGATGCCGTCGCCGCGGCCAGGCAGGGTGACGTCGAGTGTTTCGGTGGCCAGGCGCTGCGCGAACGCCTCCTCCTCGAGCGCGGCCTTGCGCGCGGCGAGAGCGTCGGCCACGGCTTCCTTGGCGCGATTGACCTGCTCGCCAAAGACCTTGCGCTGGTCCGCCGGCAGGGTGCCCAGCTGCTTGAGCTGGCCGGTGATGCTGCCCGCCTTGCCGAGCAGGCCGACGCGCTGGGCCTCGAGCGCGTCCAGGTCGGCGGCGGCCGAGATCTCGGCCAGGGCGGTGCGGATCAGGGTGTCGATGTCGCTCATGCGCGTGGCACTCGGGATCGCTGGGGTGGCGTTGGAGGATGGCCGCAAACGAAAATGGGGAAGGACTCGCGCCCTTCCCCACTCTATCGGATTGCCTGCGCGCCTTCATCGGCACGCGTGGCGCGGCAGGCGCCGCGCCCGCAACACGTTACGCAGCGAGCGCCTTCTTGGCCGATTCCGCGATCGCCCCGAAACCATTGGGATCGTGGATGGCGATGTCGGCCAGGGCCTTGCGGTCCAGCTTGATGCCGGCCTTGAGCAGGCCATTCATGAAGCGGCTGTAGCTCAGGCCGTGGATGCGGGCCGCGGCGTTGATGCGCACGATCCAAAGCGAACGGAACTGGCGCTTGCGCTGCTTGCGGCCGATGTAGGCGTACTGGGCGGCCTTGGTGACGGCCTGCTTGGCGACGCGATAGACCTTGCGGCGGGCGTTGTAATAGCCCTTCGCGAGGTGGATGGTCTTCTTGTGGCGACGACGCGCCGTGACACCGCGTTTTACACGAGCCATTGTCTAACTCCTCAGGCGTAGGGAAGCATGCGATCGAGACGTCCCGCGTCCTCGGGGCGAACATGGTTCGCCTGGCGGAGGTTGCGCTTACGCTTGGTCGGCTTCTTGGTGAGGATGTGGCTGCGGTTCGCGTGGCCGCACTTGTACTTGCCGGAAGCGGTCTTCCGGAAGCGCTTGGCGGCAGCGCGGTTGGTCTTGATCTTGGGCATGGAAAATCCTTGGAGTTCTTTGGTTACCGACCTGGGCGGTGGCTCGCGCCACGCTTTCCGTCCTGCCCGGGGCCTGCTTGTAAGTCGTTGATCCTGTTACGGATCACCGCTTGATCCATGACGGTTTTGCCCGATCCACCGGGCCCGGATGCCGCACCGGGGCTCCCGACCGAGGTCAGGAACCGACAATTATGCAGGAAAGTCAGGGGCTTACGCAACCAACCCCTGTGGGAGCGGCTTTAGCCGCGATCTCCCGAACACCTTGCGGATTGCGGCTGAAGCCGCTCCCACGATTTATGTCTTGCGCTTGGGCGCGACCATCATGATCATCTGGCGCCCTTCCAGGCGCGGACGCTGCTCGATCACCACTTCGTCGACCAGGTCCTTCTCGATCCGCGCGGCCATCTGCATGCCCAGTTCCTGGTGCGCCATCTCGCGCCCCTTGAAGCGGATGTTGACCTTGACCTTGTCGCCTTCCTCGAGGAAGCGCCGCAGGTTGCGCAGCTTGATGTTGTAGTCGCCGTCGTCGGTGGTCGGGCGGAACTTCAGTTCCTTGATCTCGACGATCTTCTGCTTCTTCTTGGCCGCATTGGCCTTCTTCTGCGCTTCGAACTT
>JANXUD010000112.1 GCA_025352045.1 Gammaproteobacteria bacterium | reverse complement strand
CGCGACGACGAACCGCGACCACCAAGACCGGAGAGAAAACCACGACCAACTTATCCACAAGCAAGTAGCTACACTACGCAAATCGAGGGTGGGTCAGTTTTGGTTGGAAACCCTGGGTCAGTTTTGCGTGGAAATCAACAGAAAACCCCCGAGGGGTGGCGCAACAGGTGATGGGCTAGGCGCATGGCTGGATTTGACCAACCAGTTGACCAACGCCTTCAATCTCTCATAAAACGAAAACCCCTGTAAAAACAGGGGCTTGCGAGTTATGGCGGAGAGAGAGGGATTCGAACCCTCGATGGGAGTTAAAGCCCATACTCCCTTAGCAGGGGAGCCCCTTCGGCCACTCGGGCATCTCTCCGGGTCTTGCCCCCAACCGGCCCATCAGGCCCGGCGGCGGGTCACATAGGATAGCCGCTCAGCCGCCCTGCGGTAAACCGGACGTGTCAGGCGACGGATCGCCGCCCGAGCTGCCGCCCTCGCGGCCGATGCGCTGGAAAATCTCCTCGCGGTGCACGGCGACATCCTTGGGAGCGGTGATGCCGACCCGGACCTGGTTGCCTTTCACGCCGAGGATGGTGACCGTGACGGAGTCACCGATCATCAGGGTCTCGCCGACCCGTCGGGTCAAAATCAGCATGTCGTTCCTTCCGATACGTCCGTGCACCGGTCCGCACGCGCATGCGCGGCGGCGTCCAGGCTGCGCGAAATACGCAGCAGTCCCTTGATGGTAGAGCGGCCACGGCTGCGGCGCAATGAAGCGACACGCCCAGGCGGCCGCTGGAGTTCAGCCCAGCCGCTGCGAAACCCACTCGCGCACGCCCGCCAGGGCGGCCGTCAGCGCCGGGCCATCCTGCCCGCCGCCCTGCGCCATGTCCGGCCTGCCGCCGCCCTTGCCGCCGATCTGGGCGGCCACGTGGGCCAGCAACTCGCCCGCCTTGATGTGGTTGAGCGCCCTGCCCTGCACTCCGGCCACCAGCGCCGCCTTGCCGTCGCTGGCCGATGCCAGGACGATCACCGCGTCGCCGAGCCGCGATTTCAGCTGGTCCACGGCCTCGCGCAAATCCTTCGCCTCGATGCCCTCGACGCGCGCCGCGACGAGCTTGATGCCACCGATGTCCACGGCGCCGTCGGCCAGCAGTGCGGCCTTGCCGGCCGCGGCCCTGGCCTTGAAGGCGTCGAGTTCGCGCTCGAGGCGACGCTGGCGCTCAAGCAGCTGGCGCAGCTTGTCCACCACGTCGTCGCTGCGGCCACCCAGCAGTTCCGAGGCCTCGTCCAAGCGGCGCTGCTGCTCCGCGAACCAGGCCAGCGCGCCCTCGCCCGTGACCGCCTCGATCCGGCGCACGCCAGCGGCGACTCCGCCCTCCGAGACGATCTTGAACACACCGATGTCCCCGACGTGGTGGACATGCGTTCCGCCGCACAGCTCGGTGGAGAAATCGCCCATGCGCAGCACGCGCACGTTCTCGCCGTATTTCTCGCCGAACAGGGCCATCGCGCCGAATTCCAGCGCCTCGGCCATGGCCATCTCGTGCACTTCCGCCGCGTCGTTGGCGCGGATGCGCGCGTTGACCATGGCCTCGATGCGCGCAAGTTGCTGCGCGTCGATCGGCTGGAAATGCGCGAAATCGAACCGCAGCCGATCGGCCGCCACCAGCGAGCCCTTCTGCGTCACATGCTCGCCCAGCACGAGGCGCAGCGCCGCATGCAGCAGGTGGGTGGCGGAATGGTTGAGCACGATGGCCTGGCGGCGCCCGGCGTCCACGGTCGCGGAGACGACGTCGCCCACCGCGAGCGAGCCGCCTTCGAGCCGGCCGACGTGGGCATGGAAGATCGCCGACAGCTTGAGCGTGTCGGCGACGTCGAATCGCCCGCCGGCGCCGGTCGACAGCACGCCGGTGTCGCCGACTTGGCCACCCGACTCCGCGTAGAAGGGCGTCCGGTCGAGGATGACCACGCCCTGCTCGCCTGCCTGCAGGTTCGCGGCGGGCTTGCCGTCGCGGACGATCGCCAGCACGCGGGCGCCTTCCAGCGTGGTCGCGACGTAGCCGGTGAACTGCGTCGGGGCGAGGCTGGCGACCAGTTCGGCCGGCAGGCCAGTGGCGCCGGCGAACTTGCTCGCGCCGCGGGCGCGTTCCCGCTGGCCCTGCATCAGGCGCTCGTAGTCGGACTGCGCGCCGGCCGCCGGCGTCAGCCCGCGTTCGCGCAGGATGTCCAGGATCAGGTCGGGAGGGCAGCCGTAGGTGTCGTGCAGCAGGAACAGCTGCTCGCCATCCAGGCTCGCCTTGCCGCCCGCCTCCCTGCCCGCCGCGGCGAGCATGGTTTCCAGCCGGGCCATGCCAGCGTCGAGGGTCTGCGCGAAGGCGGCCTCCTCGGCCTTCAGGGCCTGCTCGATCAAGGCGCGCTTGGCGACCAGTTCCGGATAGGCCTCGCCCATCGCCTCGGCCAGCGGCTGCACCATGCGCCAGAACAGGCCATCGGCCCGCAGCGCGCCCAGCTTCCAGATGTAGCGAATGGCGCGACGGATGATCCGTCGCAGCACGTAACCGCGGCCCTCGTTTGACGGCAGCACGCCGTCGACGATCAGGAAGGAACAGGCACGGATATGGTCGGCGATCACGCGCAGCGCCTTGTCCCCAAGGTCCGTGGTGCCGGTCAACTGCGCGGCATGGCGGATCAGGTGCTGGAACAGGTCTATCTCGTAGTTGCTGTGCACGTGCTGCAGCACGGCCGCGACCCGCTCCAGGCCCATGCCCGTGTCCACGCAGGGCGCCGGCAGCGGCAGCAGGGTGCCGTCGGCCTGGCGGTCGAACTGCATGAAGACGTTGTTCCAGATCTCGATGTAGCGGTCGCCATCTTCGTCGGGCGAACCGGGCGGACCACCCGGGATGTGGTCGCCATGGTCGTAGAAGATCTCGGTGCAGGGGCCGCAGGGCCCGGTGTCGGCCATCTGCCAGAAATTGTCGGACGCATAGGGCGCGCCCTTGTTGTCGCCGATGCGGATGATTCGCTCGGCCGGCAGCCCGACGTCCTTGTTCCAGATGTCGAATGCCTCGTCGTCGGTGTGGTAGATGGTGACCAGCAGCTTGTCCGCCGGCAGGCCCCAGGTGCTGGTCAACAACTCCCAGGCCCAGTTGATCGCGTCCTTCTTGAAGTAATCGCCGAAGCTGAAGTTGCCCAGCATCTCGAAGAAGGTGTGGTGGCGCGCGGTGTAACCAACCTGGTCGAGGTCGTTGTGCTTGCCGCCGGCGCGCACGCAGCGCTGCGAGCTGACGGCGCGCTTGTAGCTGCGCTTCTCGGCGCCCAGGAACACGTCCTTGAACTGGACCATGCCGGCATTGGTGAACAGCAGGGTCGGGTCGTTGCCCGGCACGAGCGGGCTGGATGGGACGATGGTGTGTCCCCGGGCGGCGAAGAAATCGAGGAAATCCTTGCGGATCTCGTTGCTGCTTTTCATGTCTTGGGCATCGATGGGGACGGAGGCGCTGGCGCCTGCCTAGATTAACAGGCCGGCCGCTGGGCCTTCAGTCATCGCCGGGCCCTGGCTCGACGGCGCCATCCGCGTCGTCGGTGCCTGCATCGGCTTGCGCCAGGTCGCGAAGGGCGGCCTGGGCGTCCCGCTGGTCGAATCCACGGCGGATCAGGAAGTCGATGGCTTTTCGCCGCTTGGCCGGATCGGCCACGTCCCGGCCGCCGAAGCGACGGGTGGCAAGCTCCAGGGCGGAAGCCGGCCAGTCCCGCTCGCAGGCGTCAAGGGCCTCGACGATCTCGCCGCGGGACAGTCCGTGCATCGCCAGTTCCGATCGGATGCGCTGCGGCCCGTAGCCAGCGGAGGCGCGACTGCGGGCCAGGGCGGCGGCGAAGCGCTCGTCGTTCTGGAAATCCTGGCGTGACAGGGTGTCGAGCGCAGGTTCGAGTTCATCCCGCTCGACCCCGCGGGCGACCAGCTTGCGGGTGAGCTCCTTGCGCGAATGTTCTCGCCTGACCAACAGGCCGAGTGCCCGCTGGTAGGCGGAGGGTTCCGCTGGATCGCGTTCCGCCGCGGGAGCACCGGGCTCCCGCTTCGGAGGCCGGCCCCGGCCCCAGCCGCTCATGCGACCGCCGCCGGGGCCGCGTGCATCAAACCTCGACTTCCTCGGCCGCGCCGGCCGGACGGGCGACGACCTTGGGCGCCAGCTTCTCGCGCAGCTTGGCCTCGAGCTGGATGGCCATGGTCGGGTTTTCCTTGAGGTACTGGCGGGCGTTTTCCTTCCCCTGCCCGATCCGCTCGCCCATGCAGCTGTACCAGGCGCCGGATTTCTCGACCAGCTTGTTGTCCACGCCCATGTCGATCAGCTCGCCCTCGCGGGAAATGCCCTCTCCGTACAGGATCTCGGTGATGACGACTTTGAACGGTGGCGCCATCTTGTTCTTGACCACCTTGATCTTGGTCTCGTTGCCGATGATCTCGTCGCCCTTCTTGACCGAGCCGATGCGGCGGATGTCCAGGCGCACCGAGGCGTAGAACTTCAGCGCATTGCCGCCGGTGGTGGTTTCCGGGTTCTGGCCGGGCATCATGTTGCCGATCTTCATGCGCAGCTGGTTGATGAAGATGACCATGCAGTTGCTGCGCTTGATGTTGCCGGTGAGCTTGCGCAGCGCCTGGCTCATCAGGCGGGCCTGCAGGCCGACCTGCATCTCGCCCATCTCGCCCTCGATCTCCGCGCGCGGGGTGAGCGCGGCCACGGAGTCGACCACGACCACGTCAACGGCGTTGGAGCGCACCAGCATGTCCACGATCTCGAGCGCCTGCTCGCCGGTGTCGGGCTGGGAAATCAGCAGGTCGTCGAGGTTGACGCCAAGCTTCTGTGCGTAGCCCGGGTCAAGCGCATGCTCGGCGTCCACGAAGGCCGCGGTGCCGCCGGCCTTCTGGCACTGGGCGATCACCTGCAAGGTCAGCGTGGTCTTGCCGGAGGATTCCGGCCCGTAGATCTCGACCACGCGGCCCTTGGGCAGGCCGCCGATGCCGAGCGCCATGTCCAGCATCAGCGAGCCGGTGCCGATCACCTCGTGGGCCTCGACGTTCTTGTCGCCCATCAGCATCACCGTGCCCTTGCCGAACTGCTTGTCGATCTGGGCCAGTGCGGCAGTGAGGGCGCGCTTCTTGTTCTCGTCCATGGTGTTTCCTCGCAAGGGTCGTTAGGGAATGGGGGAAGACTGGGGCGCGGTGGTCGCAGGGACCGAGATTGCGGCGCGTGGGAAGCATGCGATGGCGCGATGGCCTCCCGACAGAAGGAAAATGCGGCCGGCGGCGTCGGGATTCCACCCGGCGGAGCGTACGGACACGGCGGCGGCGATGCGCGCGCTCACCGGCTCGGCCGCACCAGGCCGCAGTACAGGCCCTCGATGGCGAAGTCCTGGTCTGGCAGCACCTCGATCGGGGCGAAGTCGGGATTGCGCGGCAGCAGGCGGATCCGGTCCTTGCCGATCTTCAACAGCTTGACCGTGATCTCGTCGTCGATCCGCGCCACCACGATCTGCCCCGAACGCGCCTCGGACGTGCGGTGCACGCCGATCAGGTCGCCATCCAGGATGCCGTCGTCGCGCATCGAATCACCCTTGACCTTGAGCAGGTAGTCGGGCGTCGGGAAAAAGAAACTGCGGTCCAGCAACACGACCTGGTCGCCGTCGATGTCGGCGCCGATCGGCGTGCCGGCGGCCACCCTGCCCAGCACCGGCAGCCGCAGGACATCGTCGCGGGCCGGCGCGGCCGCCGCCTGACGGGGGGCTGGCGACCGCGCCGGTTGCGATGGATCCGGCCCGGCACCCGGTTCGTCCTCGTCCATCCCCGCCGCCACGGCGACCGGGTGGCACAGGCGGATCCCCCGGGCCTGCCCGGGAATTCGCTTGATGGCGCCAGCCCGCTCGAGGATCTCGAGGTGGTACTGGGCGCCGCGGACGCCGCTAAAGCCAAGGGCGCGGGCGATTTCCGTCTGGGAAGGCGGCATGCCCTCCGACTCGATGCGCTCGGCGATCAGGCTGAGGATGGCTTGCTGGGTGGTCGTGAGGTTCATGGTGTTAGTAGTAATACTACTAACGAATCCAATGTGCAAGAGGCATGGGCCGAACTATTCCAGGATCGTCAACAGTCCCTGCAGGGCCACGGCGACCGTCTGCCGGCGGACCGCTTCGCGATCGCCCCGAAAGTGGAAGACCTCGGCGCGCGGATAGCCGCCGCGCCGCTTCCAGCCGATCCAGACCTCGCCCACTGGCTTGTCCGGTGTGCCGCCCGTGGGGCCGGCGATGCCTGTCACCGCCACGGCCAGGCCGGCGCCCGAGGTGATCAGCGCGCCGGACACCATTTCCAGCACGGTCTCGCGGCTTACCGCGCCGAACTGCATCAGGGTCTCGGGGCGCACGCCGAGCAGGGCCTGCTTGGCCTCGTAGCTGTAGGCGGCAAGCCCGCAATCGAACCATTCCGAGCAGCCGGGGATGTCGGTGATCATCTTGGCGATCCAGCCACCGGTGCAGCTTTCCGCGGTGCAGACCATCGCACGCTGCGCGCGCAACCGGTCGCCCAGGCGCCCGGCCAGTGCGTGCAGGGCCGTGTCGTCATGCGCGGGAACCACGCTCACAGGTGCTTGCATCGGGCTAGACTACGGGAGCAGTTGTCGGGATGGAACAAGCACTTGCAGCGCCTTCCTGCTGGACAGCGGAGGTCGCTTCGTGCTACTTCGCAACCGGGAACGTCATAACCACTAATGCCAAAGCCGCCGAGCCAACAGGGGAACGCCATGATCGCCATCCAACGCCTCGCCACCACCAGCCTTGCCATCGTGCTGCTGGGTGGCCTGGTCTCCGCCTGCGCCAGTACGGCGCACCAGGGCCCGATGACCCCGGAGGTGATCCCGGCCCAGGTCTGCGGCGGCAACGCCGACAGCGACGGCGACGGCGTCAACGAGTGCGACGACCGCTGCCCCGGCACGATTCGCGGGGAAGCCGTCGACCAGTACGGATGCCCGCTGCCTCCGCCGGTCGAGCCGAAGCCGTTCCGCGGCTGATCGCCCTGCATCCTGGACGCGGAAAGGTTTTCGACGTCGGGAACTGAAGCGCGGCTGAGGCCCACCGATGCATCATCGAAGCCCGGCACCACGCCGGGCTTCGCA
Source organism: Gammaproteobacteria bacterium (assembly GCA_025352045.1). GTDB lineage: Bacteria > Pseudomonadota > Gammaproteobacteria > Xanthomonadales > Xanthomonadaceae > Arenimonas. Next base: position 6,083 of record JANXUD010000112.1, on the reverse strand, counting down.
TTTCACGCGAGGTTTAATACGCACGCCGCATTCTGTTTCCTCCAAAGGAGGACGCATGGCCAGGGCAACCCAGCAGGCGGATGCAAGCCGCTTCATCGACCGGATCGACCGCAAGGCGTTCCCCTGCGTGGGAGCCAAGTCTGCCGCTGCGAACGATGGCATCGATTTCTTCGAGGCCGGCGACCTTCGCGATGGCGACGCCGACGAGCGGCTGCTTCGCAGCCTGCAGGCGTTCGCGGTTGGCGCCGCGGACGGCGCGCTGTTCGTCAGCTTCATCGCCCTGTTTCCGCAGACGCCCCGGCTCGGCGAAGCAGCCTTCGAGCAGGCGCTGTGGCAGCGGCTGCAAGCCTTGCACGAGCTGGACGCGCGCGACTACGACTGGGACGACAGCGTCAGCGACCAGCCGGACTCGCCCCGGTTCAGCATGAGCCTGGGCGGCCGGGCGTTCTACGTCATCGGCCTGCACCCGGGTTCGAACCGCAGGGCGCGTCGCTTCCATTGCGCGGCGCTGGTATTCAACGCGCACAGCCAGTTCGAGGCCCTGCGCGGGGACGGCCGCTACGACAAGCTGCGCGAACGCATCATCGAGCGCGACGCCGCCTTCGCCGGCTCGCTCAACCCGATGCTGGCGGTGCATGGCGAGTCGTCCGAAGCGCGCCAGTACAGTGGCCGGCAGGTCGGCCCGGAATGGCAGTGCCCCTTCTCCGCCGGTCGCGCGAAGTAGGCCCATGCCCCAGGTGATTGCGCCCCGCTCCGGCGTGGCCTTCGAGTTGCAACGCGGACAGGGGCTGCGGGTCATCGACCCGGAGGGCGAGCAGGTCGCAGACCTGCTGGCGTTCAACCGCCAGGACATCGGCGAGGTGCTCTCGTCCGGACGCAGCCTGGACTACGCGGGTTCCATGTTCCTGGGCACGGGCGACGCGCTGTATTCGAACCGCAGCCGGGTGATGCTGGACATCGCCGAGGACATGGTCGGGCGGCACGACTTCCTGCTGGCGCCCTGCTCCGCGGAGATGTTCCGCCTCCTCTACGGCGAGTCCGAACCGCATCGCGGCTGCTTCGGCAACCTCGCGGCGGCACTGGCGCCCTGGGGGATTTCGCCCGACATGATCCCCACGGCATTCAACGTCTTCATGAACGTACGAGTGGACGGCGCCACCGGAAAATTGCGCGTCGACCCGCCGCTGAGCCGGGCGGGCGACTGCACCGTGTTCCGCGCGCAAATGGACCTGGTCATCGGCCTGACCGCCTGCTCGGCCGGACAATCGAACAATTTCCGCTACAAGCCCATCCACTACGAGGTGCTGGATGCCGCCTGAGCTTGCATCGGCGGATGGACCGGAGCGCGCACGCTCCGGACCGGGCGACGCGCCGGCGCTTCCCGTGGGCCGGTTCGAACAACTGCCCAAGTGGCTCAACCTGGTGCCGATGGTCCTGCAATGGGCCTGGCTGGGGCTGCGGCACGGCAGTTTCACGCTTCCGTCCAGTGCAAATCCTGGCATCACCGCTGGCGGCCTGGTGGGTGAAGGCAAGCTTGAGTATTTCCGGGCGATGGGTCCGTTGGCACGCGCGGCCACGGCAGACTTCGTCGCCGCCGCGAACGTCCATGGGCGCGATGTCGGTGTCCTGCTGGAGTTGATGCGCGGCGCAGGCCTGGCGTTCCCGGTGATCGCCAAACCCGACCTGGGCTGGTGTGGCTACGGCGTGCGCCTGCTCGACGACGCGGCGGCGCTTTACGACTACCAGCAACGCTTTCCCGCTGGCGAGACCTTCCTGCTGCAGCGCTACCTGCCGGACCCTGGCGAAGCCGGCCTGTTCTACATGCGCGAGCCTGGGGCGGCGGCCGGCAGTCTGATCGGCGTCCTGCTGCGGCACTATCCCAGCGTGGTGGGCAATGGCGTGGACACACTGGCAGGCCTGGTGGCGTGCGATCCGCGCCTGCGCCGCGGGGCCCTGGATGCGGGCCACCAATCCCGATGCGACGGCGCGCATATCCCCGCCCGCGGCGAGCGCGTGCGGCTGTCCACGGTCGCATCGACCCGCGTGGGTGGCGCCTATGAGGACGGCACCAGCTTGGCAACCCCGGCGCTGCGCGAACGCGTCGACGCGATCGCGCGCGACATGGGCGTCTTCCTGGCCGGGCGCTTCGACGTGCGCTATCGCGATGTCGCGGCGCTGCAGCGTGGCGAGTTCACGATCATGGAAGTGAATGGCGCCGGATCGGAGGCGGTGCACGCCTGGGATCCAAAGTACTCGATCCGCGAGGTGTACCGGATCGTGTTCGCCAAGCAGCGCCTGCTGTTCCGGATCGGCGCCGCCAATCGCCGGCGCGGACACCGGCCGATCGGCGTGTTTGCACTGGGCCGCCTGTTCCTGCGCCAGCACGCCTTGTTGCGGCGCTACCCGCCTTCGAACTGACCCACTGCATCGCCCTCGGCTGGCGCGCCCGCGGCCAGCACGAACGGCGCCGCCAGCACCGCCAGCGCGAAGGGCAGCAGGTTGTACAGGGCGCGATAGAGCAGCAGTGCCGCCAGCAGTTCGCTTCCGTGGCCAGCGGGCGCGGCGGTGAGCAGGGTCGCCTCGAACACGCCAATGCCGCCGGGCGCATGCGCCACGATGCCTGCAAGCATGGCGGCCACGAACAACAGGGCGAAACTCGCCGGCGCGGGCTGCAATGCCGCGGGGAGCAGGACCCAGAGCGCCGCCATCATTCCCAGCATCTCGACCGCCGCCACGGGCAGCATGGGCGCGAGGCCGCGCATCCGCAGGCGCACTCGGACGAGCCAGCCATTCTCGCCGGCGTGGCGCGGCGACAGCGCGACCCCCGCCAGCAGCGCCAGCGACAGGACCATGGTCGTTGGCCCGCGCCAGGCCGGCGACACCAGCAACGCCGGCAAGGCAACCAACACCACGCCCAGTGCCACATAGGCCCCGACACGCGCGAGCAGGGCGCCGACCTCCCTCGGCGCGAGGCCATGCCGCCGGTAGGCCCGCAGCCGGAAGGCAGTGCCGGTGAGCAGGTGGAAGCCAAGCGTGTTCGATAGCGCGTGCGCGACCAGGCCGATCGCGAAGGCATCGCGCGCGGACACGCGGCCGGGCGCGCTGCTGCGGGCCGCAAAGACCTCGTACAGGCCGAGGCAGGCGAAACTAGACGTGACCCAGCCAAGCGCCAAGGCGATGGCGCGCGGCGGCGTGGCGCGCCAGGCCGCGGCCAGTGCGGACCAGGACAGGACGTGGACCTGCCGCGACAGCAACCAGGCGGTCAAGGCGACCAGCAGCGCACCGAGCAGCCAGCGAAGGGCGCTGCGCACCCGCCTAGCGCCCCGCACCGGCGGCGCGCTGCGTCAATCCGGAGACGACTCGCTCGCGCACCAGCCGGGCCAGGGTCTTGCGGTCGACTTCCTGCGGCGCGTCGATCGGCGGATGGAAGCGCACGCCCACCCGCGCACCCCGACCGCCCAGGAAGCGCAGCATGTGCGGACCCAGGCTGGCATCACCATGGTAGGCGTAGCGATCGCGATCGAGCGCGTCGCCGATCCCGCGACCCGACACCTCCAGCAGATCCAGGGTGACGGGCTGCAGCGACACGCCCGCGGCACCTGCCTCGCCGAACAGGACGAAGGCGCTGGACTTGAATGGCAACACGTCGCTGCCATCCGAGCTGGTTCCTTCCGGAAACAGCACTAGGCTCCGCCCCGCCTCCAGTGCCGCGCGCAGCGAGGCCGTCACGTCGCGGGCGGCACGCGGGTCACGGCTGACGAAGACGCTCTGCTGCAGGCGGGTCAGCCATCCCAGCACCGGCCAGCCGTCGATCTCGTCCTTGGCCACGAAGCTGGCTTGCAACAGGCTGCCAAGCACCATCACGTCCAGGTGCGAGAGGTGGTTTGCCGCGAATACCGTGCGGCCCGGGGCCGGCGTGCCACTGACGTCCACGCGCAGGCCGAAGATCAGGCATGCCATGCGATGGAACAGCCGCGGCAGCAGGCGCGCGCCGGGCCCCTGGTGCAGGCGCAGCAGGATCCACTGCACGGGTGCGATCGCCAGCACCAGCAGCGCGAACGCGGCAAGGCGCAGGGCCGCGCGCCAGTTCAAGGCGGAACGCAGGCCCGCGCCGCCGCCATCGGCACGCGATCGTGCACGGCCGACAGCAGTGGGCGCTCGAGCTTGCGTTCGAAGTTCTGGCGGTGCCGCGCCGACATGCGCTCGGTGGGCAAGACGATGCACACGTCGATCGACTGGAATTCGTGGTCCACGTACGCGCCCTCGCCGACCCAGGCCCCGGCGCGCAGGTAGCCGCGGATGATCGGCTCGAGTTGGCGCAAGGCGCGCGACGCATCAACCCGCAGCGCTGGATCGGGGTCGGTGTCGATGCATGTCGGTCCCTGCGCGCGCGGCCGCAAGGCCGGGGGGGCAAGGTGCTGGCGGTGCAGGTATGCCAACTGTTCCGCCATCGCCGCCGGATCGGTGCCGCGCAGGCTGGCGCAGCCGAACAGCAGACCGATGTCGTGCTGCGCCACGTAGGCTGCGATCGCGCGCCACAGCAGCTGCAACACCGCGCCACCGCGATAGTCGGCCATCACGCAGGAACGCCCGAGCTCGAGCAGGCGTCGACCCGAAGCCAGGAGCGGCGAGAGGTCGAACTCCCGACTGCTGTAGTAGGCCGCGCCCTCGTCCGGATCCAGGCTCAGCAAGCGGTAGTTGCCGACCACCTGCGCGCCGGCGGGCCGGCGTCGATCCAGCACCACCAGGTGTCCCATGGCCGGGTCGAAGGCATCGGCGTCCCGGCGCAGGCGGCGCGCGTTGGCATTGGCACTCGCGCCCCATTCCTCGACGAAGACCTGGTAGCGCAGGCGCTGGGCGGACTCGAGTTCGGCCGCGCTTCGCGCCAGCCGGACTTCCAGCGGGCCGGCGACGATCGGAACGCTGCGCGGGGTCGGGCGGGAATCGCGCATTGCCAGGTCATGCATGGGTAGTTCTTGCCATCCTTGGCTGGGGACTCGCGCGGACGGCGGGCCGCCGCATCGCGCCCGGAATGATACGCATGCCTTGCGACGCTCCGGTGACAGCACCCGGTGTCGTATTATCCGTGCGTTTATGAAAGCCGACCCCGCGAGTCCTCACACGCCCTTCATGCGCCATGACTTGTGTGAATTGCTCCTGACGCCAGTTTCAAGCCATATTTGCGCTATCTGAGCGCCGAAAACTTCACAGAGCTACACCGGCGGGACACGAAATTTTCCGCGAAAAACTTCGTGCGGAGCGCACCGCCAAGACGCTTCTGGTTCAACGCTTCTCGAAGTCGATACGATCCGAAGCAGCGATCGGGAGCGTGCGCGGTGTTTAAATGGCTTCGCGGTATCTTCAACAGTGAAGCTGGCGCAGTAGCGCCGAGCGCGGCGACGCCTCCTGCTGCCACCACGATTCCCACGTTTCCGGAACACCGTTCGCACTTGGCGTTGTTGGCAAAGTTTCGCTATCCGAACGATCCGGCCGCGATCGCCCAAGCCTACTGGAACCAGGTTCTGCCAGTTCCTGTGGAGTCAACCATCGCCCAGTTTCGGAAAGCCGGATGGCTAATCGATGCGCCGTGGCAGGAAATTTTCGAAGCTCATCATCGCGTCGACGAGTTGAAAGAACTGCTGCGCGAGCGCGGGTTGAAACTGTCGGGCAAGAAGGCTGATTTGGTGACTCGCCTGGCTGAGGCCGACCCCGAGGCAATGCGCAAGCGCGTCGAAAGGTTCCGGGCCTGGACCCTGTCGCCGGCCGTGCGGGATGCCGTCGAGCGGCATGTAGCAGAAGGCAAGGCCGCCGAAGACCAGGCGCAGCGTGGCGCGCTTACGGCGCTGCAGGCGGGGCGCGTCGCCGAGGCAGTGGATGTCATCGTGGCTTTCGAGCGCACCCGCCTCTTCCCTCGTGGCATAGGCATCGACTGGCATCAGGAAGGCATCCGTAGTCATCTGTTGCAGCAAGCACAGGCAATCCTGCTGGCATCCCCCGGGATCCTCCGGGAGGTGCCCGAGCAGGACCTCCGCGTGCTCAGGCCTATCGCTGCCTTGCTGGACCTGACTGGCGAAACGCGAGGC
>JANXUD010000035.1 GCA_025352045.1 Gammaproteobacteria bacterium | reverse complement strand
CATGACCGACCAACCCATTCGCGTAGACTCGCGGGCAAGAGGAACCGCGATGCCCGAGACCGCCTACGCCCATCCCCGCCTGATCGCCGACATCGGCGGCACCTTCGCGCGCTTCGCCCTGGAGGTCGCACCCGGCGCCTTCGAGCAGAAGCTCTCGATGCGCTGCGCCGAGTACGCCGATTTCCACGCCGCGGTCACCGCGTACCTCGCGCGGCTGCCGGTCAAGCGCATCCGCGATGCCGCGGTGGCGATCGCCAATCCGGTCGCCGGCGATTCGGTGCAGATGACCAACTACCACTGGCATTTTTCCATCGAGGAAATGCGCCAGCGCCTGCGCCTGGACAACCTGGTGGTGGTCAACGACTTCACCGCGCTGGCGATGGCCCTGCCGGGCCTGTTGCCGCACCAGAGGCGCCAGGTCGGCGGTGGCACGCCGACCCCGCGCAGCGTGCTGGGCGTGCTTGGCGCCGGCTCGGGCCTGGGCGTGTCGGGACTGATCCCGGATGGCGAGAACGGCTGGATCGCGCTCGGCACCGAGGGCGGCCACGCCAGCTTCTCGCCGCGCGACGCGCGCGAGGTGGCGATCCTCGAGTACGCCTGGAAGCACCTGCCGCATGTCAGCTTCGAACGCCTGCTCTCGGGCCCGGGTATCGAACTGATCTATCGTGCGCTGGCCGATGCCAGCGGCGTCGCCGACCAGGGCCTCAACGCGCCGGACATCACCCATCGCGCGCTGGTCGGGCACGACCCGCTGTGCCTGGAAGTGATCGAGGCCTTCTGCACGATCCTCGGTACGGCCGCGGCGAACCTGGCGGTGACCCAGGGCGCGCTCGGCGGCATCTATATCGGCGGCGGCATCGTGCCGCGGCTGGGCGCGCACTTCGACCGCAGCGGCTTCCGCGCGCGATTCGAGGACAAGGGCCGCTTCAGCGATTACATGCGGGCGATCCCGACCTATGTGATCACCGCCGAGGACGTGACCTTCATGGGCGCGTCCGAGATCCTGCGCGCGCAGCTGGGCGGGCTGGAAACCGCCGAGGCCGCGACCATCCTCAACCAGATCCAGCGCGCGCGGCCCAGCCTGTCGCCGGCCGAGCAGCGGGTCGCCGACCTGGTGCTGAAGCATCCGCGCTCGGCCTTGAACGACCCCATCGCGACGCTGGCGAAGGCGGCCGAAGTCAGCCAGCCGACGGTGATCCGCTTCTGCCGCTCGCTGGGCTGCAAGGGCCTGTCGGATTTCAAGCTGCGGCTCGCCTCCGGCCTGAGCGGCACCATGCCGATCACCCACGCCCAGGTCACCGGCGCGGATTCGTCGCTGGAAGTCGGCGACAAGGTGCTCGGCAACACGGCCTCGGCGATCCTGCAGGTCCGCGACCATTTGAACCGCGAAACCATCGACCAGGCCGTGCGCCTGGTCGTGGATGCCGAGCGGGTAGAGTTCTACGCGGTCGGGCATTTCGGCAGCGTGGCCGACGACGCGCAGTTCAAGCTGCTGCGCATGGGCGTGTCGGCCGCGGCCTATACCGTGCCGCGCCTGCAGGTGCTGGCCGCCGACCTGCTGCGCCCGGGCGTGGTCGCGATCGTGATCAGCGGCAGCGGCCGCATCGACGAGTTGATCGAGGTGGTGGACAAGGCGCACGAGCGCGGTTCGGTGGTCATCGCCATCACCGCCAGCCAGTCGCCGCTGGCGCGCAAGGCCGACGTGGCGCTGATCGTGGACCATGTCGAGGACACCGCCAACCAGCTGCCGATGATCTCGCGCATCCTGCACCTGCTGATGATCGACATCCTGGTGGTGGGCGTGTCCCTGCGCCGCGGCAACACCGCGCTGCCGCAGCTGGGCAATGCGGCGACCATCGCGCTGGACGAGGCGCGGCCGGAGAAGCCCAAGCAGGGTGCGCGGCCGACCGGGCCGGGCGTGAGTTCCGCCGGCGCGCTGGCGCACCTGACCTCGCATTCCCGCTCGCGCAGCTAGCGCGCCGGGCGCTCACATCGTCCTGCGGGATTGCGGGTAAGCTTCGTGTTTCCCGCACGCGATCCAGTCATGTCGAACCACGTGTTTCCGCCGAATTTCCTGTGGGGCGCCGCCACCGCGGCGCACCAGATCGAGGGTTCGCCGCTGGCGGACGGGGCCGGGCCGAACATCTGGACGCGCTTCGCGCACACCCCGGGCAATGTCCACAACAACGACACCGGCGACGTCGCCTGCGACCACTACCGGCGCTGGAAGGACGATGTCCGGCTGATGCGCGACCTGGGCCTGCAGGCCTACCGTTTCAGCGTCGCCTGGGCGCGCATCCTGCCCGAGGGTACCGGCCGGGTGAACCAGGCCGGGCTGGATTTCTATTCCCGGTTGGTGGACGAGCTGCTGGCCAACGACATCGAGCCGCTGGTGACCTTGTTCCATTGGGACCTGCCGTCGGCGCTGGACGATCGTGGCGGCTGGCTCAATCGCGACATCGCCGGCTGGTTCGCCGACTACGGCCGCGTGCTGTTCGGCGCGCTCGACGGCCGCGTGAAGAAGTGGGTCACGCTCAACGAGCCCTGGGTGGTCAGCGACGGCGGCTACCTGCATGGCGTGCTGGCGCCGGGTCATCGCAACAAGTACGAGGCGCCGATCGCCTCGCACAACCTGATGCGCGCGCATGGCGCGGCGGTGCAGGCCTATCGCGAGGTGGGCAAGCACGAGATCGGGCTGGTGGTGAACATAGAGCCCAAGTACCCACACAGCGATTCCGCCGGAGATGCGGCCGCGGTGAAGCGTGCCCACGCCTACATGAACGAGCAATACCTCGACCCCGCCTTGCTAGGCACCTATCCGCAGGAGCTCAAGGAAATCTTCGGCGATGCCTGGCCCGAGTGGCCGGCGGACGACATGGCCCTGATCCGGCAGAAGCTCGACTTCATCGGCATCAACTACTACACGCGCAGCGTCACCCGGGACCAGGACAGCTACCCGCTCAACGCCGGCGCGGTGAAGCAGCCGCTCGGCACGTACACCGAGACCGGCTGGGAAGTGTTTCCGCAGGGCATGGTGGACCTGCTGGTCTGGGCGAAGGATCGCTACGGCAACATCCCCACCTACATCACCGAGAACGGCGCGGCTTTTTTCGACGCGCCGGTAGCCGAGGGCGGGCGCGTGCGCGATCCCCTGCGCACGGATTACCTGCAGAAGCACCTGCGCGCCATCCGCGAGGCGATCGCGCTGGGCTGCGACATCCGCGGCTACATGGTCTGGTCCCTGCTCGACAACCTGGAGTGGTCGCATGGCTACTCCAAGCGCTTTGGCATCGTGCACGTGAACTACGGCACGCAGGAGCGCACGCCCAAGGACAGTGCGCGCTGGTACACGAAGGTGATCGCGTCGAATGGGGCGTCGGTGGACGAGCCGTTGCCCTGACCGTGGGAGCGGCTTCAGCCGCGACTCCCACTCAGCGAACCATAAGCTCCACCCGCGAGGCTGTTTTCGGCAACCGGACTTCACCGTCGCGCCATTCCGCAGGCTTGCCGTCGATCCGGACGGAGGCGACGTTCGCCAACGGCAGCTTCAGTACCAGGGTCGCGGGCGGCCGCGGCGCATCCACGGGCAGGTCCAGCGTGATCCTGCCGCCGGCGCGACGCATCCGATAGCCGAGCGAGCCGCCGGGTACGCGCAGGTTCGACACGCCCACGCCATCGCCATCCAGCCAGTCGAGCGGAATGCCTGCGCCGATCACGATCGCATCGTCGCGTTCGCGCAGGTAGGCAAACATGTCCAGCACCGAGCGCACGTAGTCCGACGCGACCCAGGCATGCGGCAGGTCGCCGACGAAGAAGGGCTTGCGCGGCGTGGACGAAACGACCTCCGCCCACTGGTTCCAGCCGACCGGCTGCTGGCCGGCAAGGAAGAAGTCGAGCATCGCCTTGGCGCGATCCGGCTGGCCAAGCCGCACGAAGGTCCCGATGGTGCGTGTCTCGTAGGGCGTGTAGTCCTTCCAGGCGCGCGTGCCGTCGCCGCGGGACTGCGATTCGCGCCAGTAGCGGTCGAAGCTTGCCTGCAACAGGCCAGGCGGCAGCACGTCCGCGGCGTCGGCGGGCGCGAGCGCGATGGTGGTCGAGGTCGGGTCGAAATCGCCAAGTTCCGCCGAGCCCGGGATGAAATCCAGATGCTTCGACGACGTGGCCTGCGCCAGCGACTGTTTCAGGTCGGCCTGGAACTGGTCGCGCGATGCAATGAAGGCCGCGGCCTCCGTGTCGTGGCCCAGCCAGTGCGCGATCCTGACCGCATCCTTGTAGCCACGCAGCGCCCAGAAATCATCCCAGTACGAATGCATGGCCTTGGCCGAATAGCCCTCATGGCTGATCGAGGCCGGCATCATTCCGTAGAAGGCTGGATCGCGCGCGCGGTTGGCGTCGGTGCGTTCGCTGGCGCGCAGCTGGTCCATGTAGGCGACGGCCTTCACCACGCGAGGCCAGGTCGCCTCGAGCAGGCTCCGGTCGCCGGTGTAGCGGTAGCCCTCGGCGATGGCATACAGCAGTTCGCCGTGGCTGTCGTTTTCGGGAACCGGATCTGCGCCGCGGTCGTCCACGCAACAGGGCACCTTGCCGTCGTCGAACTGGTAGGGCGCGTACCAGCGCACGAACTCGGTGGCCACGTCGCTGCGGCCCATGCGCGACAGCGCTTCGGCGATCATCGCGCCATCGCGGATCCAGGCGCGCGCGTACGAGCGCGTACCCGGTTGCAGGCGCGGGCCATTACGACTGATCAGCATGTTCGCTAGCGCAGTGCGCAGGGACTGCACGGTGCGCTGGCCGCTCGCCGGCACGGTGAAGCCAACGGCATCGAGGCGCTCGTGCCAGCGCGCGGCGACCTCGGCCTGCGCGGCGACGAAGTCCATTCCTGCTGCCTCCGGTGCCAGGCCGCCATCGAGGGGCGCGACCAGGTCGAACTCGCGCGACTCGCCGGGTGCCAGGCGGACTCGATACAGCCAGGCGCCCGATGCCAGGCCCGCTGAATCCTGCGCGCGCCCGGTGGCTGGGGGCATGGCGAGGCGAACAGTCGCGTCGCCCGCATCGAAATCGCTGGCGAATGCGGAATCGGCGGGCTGCCGTAGCCGCACGTGCCACTTCTCGTCGGAAACGCCGCCCCGGGTGTCGATCGACAGGGCGTGGATGGCACTGGCGCCGCCCGCGGTGTTGAGGAACTGCGACGGAGGATTGACCTGCAACGGCCGCCACGCAAGTGCCAGCGTGTAGTCGCGTGCCGCCGTGCCCGTGTTGCGCAGCCGATAGCGAGCCAGCAACTGCGAGCGACCCGCGGAGCCCTGCGCAAACGCGGTGATATCCAGCCCGAAGTCCGCATGGGTCCAGTGCACGGACGGGATCGGCAGGTAGCTGTCCTGCAACGATTGCGTCGCCGTCACATCGGCCCAGCCGACGCGCTTGCCGTCCACCAGCACGAAGGGCTCGATGCTCGGGCCGCCCTTTCCGAGTTCGATCGCGCCGTCTTCGCCGACCAGGCCCTGCTGCTTGCCGCCATCCACGCCGACCAGGGTCCAGTACGGCTGCTCGCCGCTGAAGCCGCGTGGCCAGTCGCCGCGGGGCGAGGCGGCGGCGACGGATTTCAGGAAGTCGTTGTCGGTCGCGGCGAAGGCCAGCGGTTCGACGTGCAGCTCGGCCAGGCCAAAGTCGGGCGAGGGACCGCGCAGGGGCGTCAAGCGCAGGTAACGCGCCTCCGATTCGGGCAAGGCCAGCCAGTCGCGTCCGCCATTGCCGCCGCGCACCGTGCGAATCGTCCGCCAGGTTGCGCCGCTGTTGGACGCGGCGAGTTCGTAATCGCTGGCGTATTGCGCGGTCCAGGCCAGGGACAGGCCGCCAAACTCTCGAGGACGCCCAAGGTCCATCACCAGTGCGGGCCGGTTGGCGAATCGCCCATCCCAGTGCGTGTCGTCGCGGGCATCCAGCGCGGCCGCGCCAGCCGGGTCGGGCGAGGTTGGGCGCAGGGGCGATCCATCGTCTGGCACCAGCGCCTCGAAGCGCAGCGAATCGAAGCAGACCGTGCCCTTGCCGCCGTCGCCGCTGGCCAGGGTGAACTCGAGCTTGGCGCTGTGCTTCAGTTCGGTGTCCACCGACGGGCCCCAGGCCCGGGAAACATGCCGCTTCTTGTAGCGGATGGCGGTCCAGCTGGTCGGAAAGACGTAGCGCGGGCGCTGCACCCACCAGACATTGTCGCCGCTGGCGTCCACCAGTTTGAATTGCAGGTCGTTGTTGGGCGAGTCGCCGCGCAACTGGAATGAAAACGCGTAGTCCGGCGGATAGTCCATCGGCAGGGAGCGGCTGATGCCGACGTAGCCAGAGACGCCATGGAAATCGTAGTCCATGCACAGCGCATGGCCTTCGACGCCGGGAGCGAGGCGGAGCTTGGCGGTGACCTGGGTGGAGGTGACCGGGGTCCAGGGGGCGAGGGACTCGAAGTTGTCGAGGGTGCGGGCTGAGGCTGCGGCGGACGGCGTCGAGGAGCTCGCTCGTGCAGCGGCCGTGATCGCATTCGGCCACAGGAAAACCACCGCTAGCGGCAGCGCCCACATGGCGCGGCGTGCCTGCGACAGTGTTGAGTGCGCTGCCACTAGCCTTTCACGCTGCCCATCAGCAGGCCGCGCATGTAGTGGCGCTGCAGCACCAGGAACAGCATCAGCACCGGCAGCACGGTGACCACCGCGCCGGCCATCATCAGCTCGTTGTCCTGCACGTGCTCGCGCGATAGCGAGGCCAGCGCCACCGGCAGGGTGTGCAGGTGCGAATCGCTGAGCACGATCAGCGGCCACATGAAATCGTTCCAGGCGCCGAGGAAACTGAAGATCGCCAGGGTCACCAGGATCGGCCGCAGTGCCGGCAGCACGATCGAGAAGAAGATCCGCCATTCGCCGGCGCCGTCGATGCGCGCGGCCTCGAGCAATTCGTCCGGCAGCGATCGCGCGTACTGGCGCACCAGGAAGATGCCGAAGATGCCCGCCATGCCCGGCACCACCGCCCCGAAATAGGTGTTGACAAGGTGCAGGGGCTTCATCATCAGGAACAGCGGCATCATCGCCACCTGGCCCGGGATCACCAGGGCGGCGAGCAGGGCGCGGAAGGCCTGTTCGCGGCCGCGGAACTGCAGCTTGGCGAAAGCGTAGCCGGCCAGGGTGTTGAGCATCACCGCGATCACCGTGGTCATGGTGGCGATCAGGAAGCTGTTGAACAGGTAGCGCGCCATGCCGGCGCGCGAGAACAGTTCGATGTAATTGGCCCAGGTCGCGTGCGCCGGCAGCAGGGGAGGCGGGAAATGACTCGCCTCGCCCGGCTGCATGAAGGACACCGACAGCATCCACAGCAGCGGGCCCAGGCTGAGCACGGCGATGATCGCCAGCCCGCCGTTGACCAGCCAGCGCGCGCGCCGCGTGGACATCGACCGGCGGGGCGGCATCGGGCGTGCGCGACCGGCATCGGATGCGGCGGCTTCGAGCGGCGTGGTGGCGTTCAATCGATCCCCCGCTTGCGCGCGAAGCGCAGCATGCCCGCGGTTACCACCGTCATCAGCGCGAACAGCAGGAAGGCAACGGCGGAGGCGTTGCCAAGATTCCACCACTTGAAGCCTTCCTCGTACATGAAGTACAGCACGCTCACCGTGCTCTGCAGTGGCCCGCCCTGGGTCATCACGTAGGGTTCTGCGAACAGCTGGAAATAGCCGGCCATGGTCAGGATCGACACCACCAGCAGCACCGGCCCGAGCATCGGCACCGTGATGTGCCGGAACTGCGCGCGGAATCCGGCGCCGTCCAGGCGCGCGGCCTCGTACAGGTCCTCGGGGATGGCCTGCAGGCCCGCCAGCAGGATGATCATGTTGTAGCCAAAGTTCTTCCAGGCCGCGAACAGGATGATGGTCGGCATCGCCCAGTGCGGGTCGCCCAGCCAGTCGATCGGATGCACGCCAATTCCGGACAGCATCCAGTTGGCGATGCCGTAGCGCGTGTGGAACAGGTAGCGCCAGATCACCGCCACTGCAACCACCGTCGTCACCACCGGCGCGAAGAAGGCGGTGCGGTAGAAGGCCGGGAAGCGTGCCAGCTTGGAATGCAGCAAGAGCGCTGCGCCCAGCGACAGGCCGATCGACACGGGCACGCCGACGATCACGAAATACAGGGTGTTGCCCAACGCTGTCCAGAACAGGGGGTTCTGCAGCAGGCCGATGTAGTTGTGCAGGCCATTGAAGCGCAGGTTGCCGCGATCGGCCAGGGCGTAGATGTCGAAATCGGTCAGGCTCAGGCCGAACGCGGCCAGCACCGGCAGGCCGAAGAACACCACGATCACCGCCAGCGCCGGCGCCGAGAACACCCAGCCCGCGGTGCCGGCCTTCATGGCGCGCCTGCCGGGGCGGGCGCCGCGGCCGCAGCCGTTGCCTGCGCCCTGTGGTCGAGCATCCAGCGACGCTTCTCCAGGATCAGGTCGGCGCGGCGGTCGGTCTCCGCGGCGGCCTCGTCCACGCTCAGCTTGCCGTTGACCATCTGCTCGGCGACCAGGCGCATCTCGGTGGTGATGCGTTCCCACTCCGGCACCTGCGGCGCGGGCAGCGCGCGCTCGAGCTGGTCGCGGAACACCTGCGCGTTGGCATCGGCGCCCAGCGTCGTCCAGGACGAACGCCGCGGCGGCAGGTCGCCGGTGAGTGCGTGCAACTTCACCTGTTGCGCGGGCTGCGCCAGCCAGCGGATCAGGGTCCAGGCTGCGTCGGGATTCTTCGCGCCGGAAAACAGCACCAGGGTCGTGCCGCCGGCCACGGAGGCACCGGGGCCATCCGGGCCGGGCAGCGCCATCGTGCTCCACTTGTCCTGCAGGGCAGGCGGCAGGCGCTTGGTGAACTCGGCGATGTTCCAGGGGCCGGAGATGTAGAAGCTGTAGTAGCCGTTGCCGAACTCATCCCAGACATTGGAGATCGCCGTATCGGCGACCTTCGGCGCCCAGCCCTTGTCGAACATTTCCTTGAAGAAGGCCAGCGTGCGCTTGTAGCCGGGGCTGCGGAAGTTGCCGAAACGGCCGCCGTCGCGCAGCAGGGGATCGGGTTGCTGGATCGCCAGGTTGAGCAGCGGCTCGAATTCGTTGAGCGGCAGCAGGATGGCGTAGCGCTTGGGGCCGACCTGCTGCTTGATCGCCGCCATCGCCACGCGCCACTGCGCCCAGTCCTGCGGCAGGGTCGCGATGCCGGCCTTCAGCAGCAAGTCGCGGCGCACATAGGGCGCGCGCGTTTCGGTGTACCAGGGCAGGCCGTACAGCGTCTTGTCCACCACGCCGGTGGCCCAGGCGCCGGGGAACCAGTCGCTGGGCGCGATGTCCGCCGCCGCGGCGACGCGTGCATCCAGTGGTTCCAACGCGCCGAGGGCGGAGAACTCGGACACCCAGGTATTGCCGAGGGCGCAGACGTCCGGCAGGGAATCGCCAGCGAAGGCGGTCAGCAATTTCTCGTGCGCGGCGGTCCAGGGCTGCTGCTGCAGTTCGACGCGGATCTCCGGATGCAGGCGGTTGAACTCGGGCAGCATCTGGGCGACGACTTCGCCCTCGTAGCCCATCGCCCAGAAGTGCACCAGCGCGCGGTTGTCACGCGACTGCCCGGAGCAGGCAGACAGCAGGACCGCGCCGCCGACCAGGCAGGCGCGCACGAGGCGGGTGGCGGCATCCATGCCAGGGCGCTCAGTGCGCGCTGGCGGCTGCGGGTGCCGCCTGCGCCGGGGTCGGCGACGCAAGCGGTGACGAAGGCGACGTCGAAGGCGCGCGCGGTGCGACCTGCGCGCGATCGCCGATGTCGGCCGCGTCCGCTGGCAAGGCATCCAACCAGCCGCCGCGGAAGCCCGCGCGCCGCAGCCCGCGCACGATGTGCGGATTGCGCCGCATCACCTCCCAGATCAGGCCGCTGCGGTGGTTTTCGATCATCAGCACGATCGGGCCCTGGTCGATGCCCAGCCAGTCGCCGTCCACCCACACGCCATCGACGATCCTGCCTTGGTGCAACTTCACGTCCTTGAAATCGAAGCTCGGGTTGAACGCCTCGAGGAACCCATACTGTCCATAGGCCTGCTTGCCGTATCGCGCGTGCATTGCCTCCAGCGCGGGCGCCACGATGTCGGGTGCAAACGGCATCGAACCGGCGGCGGCGGCCGGCGCGATGGTGCCGTCGTCGAACGGGTATCCAAGCCCGGCGCCGCGCGCGGAATAGGTGCGGAACAGGCGCGGCTCGCCGGCGTACTTGACGGTGGCATCCACTGGCCCGTCGCAGGCGCTCAGGCCCCAGATGTCCGGCCCATAGCCCTTCCAGTGCATGGGATTGGCGATTGCGTAGGCGCGCTGCGCCAGCGTCGCGCGCCGGCTGTTCTCGAAATAGTCGATACCGTGGCGGCGCATGTAATCGTCCTGCACGCCGCGCAAGTCCAGCCACACCTGGCTGAACTGGTG
>JANXUD010000084.1 GCA_025352045.1 Gammaproteobacteria bacterium | reverse complement strand
CCCTGGTCGAGCAGGTCGAGCAGCAGGTGGACAAGGACAAGGCGGCCAAATTCGCCGAGAAGGTCGCCAAGGGCAAGAAATTCGATCTCAACGACATGCGCGACCAGCTCGAGCAGATGCAGAACATGGGCGGCTTGGCCGGCCTGATGGACAAGCTGCCGGGCATGGGCCAGGTGCCGGACCATGTGAAGAGCCAGGTCACCGGCAAGGAAGTCCCGCGCATGGTGGCCATCATCAACTCGATGACCAAGAAGGAGCGGCGCAACCCGGCGCTGCTGAATGGCTCGCGCCGCGCCCGCGTCGCCAAGGGCTCGGGCACTACCCCGGCCCAGGTCAACCAGATGCTCAAGCAGTTCCAGCAGATGGAAAAGATGATTTCCAAGCTCTCGGCCGGCGGCATCAAGGGCATGATGCGGGGCATGAAGGGAATGATGGGCGGGGGCGGGTTCCCCGGCCCAGGCGGGATGCGCCGCTGACGGCAGGCCGGGGCGCCGGCCCCGCCGATCCGTGGCCGGGCGCGCGGGGAGTTTCCCCAAGCCGCCCAAAGCCTTATACTTGTCGGCTCCCCGAGCGACCGGCCCTGCCGCGACCCGGACCGAACCCGTACACATCGAGATACCGAGCACACACATGGTCAAGATCCGCCTGACCCGTGGCGGCGCCAAGAAGCGCCCCTTCTACCACATCGTCGCCACCGACCATCGCAGCAAGCGCGATGGCCGCTCGCTCGAGCGCCTGGGCTTCTACAACCCGGTGGCGCAGGGCAACGAAAAGCGCGTCGAGCTCAACACCGAGCGCGTGCAGCACTGGGTTTCCCAGGGCGCGCAGCTGACCGACAAGGTCCGCATGCTGGTCAAGGAAGTCTCGGGCAAGGCTGCGGCCTGAGTCCCGCGCCTCCGCAACGCGGAGGCCTTGTGACGATGGACACCGAGCGCCGAATCCTGCTGGGCAGGGTCCTCGGCGCTTTTGGCGTCCGGGGCGAGCTGAAGCTGCAGAGCTTCACCGATCCCGTGTCCACCATCCTCAAATACCAACCCTGGGTGCTCGTCCATGACGGCGCCGAGCGCGAACTGCTGGGTGCGCGCGGCCGCGTCACCAACAAGGGCCTGACCGCCACCTTCCCCGGGGTCGAGGACCGGGACACCGCCCAGGCCCTTGCCGGCGCCGAGGTGTGGGTCCCGCGCAGCCGCCTGCCGAAGCCGGCCAAGGGCGAGTACTACTGGGTGGACCTGGAAGGCCTGGAGGTCGTCAACCGCGAGGGCATCGTGCTTGGGCGCGTCTCGCACCTGTTCGAGACGGCTGCAAACCTGGTGCTGGCGGTGTCGGGTGAGCGCGAGCACCTGGTTCCCTTCATCGAGGGCCAGTTCGTGCTTGGCGTGGACTTCGAGGCGCGCCGCATCCAGGTCGACTGGGATGCGGACTTCTGATGAAACCCTGCTGATGACGCCATGCTGATGGACGCCCGCTGATGCGCATCGACGTGCTGACCCTGTTCCCCGACGTGATCGACGCATGGTCACGGGTCGGCGTGGTCGGGCGCGCGGTCGAGCGCGGCCTGCTGCAGGTGCGCGGCTGGAATCCGCGCGATTTCGCCACCGACAACTACCGCCGCGTGGACGATCGCCCGTTCGGCGGCGGCCCCGGCATGGTGATGCTGATCGAACCCCTCGGCGCCTGCCTCGACGCCGCGCAAGCCGACTCGAACGCCCCCGGCCACGTGGTCTACCTCAGCCCCCAGGGCGCGCCCCTGACCCAGGCCCGGGCGAAGCAACTGGCGGCCTTGCCGCGACTCGTCCTGGTGTGTGGCCGCTACGAGGGCGTGGACGAGCGCTTCGTCGCCGAGCGCGCGGACGAGGAACTGTCGATCGGCGACTACGTGCTGTCGGGCGGCGAGCTGGCCGCGGCGGTGCTGGTGGACGTACTGGGCCGGCTGCAGGAGGGCGCGCTGAACGACGCGGATTCGGCCAGCCAGGACAGTTTCGAGGACGGCCTGCTGGACTGTCCCCACTACACGCGATCGGAAACACGGGGCACGCAGGGCGTTCCCGAGGTGCTGTTGTCGGGCGACCATGCCGCAATCCGGCGCTGGCGGCGGCAGCAGAGCCTGGGCCGGACCTGGCTGCGCCGGCCGGACCTGCTGGCGGGACGGGAACTGGGCAAGGACGACCGCAAGCTGCTGGAGGCCTTCCAGGCCGACTGGCGGGCCCGGCAGGTCGGTCCCGATCCTGGCTAGAGTGGAAAACCCCTAGGCAATCAGCGGCTTCGCCCGCTATAATGCTCGACTCACAGCCGCCCGGCGGCCCCTACAACGAGCGCACGTGCGCTCATCAGCGGTGCAACCATGAACAAGCTCCTGCAGGAATTCGAAGCCGAACAGTCCACCCGCAAGCTGCCGGACTTCGGCCCGGGCGACACCGTCGTCGTCAACGTCAAGGTGAAGGAAGGCAACCGCGAGCGCGTCCAGGCTTATGAAGGCGTGGTCATCGCCAAGAAGAACGCGGGCCTGAACTCGGCCTTCACCGTGCGCAAGATCTCGCATGGCTTCGGCGTCGAGCGCGTGTTCCAGACCCACAGCCTGATCATCGACTCGGTGTCGGTGAAGCGCCGCGGCGCCGTGCGCGCCGGCAAGCTGTATTACCTGCGTGACCTGCAGGGCAAGAAGGCCCGCATCAAGGAAGACCTGGCCGCCCGTTCGGCCGACTGAGCCGGGCCGCCTGTTTCCCGACGACGGCCGCGCAAGCGGCCGTTTTCGCGTCTGGCGACCCTGTCTCCGGTGACCATGAAAGAACCGATCGATCCCAACGCCGCGCCCACCGTCCGCATCGACCTGTGGTTGTGGGCGGCGCGCTTTTTCAAGACGCGCTCGATCGCCAAGCAGGCGATCGAAGCCGGGCGCGTGGAACTGGCTGGACAGGCGGTGAAAGCATCGCGCGGCCTGAAGGTCGGCGATGCCCTGTCGATCCGCCGCGGTGAGGAACAGTTCGAGGTGTCCGTGCTCGGCTTGAGCGAGAAGCGCGGATCCGCCCCGATGGCCCAGGCCCTGTTTGCTGAAACCCCCGAGTCGGTCGCGGCACGCGCCGCCGAGCGCGAGAAGCGGCGCATGGAAGCCACCGGCTACCGCGCGCCGCAATCCAAGCCGGACAAGCGCGCACGCCGCCTCATCCAGGCGCTCGGCGACCTCGACAGCTTCTAGGGGTGTGCGCCGCCGCCTTCCCTGGCCGATCAGCGGATTGACCGAGGTCAAGGCGTCCGCCGGGCAAGCGCCCATAGTTGCTCCAACCCCAAAGGCTGGAGTAGGTCATGGTCCCGATCGCGACACTGCAGTTCCGCGGGCGCGCGCTGCGTCGGATGGCACTCGGGCTGTCCTGCCTGCTGCTGGGTTGGGTTGGCACCGCGCAGGCGCTGCCGTCGTTCGCGCGCCAGACCGGCCAGCCCTGCGCCGGCTGCCACGTCGGCGCCTTCGGGCCGCAACTCACGCCCTTCGGCCGCGAGTTCAAGTTGCGCGGCTACACCATGCAGGGCGGAGACTCCTCGGCGCTGCCGGTGTCGGCGATGCTGGTGGAGACCTACACCCACACCGCCAAGGCCCAGGATGGTCCGGCAGGTCCCCATGACGGGTCCAACAACAACGCCGCGTTGCAGGAGTTGTCCGTATTCGGCGCGGGCCGGCTGTCCAGCCATGTCGGCGTGTTCGCCCAGGCGACCTATTCGGACATCGACAGGCATCTCGCGCTCGACAACGTTGAATTTCGCTTCGCCCAGCCTTTCACGCGCGGAAGCCACGCCGGCGTCTGGGGCATCTCGGTCAACAACAATCCCGGGATCTCGGACCTGCGCCACACGCAAGGTGTCTGGCGCTTCCCGTACATGAGTGCGGACCTCGCACCGTCGCCCGACGCGGCGCCGCTGATCGACGGCGGCCTGTCGCAGCAGGTGGTCGGCGCGGAAGCCTATGCCTCGCTCGACGGCAAATGGTATGGCTCGTTCGGCCTGTACGACACGCTGTCGCCCGGGTTCCGATCCAAGGTCAACGCCGATGACGGCGCACGGCTCAACGGCCTGGCGCCGTACTGGCGGCTGACCTGGCAGGCGCCGCACAACATCACCCTCGGCGCCTCCGGCCTGCACGCGAAGTTGCGCGGCGACGGCGGCCTGGACGACAGGTACGACGACGTCGGCGTGGATGCAACGTACGAAGCCTATGCGCACGAAGGCGACATGCTGGCGATCAATGCCAGCTGGATGCACGAGCGGCAGCGGCTGGACGCATCGTACGCGGCGGAAGCCGCGGCGCGGCCCGGGCATACGCTCGACTCCACCAACATCAACGCCTCGTACTACTTCGCCGCCGGCTATGGACTGAGCGCCGCCTGGTTCTCGCGCTCGGGCACGCACGACGACCTGTGGTATCCGG
The DNA here is from genome assembly GCA_025352045.1 of Gammaproteobacteria bacterium. GTDB lineage: Bacteria > Pseudomonadota > Gammaproteobacteria > Xanthomonadales > Xanthomonadaceae > Arenimonas. Next base: position 5,142 of record JANXUD010000084.1, on the reverse strand, counting down.
ATTCGGCCAACGCCAGCCCGGGCGCGAGCGGCGAAGTGCTGCAGGCTGACTGGACGCCCTGGGGCACGGCCACGTCCTGGAAGCAGCCCTGGGCCAACCTGCGGCTTGGCGTGCAGTACACGCACTACGACCGCTTCAACGGCGCCAGCAGCAACTACGACGGCGCGGGACGCAATGCCGGCGATAACGACACCCTGTTCCTGCTCGCCTGGTTCGCTCTCTGACCCCGTTCCACGACTGGACGTAACGCCGGCCTTTCCCAGGCCGGCGTTCCGCTATAAGGCGGGCGACTAACCCTTGCCCGTTGGCGCGACGTCCTGGGTATTGCCCGTGGCCGCGGGCAGGGGCGATTCATAGCGGGCCAGCAACTGCCAACCCGTTCCCTGCCGGGTCCACGCATCCACCACGAAGCTGCGCGCCCCGGCCTGGGGCCCGGCGGCCAGGGTTCGCGTGAAGCTGACGATGGCGAGCGTCGGGAACGCATGCACGGCCAGTCCTCCGAGTTCCGATTCGGCGCCGGACGCGGGCACCGCCAGCCACTCGGAGCGGGCAAGCTCGATGGCCTGCTGCGGCGAGCGGAATTCGAAGTCCGCGGAGAGCAGCCGCGCGATGCCCGCCTTGTCGTGCTTGTGCACCGCTGTGGCCAGGTCTGCTTCCCGGGTGGAGAACTCCGCCATTGGCCGGGTCGAGGAGGCGATCCGCGGGGCCTCGCCCGGGCGCGCGGCGGCGCCCTGGCTGCAGGCTGTCGCTGCGCACAGCGCCGTGGCGAAGAGGGTGTGCCTGATGGTCTGGTTCATGCGCATGGTCCTGCGGTTGCCCTGCTGTCGGGCGTGACAAGGAAAGGCCGCGTGCGATTGCTCGCACGCGGCCCCGATTCTACGTCCTGCGCGTGAACGCGGGACTTACTGCATCGCGCAATGCTGCTGGCTAACGGTGCTGTTGTAGTTCCAGTTCTGCTGGATCAGGTAATCGCGCGTGCCGAACTTGACGTTGGCCTGGGCGCCGTTGCCCGTCGTGTACTGGGTGCCGAAGGTCCACGCGCACTTGTCCGCGTTCTCCTGGCCCTTGCTGTCGTACCAGGCATTCAGGTCCGGATCGGTGGTCTCTTCTTCCAGTTCGTGGGCGATGATGCTCGCCATCGCGTCGGCGCCGCTGTTGCCGTTCGGGCCGGTGACCTGGGCGCCGCAGCTCGAGGGGTACTGGACGGAGGGATCGCCGATGAAGGCGTACTTGATGTCGGCACCGCCGATCGTGGCGCGCGAATGCCAGCCGCAGTAGCTGGTGCCGAAGCCAGACTTGTGCACGTCCTTCGAGGTCAGCACCATGTAGATGCCGTTGGTGTCGGAAGGCACGCGGCCGCTGCTGATCGCGGCAGTCACCACGTTGAGGATCTGCGCGTCACTGAGCGAGGTGCTGGCCGGTCCCTGCGAGTACGCATCGGTGGTGGCCCCGTTGTAGGACACCAGGCCACTGACATGCACGTTGGAATGGTCGAAGTAGGTCTTGTTGATGTTGAAGTAGGGCGTGTTGCCGATGCTCATGGCGAGGTCGGTCAGGATGCCCTGGTCGGTGCTGGACCAGCTGCCGTACCAGATGTAATAGACATGGTTGGTGCCGGTGACCACGCCGCCGGTGTGCAGGGTGATTCCCGCGCCCGAGCTCGGGCGAGCGCCGCTGCCGGGCTTGGCTGCCGAGTCGACGCGACCACTTACGGCCTCGCCCCAGCCCTTGCCGGTGGGACGCATCTCGACATTCGGATTGGTGACGCCGGCGATGGCCGCCGTCGAAGCAATGCCACTCAGGAACAGGCAGGCTGCGATGGCCTTGGACAAGTTGGAACGCATGGGTGACTGCCGGGCGAGGATGGGGAAATGGAGTCCCGCCGAGGCAGGGACACGCGGCCCGGATTCCCTGAACCGGATCGCCTGCGGCGGATGCTGTTGCAGTAGCGCGACAGAGTCAAGTTGCGATGCAACGCACGGCCGCAAAACCCCGGCTGTTCATCTTCTCCCCGGCGGTCCCCGGACGGTCAGCCGAGCTGCTTAAGCCGGTAAAGGGCCTCGAGGGCCTGCTTCGGGGTGAGTTCGTCAGGGTCGATGCCGGCTAGGGCGTCCCCCACCGCCGAGTTGGCCGTGAACAGGCCCAATTGCGCGGGTTCGCCCAGGGCGACCGGGGACAGCAGGCCGGCGGCGTGCAGGCCGCCGCGCGATTCCAGCTCGGCCAGCGACCGGCGCGCCTGGGCCAGCACCGGGCGGGGCAGGCCGGCCAGGGCCGCCACCTGCAGTCCGAAGCTGCGGTTGGCCGGCCCGTCCTTGACCGCGTGCATGAACACCAGGCGGTCGCCGTGCTCGACCGCGTCAAGGTGCGCGTTGGCGATGCCGCTGCCCGGCGTGGCGAGCGCCGTCAGTTCGAAATAGTGCGTTGCGAACAACGTCATCGCGCGGTTCACCCCCGCCAGGTGCAAGGCGCAGGCCTCCGCCAGCGCCAGCCCGTCGTAGGTGGAGGTGCCGCGGCCGATCTCGTCCATCAGCACCAGCGACCGCTCCGTGGCGTGGTGAAGGATGTAGCTGGTCTCGGCCATCTCGACCATGAAGGTGGACTGCCCGCGCGCCAGGTCGTCGCCGGCGCCGATCCGGGTGAGGATGCGATCGATCGGCCCCATCGTCGCCGACGCCGCGGGCACGAAGCTGCCGATATGCGCGAGCAGCACGATCAGCGCGGCTTGGCGCATGTAGGTGGACTTGCCGCCCATGTTCGGGCCGGTCACCACCAGCATTCGGCGGCCGGCGTCGAGCTGGAGGTCGTTGGGTTCGAAGGGTTCGGCGCGCACTGCCTCGACCACCGGGTGGCGGCCGCGGGCGATGTCGATGCCGGGCGTGTCCACCAGCACCGGCCTGGACCAGTCCAGGGCGACGGCGCGGCTGGCGAAGCAGGCGAGCACGTCGAGTTCGGACAAGGCCGAGGCGCAGCGCCGAAGCGGCTCCAGCCGCGCGTTCAGGCCATCGAGCAGCGCCTCGTACAGTGCCCGCTCGCGCGACAGCGCGCGCTCCCGCGCCGACAGCACCTTGTCCTCGAAGGCCTTCAGCTCCTCGGTGATGTAGCGCTCGGCGCCGGTGAGGGTCTGCCGCCGCGTGTAATGCGTGGGCGCGCGCTCGGACTGGCCCTTGCTGATCTCGATGTAATAGCCGTGCACGCGGTTGTAGCCGACCTTCAGCGTGGCGATGCCGCTGGCGGCGCGCTCGCGTGCCTCCAGGTCCACCAGGAAGCGGTCGGCATGGGTGCTGAGTTCGCGCAGTTCGTCCAGCTCCGCGTCATGGCCGGGCGCGAACACGCCGCCATCGCGGGCCAGCACCGGCGGATGTTCAACCAGGGCGCGCGCGAGCAGGGCGGCTTCGTCGCCGTGCTCGACCAATGCCTGCGCCAGCGCATCCAGTCGCGGCGACTGCAGCGGGGCCAGCAGCAGGCGCAGGCCGGGCAGGGCGGCGAGGGCATCGCGCAGGGTGGACAGGTCGCGTGGCCGCGCCGAACGCAGGGCGACGCGGGCCAGGATGCGCTCGACGTCGCCGATGCGTCGGAATGCCTCGCGCAGTCCGGCGTCGGCACTGTCGTCCAGCAGCGTCGCCACGGCATCGTGCCGTTCGCGCAGGACGGCCTGGTCGCGCAGCGGTCGATGCAGCCAGCGGCGCAGCAGGCGGCCGCCCATCGGCGTGACCGTGTCGTCGAGCACGCCCAGCAGGGTGTGCTCGCTGCGCCCGTCGTTGCGGCTGTCGAGTTCGAGGTGGCGACGCGTCGCGGCGTTCATCGCGATCGCATCGTCGGCCGATTCGAGCGCGATCGCGCCCAGGTGCGGAAGCTGCTGCTTCTGCGTTTCCTCGACATAGCCAAGCAGCGCGCCCGCCGCGCCGATCGCCAGGGGCCGGTCCTCGATCCCGAAGGCGGACAGGTCGTGCAGGGCGAAGAACCGCAACAGCTGGCGGCGGCAACTGTCCGGGTCGAACAGCCAAGGCGCGCGCCGGCGCATGCCGCGCATCGCCAGCAGCCAGGCCGGCCAGCCGTCCTCGTCGGGCAACAGCAGTTCTGCCGGGGCAAGGCGCGCGAGTTCGGCCTGCAACTGGTCCTCGCCATCCACTTCGCAGGCCAGGAACCGGCCGGCGGACAGGTCGGCCCAGGCCAGGCCGTAGGCGGGCTTCGCCCCGGGCCGCGCACTGCGCGCGACTGCGAGCAGCAAGGTGTCGCGACGTTCCTGCAGCAGGGCCTCGTCGGTGAGCGTGCCCGGCGTCACCACCCGCACGACCCTGCGCTCGACCAGTCCCTTGGACAGCGCGGGGTCGCCGATCTGTTCGCAGATGGCGACCGATTCGCCCACGGCCACCAGGCGCGCGAGGTAGGACTCGACGGCGTGCACGGGTACGCCGGCCATCGGGATCGGCGCGCCACCGGAAGCGCCGCGCTGGGTCAGGGTGATGTCGAGCAGGCGCGCGGCCTTGCGTGCGTCGTCATGGAACAGTTCATAGAAATCGCCCATGCGGAAGAACAGCAGCACGTCCGGATGCTCCGCCTTGGCGGCGAAATACTGGCGCATAAACGGCGTGTGCTCAGCCGTTGCCTTGCCGGGCGCACCTTTTTCATTATTACTCATTGAAATTCAATATCTTATCGATCCGACTGTAAAAAGGTTGTGGCCAAGTGTGGACAAATGATGCCGAGTTGTGACACCCGAATGTAGCGCCGGTGTGCCGAACTACGCTAACGTCGGGCCAATCGGTTTGCTCGCGGAGCTACACGATGGACCCCAAGCAGTCTCGGCGTGTCGCCCTAACCTCGACCATGGTCAAGGAGCAGCTCTCCTTCGCCAGGCTTCCCGTCATCGACGCCGGCAAGATTGCCAAGTTTGCCCCGAATGCCGCGCAGAAGCGCTATGTAGTCTTCGATGCCCACCGAGACGCTCCGGTGGGGTTTGGGGTTGCCGTCAATCGAACCGGCATGAGCTATGTCCTTCAGCGTCGGGTCGGAACCCGAGTCATGAAGGCGACCATTGGTAACTGCCGGGACCTGTCTTTGGGTCAAGCCCGAGAGGCCGCCAAGACAACTTTGGAGGCCATGCGGGCAACCGGGCGCACACCTGCGGAGGCCCGCGAGGTG
>JANXUD010000049.1 GCA_025352045.1 Gammaproteobacteria bacterium | reverse complement strand
CGCCTAGCGTGATCGGGTCGATTCGCGCGCGGGGGGCGGCGATGAGCCAGGGCGGCAGCGGCTGGAATGCCATCATGCAATACAGTTTCCTGAGGGTGTTCGCCAACGACGGCGTGCTCGACCGCGCGGAATTGGCCATGCTCGAGCGCCTGGCACTGTCCGACGGGCAGGTGGACGATCGCGAACGCGGCGTCCTGTCCAAAGTTTTCGAGCGGGCGTCGCAGGCGGGGGTCGATGCCGGGATCCGCGACGAGATCGCCGCGTTCAAGGCGCGCCACGGGATTCCCTGACACGTGCTGTGCGCGGGCCTACTCGATCTGCGCGCGCGCGAAGTCGCGGTCCAGCGCTTCCATCGCATCGCGCGGCTTGAGCTTGCCCGCCTTCTCGAAGGCCGCCGCGGCCGCGTCTTCCTTCTTGTCGCCGTACAGCAACAACAGCAGGTTGGCGTGCTCGACGTGGGCGATCGGCGAATCGGGCGTGAGCTTGAGCGCGGCCTGGATGTGCTTCTCGGCCTCGGCGGACTTGGCGCCGTAGGTCATCCCGCCGATCAATGCCCCGATCTTGCCGATGATCTCCGCATGGTAGAGCGCCAGCGCCGTGTGCGCCTCCGCGTGCTTCGGCGCCAGTTCAAGCGTCGCGTCGAGCGCTTGCCGGACCTTGCCGGCCAGGCCCATCTTCAGCGCCTTGGCGATGTTGATGCCCTGGCTGTAGCGCCCGAGCGCGAACGCGTGCCGGTAATGGCTGTTCGCTTCGTTGGGCAGGGCGATGACGGCGGCCTCGGCCAGCTTGGCGGCGCGTTCGAAGCGCGCGAGTTTTTCCGCCTCGTTGTCGACCAGGTAGGTGGCGTGGATGCCGATCGCCTTGACCGCTACCGAGGCGCCGACCGGCCCCAGGGCTTCGCCGGCTTCGAACGCCCACTGGAAGTCGCCGGCATGGAAGGCGCGCCAGGCCGCCTGGAGGCCGGTCGCCAGTGCAGCCGCGTCCACGCCCTTGGGCGCGGCCTTGCCGGAGGCCTTGAGCAGGGCGGCGGCGCGCTTTTCGTCCGGGAAGGGCTCCAGGTCACCGGCATGCAGCGCCGCCCAGGCCTTGGCCAGCTTGTCGCCGCTGAAATCGGCGACGGCCTTGTGCGGGAACGCCGCCCATCCTGACTTCTTCGCCATGCGTGGTCCCCGGTTGCGAATGGGCCGAGGATGTCGCGCCAAACGCAGTCATGCAAGCGTTTCAAACACTAGTGTGAAAGCTCGGGAGGGCCGCCGGAGACTCCGTTGCAGCTTCCCCGCCGGGGCGGCGCATCCGATCCGAGGTATGTATGGCACGCAAGACCCGCAAGCGTCCGGCCCCCGTCGCCGGTTCCCGTCATTACCAGGCCCGCGACGTGCTGCTGGCCGGGCTCGGCGCCGTGTCGCTGGGCCGCAAGCAGGTGATCGCCGCCTATGCCAACGGCTTCGAGGGCATCCTGGACCTGGGCGTCGCCGCTGAGATCTCGGTCAAGCAGGCCGTGAAGCAGGCCGGCAAGGCCGCGTCCGGGAAAGTGACAGCCCTGCGTCGCCAGGCCGCCCCGGTCCAGAAGAAGGTCGAAGGCCTGGTCCGCGAAGCCCGCGCCCAGATCAGCCAGCGCCTGGCTCCGGCCCTGTCGAAGCTCGGCGTGAAGAAGGCCCCGGCCAAGCGCGCCCCGGCACGCAAGGCACCCGCCGCGCGTCGCCGCAAGGCGGCCTAGTCCGCGGGGTGGGACCGGCGCTGCGCGGCGGCGAAAGCCGCCAGCTGCGCCGGCGTCGCATCCGGCTGGTGCGCTGCCTTCCAGTCGGCAAAGGGCATGCCGTAAACCACTTGCCTGGCGGCCTCGCGGTCCAGCACGACGCCGCCCTCCGCGGCGGCATCGCGATACCAGTCGGCCAGGCAGTTGCGGCAGAACCCGGCCAGGATCATCAGGTCGATGTTCTGCACGTCCCGGCGCGCGTCCAGGTGGCGGAGCAGGCGGCGGAACGCGGCGGCCTGGAATTTTTCTTGCTCGTCTTCGTTCATGTGGCGGGGCAGGGAGCGCTTCGGGGATAATGGGGGCTTGGCAGCGTCGACGACGCGCCGGGTGCGCCCAGTGTGCGCCCGACGCCTTGGTCGCTCCACCTTTCCGGGAATCCTGATGACCGCCCGCATCCTCGACGGCAAGCGCATCGCGGACGCCTTGCTCGACGACCTCGCCATCCGGGTCGGCGCGCGGGTGGCCGCGGGCTTGCCGGCGCCGGGCCTGGCCGTGGTGCTGGTCGGCGAGGATCCCGCGTCGGCGGTGTACGTGCGCAACAAGCGCAAGGCCTGCCGCAAGGTCGGCATCCGCGCCTTCGACCACGACCTGCCTGCCGACACCGGTGACGCCGCGCTGATGCAGCTGATCGATACGCTCAACGACGATCCCGCGGTGCACGGCATCCTGGTGCAGCTGCCACTGCCGGGCGACCGCGATGCCAGCCAGCTGATCCACCGCATCGACCCGCGCAAGGACGTCGACGGATTCCATCCGGAAAACGTCGGGCATCTCGCGCTGCGCCAGTTCGGCCTGCGGCCGTGCACGCCGCGCGGCATCACCACGCTGCTGGCCTATACGGACCGGCCGGTGCGCGGCGCGACGGCGGTGATCGTCGGCGTCAGCAACCACGTCGGCCGGCCGATGGCGCTGGAGCTGCTGATCGCCGGGTGCACGACGATCTCCTGCCACAAGTTCACGCCGCGCGAGGTGCTCGAGGCGCAGGTGCGCCAGGCCGACATCGTCGTGGTCGCGGTGGGTCGCGCCAACCTGGTGCCCGGCGAGTGGATCAAGCCCGGTGCGGTGGTGATCGACGTCGGCATCAACCGCATGGACGACGGCCGCCTGGTCGGCGATGTCGGCTTCGAGGCGGCGGCGGCGCGCGCCAGTTGGATCACGCCGGTGCCTGGCGGCGTCGGCCCGATGACCGTCGCCACCCTGATGCAGAACACGCTGGAGGCCGCCGAGGCCCTGGAGGCCGCCGCATGATCGCCCCGCGCGCCCGACTCACGGTGCTGGCAATGCTGCTCATCGTCGCGTCCGGCTGCAGCTCCATCGTGCGCAAGGCCGGCGACCGCTTCGCCGACAACCTTGGCGCGGCGGTGATGGACAGTGAAGACCCCGCCACCGTGCGCGATGGCCTGCCGGCCTACCTGTTGCTGCTCGACAGCCTGGTGGCGGGCCAGACCGCCGGCGATCCCGGCAACGCGCCGATGCTGTACGCCGCGGCCTCGCTCAACAGCGCCTACGCCGGCAACTTCACCGGCGACGACGCCGTGCGCGCCGCGCGGCTGGCGTCGAAGGGCCTGGCCTACGCGCGTCGCGGCGCCTGCGCCGAAGACGCGCCCCTGTGCGCCGCCATCGACGGCGGCGCCGACCCGTTCTCCGCCGTCGTCGCCTCCGACACCCACGTCAACGCGATGTACACCCTGGCCTCGAGCTGGGCTGGCTTCCTGCAGGCGCATTCCGACCAGTGGGATGCCATCGCCGACCTGCCCAAGATCGAGCGCCTGCTGTTGCGCGTGGTCGAACTGGATCCCGGGCACGACCACGGCCAGGCCTACCTCTACCTGGGCGTGCTCAATTCCCTGCGCCCCGAGGCGGTTGGCGGCAAGCCGGAGTTGGGCCGCAGCTATTTCGAGAAGGCCATCGCCTTGTCGGGCGGCCACAACCTCTATGCCAAGACGCTGTTCGCCCAGTACTACGCGCGACTGGTGTTCAACCAGGAACTGCACGACCGCCTGCTCCACGAAGTGATCGCCGCCGACCCGAAGTCGCCGGGGTTCACCCTCACCAACACCCTGGCGCAGGACCGCGCCCGCAAGCTGCTCGCAAGCGGCAAGGATTACTTCTGATGAATCGTGGCATCGTTTCGTTCTGCCTGTTTGCCCTCGCCCTGTTCGCCGGCCCCGCATGCGCACAGCAGGTGATCAAGATCGCCACCATCGCGCCCGATGGCTCGGCCTGGATGCGCGAACTGCGGGCCGCCGCCACCGAAGTGCAGGCCGGCACCGCCGGCCGCGTGCAGGTGAAGTTCTTCCCGGGCGGCGTGATGGGCAGCGACACGGTGGTGATCCGCAAGATCCGTCTGGGCCAGCTGCAGGGCGGCATGCTGACCTCGAGCGAGCTGGCGGCCGTGTATCCGGACGCGGCGGTGTACAGCATGCCCTTCCTGTTCGAGACCTGGGACCAACTCGACCGGGCGCGGTCTGCCGTCGATCCGCTGCTTGGCAAGGGTTTCGAAGCCAAGGGCTTCAAGATGCTCGGCGTCGCCAACGTCGGGTTCGCGTATCTGATGAGCACGCGCCCATTGCGCAATCGCGCCGACTTCAACGCGGCCAAGTTGTGGATCCCGCAGAACGACATGATCGCCGAGCGCACCTTCAAGGCCGGAGGGATCAGCCCGATCCTGTTGCCGCTGGGCGACGTCTTCACCAGCCTGCAGACCGGCCTGGTGGACACGGTCGCAAACACGCCGGCTGGCGCCGTCGCGCTGCAGTGGCACGGCAAGCTCCGCACCATGCTGGATTTCCCGCTCAGCTTCGTCGCGGGCTTCGTGGTGATGGACCTGAAGGCGTTCGACCGCATCCCGCCGGCCGACCAGGCTCTTGTGCTGAAGGCCTTCCGCAGCGCCGGGCAGCGGGTCGATGCCGGCATCCGCCGCGACGACGCCGCGGCATTGGCCGCGATGAAGAAGCAGGGCCTGTCAGTCGTCCCGATGGATCCCGCCGAAGCCGTGCGCTGGAAGGCCATCGGCGCCAAGGTCACCCGCGACATGGTCGCCGACCACAGCATCACCGGCGCCCTGCTGGAAAACGCACGCAAGGCGGGCGGGGCGAAGTGACGACGGGCGCCGCCCAGTCGCGACGCGACCGGTGATGGCTGCGCGCTTGCTGCGCGGCCTGCATCGTGCCGAGGACGGCCTGCTGGCCGGACTGCTCGGCGCCTTGCTCCTGCTGTCAGTGACGCAGATCGCGTTGCGCCTGTTCTTCGGCACCGGACTGGAGTGGGCGGAGCCGGTGGAACGCGTCGGCGTGCTCTGGCTGGCCTTGCTGGGTGCGCTGGGCGCAACGCGCACGCACCGGCACATCGCCATCGACGCCTTGCCGCGGCTGCTGCCGCCGCGCCTGCACCGCGCCACCTGGGCAATTACCCAACTCGCCACGGCCATCATCTGCGGGATGCTGGCCTGGTACGGCTGGGGCATGATCGCGATGGAACGCGAGGCGCCGGCGCTGTTCGTTCCCGGCATCCCCAGCTGGTGGCCGATGCTGGCGTTCCCGGCCGGCTTCGGCCTGATGGCCCTGCGGTTCGCCATCGCGGCCTTTGCCGAACCGCCGGAGGCCGGCGCCGCCTTCGAAGCCCCGCCCGGGGTCGACACACCATGATCGTCGGCGTGCTCATCGTCCTGCTGCTGGCGGTCCTGGGCATGCCCTTGTTCGCCGTCATCGCGGCGGTCGCCCTGCTGGGCTTCCATGCCGCGGGTTACGACCTGGTCGCGGTCGCCGTGGAGTACTACCGGCTGGGTGACAAGCCCGGCCTCATCGCCATCCCCCTGTTCACCCTGGCCGGCTACCTGCTGGGCGAGAGCGGCACGCCCAAGCGCCTGGTGCGCCTGTCCATGGCCCTGCTGGGCTGGATGCCCGGCGGGCTGGCGATCGTGGCGATCGTCGCCTGTGCGTTCTTCACCGCGTTCACCGGCGCCTCCGGCATGACCATCGTGGCGATCGGCGCCTTCCTGTATCCGGCGCTGACGCGCGCCGGCTATCCGCAGTCCTACAGCCTGGGCCTGGTGACCTCGTCGGGCAGCCTGGGCCTGCTGTTCCCGCCCTCGCTGCCGCTGATCCTGTTCGGCTTCGTCGCCGGGCAGTTGAACACCACGCCCGCGGTCAATGTGCAGGATCTTTTCGTCGCCGGGCTGCTTCCCGGGGCGCTGATGGTGCTGGTGCTTTCGCTGCACGCCATGTGGGTCGGCCGCCACCTGCCGCGCGCCGCCGCGGCGCTGGATCGCGGCGAGATCTGGGCCGCGCTGAAGGATGCCAAGTGGGAACTCCCGCTGCCCTTCATCGTGCTGGGCGGCATCTACTCCGGCAAGTTCGCAGCCAGCGAAGCGGCGGCGATCACCACCCTGTACGTGCTGGTGGTGACGGTCGGCATCAAGCGCGAGATCGCCTGGCGCAAGCTGCCCGCGACCATGGCCGAGGCGATGCGCCTGGTCGGCGCCATCCTGATCATCCTCGGCGCGGCGGGCGCGCTGTCGAACTGGCTGGTCGACCAGGAGGTCCCGAACCACCTGTTCGACCTCAGCCGCCAGTACGTGCACTCGGGCTGGATGTTCCTGCTGCTGCTCAACGTGGTGCTGCTGCTGGTCGGCATGTTCGTGGACATCTTCTCGGCGATCGTGATCCTGACGCCCCTGCTGGTGCCCGTCGCCATTGGTTATGGCATCCATCCGGTGCATTTCGGCATCGTCATGCTCGCCAACCTGCAGATCGGCTACTTCATGCCGCCGGCTGGAATGGACCTGTTCATCGCCGCCTATCGATTCAAGATCAACATCCTGACGCTGGCGCGCGCCTGCGTGCCGTTCTTCCTGCTGGTCGGCCTGGCCTTGCTGATCATCACCTGGGTTCCGTGGCTGTCGCTGGCCTTGCTGTAGCGACCAAACCGCGCCGGCACC
>JANXUD010000111.1 GCA_025352045.1 Gammaproteobacteria bacterium | reverse complement strand
CGCATCCAGGAGCGATTGCCCGCGCCCCAGCGCAAGGCCCAACCGTCGGTTGCGCGACAGGTCGCCGGTGCAGGTCAGCACCAGGTCACCGAGGCCGGCCAGTCCCATCAGGGTTTCCGGGCGGCCGCCGAGCGCGGCATTGAGCCGCAGCATCTCGTTGAGTCCGCGCGTGATCAGCCCGGCGCGCGCATTCAGTCCAAGATTCATGCCATCGGCGACGCCTGTCGCCACGGCCAGCACGTTCTTCATCGCGCCGCCGAGTTCGGCGCCCTGCACGTCGTTGCCGGTATAGGCGCGGAAGGTCGGGCCGTGCAGGGTGTGCGCGACGGTGCGCGCAAAATCATGATTGTCCGAATGCACGGTGACGGCGGTCGGCAAGCCCTGCGCGACTTCGCGCGCGAACGACGGGCCGGTGACGATGGCGAGCGGCACATCAGGACCGAGTATCTCGCCAGCGACTTCATGCAGAAAACGCCCGGTGCCGGGTTCGAAACCCTTGGTCGCCCATGCGACGCCTGCACGCGCAGGCCGGTGCGGCGCCAGCGCCTGCAAGGTCGCGGTGAAGGCGTGGCTGGGCACGACCACCAGCACCAGGTCGGCATCGGCGAGCGCGACGCGCAGGTCGGCGGTCGCGCGCAAACCTTCGGGCAATGCCACGTCTGGAAGATAGCGCGAATTGCGATGCTCGCGATCGATCGTCGCGGCTTGTTCCGGATCGCGCCCCCACAACACGGTGGGGACGCCGTTGCGCACCGCGAGTGCGGCCAAGGCCGTGCCCCACGAACCCGCGCCGATGACGGCCAGCCGTAGTGGCGCGGCCGTCATGTCGTGGTCAGGCGTTGCCGACCGGCGGCAGTTGCGCGGACTGCGCTTCGTCCATGCGGCGACGCATCTGTTCGGCGTAGATCGCGTCGAAGTTGATCGGCTGCAGCAGGAACGGCGGGAATCCGCCTTGCGAAATCAATTCGCCCAGCGCCTGTCGCGCGTATGGAAACAACACGTTCGGGCAATGGCTGCCGAGCATCATGTCGAGGCCGGCCTCGTCGAAGCCGCTCAGCCCGAAGATGCCGGCCTGTTCGACTTCCACCAGATAGGCGGTCTTTTCATTGATGGTGCAGGTCAGGGTGACCGCAAGCACGACCTCGTACAGGTTGTCGTCGAAGCGCGCGACTTTCTGGTTGAGGTTGAGCTGGAGTTGCGGCATCGCCTGCTCCTGGAAGATCGCCGGTGCGTTGGGCGCTTCGAACGAGACGTTTTTCACGTACAGCTTCTGCACATTGAACTGCGCTGCTGTGGCTGCCTCGGCGACAGGTTCGGCGCCAGCGGCGCCGTTGGTGGCTTCATCGGCCATGGAATCGAACTCCGGAAAAGGGGGGATGGCTCTTGGATCGGTCGGTTGAGCCGATGATTATCCCACGCGCGGCGGGCACGACCAACTTTCAGTTCTTGCCTTTGGCGACCGGCAGATCGGCCTGTTGCCACGCCGCGACCCCGCCATCAAGCCAGTACACCTGCTTGAAGCCGGCCTTGGCCAGCTTGCGAGCGGCCGCCGACGAGGCCATGCCGCTGCGGCAGGTCACCACGACGGGCAGGTCGCGCACCGCCGCCAGCACCTTGTTCTCGGGGTCGAAGTGGCTGGGCTGCACGTTCTTGGCGCCGGCGATATGGCCCTTCTCGAAGTCGGCCAGCGCGCTTACGTCCACCAGCAGGGCGTTCTGCCGGTTGATCAGGGCGGTCAGCGCGCCCGGCTCCACGGCCTTGAAGCCGCTGGTCAGGCGCGTGAGTTCGGTATACAGGATGGCGGCGGTGAGTCCGAGCAGGGCGAATACCAACAACTGGTGGTCGGCGGCGAAGGCCATCAGGCGGGCGTTGTTCACTTCGGCTCCGGGCTGAAGTCCGGCAGGCCGGAGGTGAGCCAGTAGCGCTTGGCTGCCGCGTCCCAGCGCCAGCGCTGGTGGTCCATGACGGTGCGCTCGAGCTGGGTGTTGCGGTTGACCACGCGGATCTCGACGTCCTGCTCGCGGCCGCCATCGGCGGTATCGCGGCTGGACTTGACCTCGTAACCGGTGACCTGCAGCTGCTTGAAGCGCTCGCGCTCCAGGTCAGTGAGGGTCGCGGACTGGCCGGGTTCGAGGTAGGCCTGGGCGTCGTCGAATTCGTTCCAGCGGATCGCGGCGCCGTACTCGGTCATCGCGTCGGTGTGGTTGCGGGTGCCGCCGAGCGTGCCACCGCAGGCAGCGAGCGCCAGGCAGGACAGCAGGCAGCCAAGCAGGAGGAGGCGGATTTTCATTCCGCCAGTATACCGTCGCAGGCGCGGCCGTCAGGCGCGCGGGCGACGCCACGCCCACCCGGCGCGACGCGCCTCAGCCGCCGCCGCGCAGCAGGGCGAAGCGCGCGTCCAGTGTCGCCACGGCGACGCCGTTCGCGTCGAGCACCCGGGCGGACATGGTCGCGCGCGCGCGGCCGCGGCCCGCGTACAGCCGCGCGATCGTGTCCCAGTCCTGGCCGTCCGCCAGCCGCGCTTCGGCGAGCAGGTCGTCGTACAGCGGCGCGAGATAACGGACCTGGCTGTCGGCCACGTAAACGCCGGCGGCGTCGCCCTGGGCGTGCAGCCGCAGCATCAGCCAGCCCCAGCCGGCCAGGGTCATGATGCTGGCCAGGCTGCCGCCGAAGGCGCAGGCCTTGTCGTTGACGTTGGCCGACAGCGGCGCGCGCAGCCGCAACACGGTGGCGTCGGTGTCGCCTTCCAGCGTGCGGATTTGCATTGCCGCCACTGGCGGCATCGCCGCCAGCCAGCCGTCCAGAAGGTTCCGTCCATCCATGTGCGCGTGTTTCCTCGACTGTGCCAGCGTGCCAAGCTTCGGCGCATGCCGCGCCCCGTTTCCCGCCCGATCCTGCATGGATGGTACGTCCTGTCGCTGCGACCGCTCCGTGAACACGGCGCGATCCGGCGCCAGGCGGCGCGACGGGGCGCCCGCTGCGTCGCGGTCTCGACGCTCGAGCTGGAAGCCCTTCCCGCCAGTGCCGCGCTCGGGAAAGCGCTGGCCTGCGCGCGCATCGTCGTGACCAGCCCGGCGGCCGTGCGCGCCGCGGCGGCGCAGCCGGGCTGGCGGCCGCGGCGTGGCCAGGCCTGGTTCGCACTTGGCGAAGGGTCGGCCCGCGCCCTGGGCCGGGCGGGCGTGGCGCCGACCCAGGTGGCCTTGCCGACCGACGGCCACGATTCCGAGGCGCTGCTCGCGCTGCCTGGCTTGCATGATGTGCGCGGCGCCGCGGTGGGGCTGTTGACCGCACCGGGCGGCCGCGGCGTGATCGCCCGCCAGCTGCAGCAGCGCGGCGCCAGGCTGTGCGTGGCCGAGGTCTACCGCCGCTTGCCGCGGGTCGTCGCTCCGTCGCGATTGCGCGCGCTGGCCGCGCTGGACGATCACGGGGCCCTGCTGTTCACCAGCGACGAGGCCCTGGCGCCGCTCTGGCGGGTCCTGCCGGCCACGGAACGGGCGCGCTGGCAGGCGCGTCCCTGTGTCGTGGCCAGCGACCGCCTTGCGGCCCGCGCGCGCGCGCTGGGCTTCCGGCACGTGCTGCGCGCCGCCGGTCCGTCTCCCGCCGAGCTGCTCGACGCGCTCGCCGCGCATGTGCGGCATGGCCGCTTCCGGTAGCATTCGCACGCGTTTTGCGTTTCACCAGATCATGTGCAGCCGATCATGAGCGACCCCCAGCCAGTCCTTCCCCCGCTGCCTGCCGCGCGGCGCCTTCCCGGCGCCCTGTGGCTGATGCTGGCCATCGCCGTCCTGCTGACCAGCATGCTGGCCTGGAAGGCGTGGTCCGGCCGCGCGCCAACGCCGCCCGCGGGGCCTGACCTCAGCGCCAATGCGCTCGACGAGCGCCTGCTGCAGGCCGAGGCCGCGATCGTGACCCTGCGCCGCGCCCAGGACGGCGCCAACCAGCGCATCACCGATACCCGCGCGCGCACCGGCCTGCTGCGCGACGAAGTGCTGGGCGTGACCCAGCGCAGTTCCCTGCTCGAAGACAGCGTGCGCGAGCTCAGCGGCCAGCAGCGCAACGGCATCGCCTCGCTGCGCCTGGACGAAGTCGAGTTGCTGCTGGCGCTGGCGCAGCAGCGCCTGCAGTTGTCCGGCGACCTGGCCGGCGCCATCCGCGCCACCGAGCTTGCCGACAGCGTGCTGTCCATGCAGCACGACGCCAGCCTGCTGGACCTGCGCCAGACCCTGGCCCAGGAACTCGCTGCACTGCGCGCATTGCCGCCCAATCCCGGCGCGCGCGCCGCGGGCGAACTCGATGCGCTGGAGGCCATGCTGCCCAAGTTCGCCTCGGCCTCGGGCCGCGCACCCGCGGCAGCCGGACCCGATGCCGTGCATGGCTGGCGCAAGTTGCTGGACGCCTTCGTGCAGGTGCGGCCCAGCGGCAGCCAGGACCTGCTCTCGCCCGCCGACCGCGATGCCGGCGAAGCGGCGCTGTCGCTGGAAATCGCGCTGGCGCGCACTGCGCTTGCACGCCAGGACCAGGCCGCCTTTCGCGCCTCGCTCGGGCGCATCGATGGCTGGCTGCAACGCCTGTATCCGCCCAGCGCCCTGCTCAACCAGCGGCGCGCGCGCCTGCGCGCATTGCGCACCCTGAGCCTGGGCTACGACCTGCCCGTTGCTGGCTCGAGCCTGGACCAGTTGCGGCGCATCCTGCGCCAGCGCCAGGCGACGCCGTGAAGCAGCGCGTCACGCCAACGCGCGCCATGCGCCTGCGCGGCTAGCCGATGCGCCATTTCCGCACCCTGTTGTGGTGGCTGGCGCTTGCGGCCTTCGGCGCGCTGGCGTGGGACCTGTTGTCGCCCGACGTCGGCGAACTGGTCATCCGCTGGCAGGGCACCACCCTGCACACCACCATCGCCTTTGCCCTGGTCGCCTGGCTGCTGCTGTGGTTTGCGCTGTGGGCGCTGTGGACGCTGCTGAACCTGCCCTTCGTCGGCTGGTCGCGGCTTGCCCAACGCCAGGCGCGCAATCGATTGGTGAACGGCCTGATCGCGCTGCACGAGGGCCGGCACGCGCGCGCGATCGCCCTGCTCGATCGCGCGGCGGAGGACGCCGAGAGTGCCGCCGTCGCGCGCATCGCCGCGCGCGAAGCCGCGCTGCGCCAGGGCGACCTGGCCACGGCCGCAGCCGAGCAAGCTGCGCTGGGCAAGGTCGATCCGCTGGCCGCGGCGCTCAACGCCGCGCGCGCGCAATTGACACAGGGCAACGCACGCGAGGCGCTGGAGATCCTGCAGCCACATGCCGAGCGCCGGAACCTGCCGCCGCGCGCCCTGCAGTTGCGCGGCACCGCGCTGGTCGCCGCCGAGCGCGCGATCGAGGCGATGCCCCTGCTGCCGGGGCTGGAGGCCGAGGCAAGCGACAGTCCCGAGCAATTCGCGACGATGGAACGGCAATGGCAGGCCGCGGCGCTCAGCCAGGCCGCGCACGCCAACGAACTGCAGCAGCGCTGGCAATCGGTGCTGCCGCGCACCCGCGACAGCGAGGCCGTGTTGCTGGCATACGCGCGTCGCGCCGGCGAACTCGGCCTCGAACAGGAGGCCGCGCGCGTACTGGGCGATGCGGTCGAGGCGCACTGGAGCGAACCGCTGGTGCACCAGTTCGCGATCCTGCCCGCGCCCACGCCGGACGGCCGCCTGGGGCGGGCACAGGGTTGGCTCGGCGCGCATGCCACCAGCCCCGCGCTGGCGCTGGCGCTCGGCCACCTCGCACGCCGCGCCGCGCTCTGGTCGCAGGCCGAGGAAGCGCTGCATCGCGCCATCGCGCTGGGCGCCGGCGCCGAAGCCTGGGAAGAACTCGGCTTCGTGCACACCGCCTGCGAACGGGCCGAGGCCGCGCAAGCCTGTTACGCCAATGCACTGCGCGCCGCGCGGGGCGAGCGCGCACGGCCGCTGGGCGGACGGTCGCTGCGCGACCAGATTGCCGATGAGGCGGTCGCCGAGCATCGCGACGAGCACGGCTTTCCGCGACTGCGCTGAAGCCTGGATTTCTTCGCTACGCCGCGATCAGTTACAGCGATCGGACGCGGAGGCTGTCGGGCACGCCAGCTGCGTCGACTGCGATCCCAGCGCCTGCATGCCCGGTTTGGGGCAGCCGCAATTCGCGGTCAACACCGCGCAGAGCTCGAAGACTCGTGTCCAGTACGACCGGTTGTTCGCATCCCGCAACTCGATCCGAAACCAGCGGCGGTAATCACCGGGCCGCAGGCCGAACAAGGGCGTGTGGAAATCCGCGGAGCTGCCCGGGGCGATGGCGACGGTGCGCGTCCACTGCGAGTCATGCCCGGAGTCGTGCACCAGTTCGAATGGCCCACCCGGCACGGCCTCGTACGCGCGATAGCCCATGTACCACAGGTCGTAGGGCGGGCCCTTGTCCCCGACCAGGTTGAAGTCGAGATCGCTGCCGGAGCCATTCGGCATGCGCGATACCAGGTCGATGGAGCGGACCGAGGTATCGCACGCGGCGCGCGGGACGTCGAAGGTCGCGCTGAGTTCACCGGGGCGATCTGGTCCAGTCGCGCAGCCAGACTGCAGGGCCGCGATCAGCAGCACAGGCGTCGCCAAAATTCCCACTCGTGACATGGACGTTCCCGACGACAGCATCTGGACGCCTGCATGATCGGCCACGGCGGCGATCCGCGCAATGCTCGTCCCGCGGTCATGCTCGGCACTTGCTCTTGCCGTGGCGACGCGTCCTGATCGGGATCAGGACATCCATCAGAGCGATGGAACTAGCCCGTCGGCCTGGCAGCATTGTGATCTGCCAGCGCCCACAACCCGCTGGCCCACAGGATCACGGCGGCACCGACGCTGCCGATGGGGCTCGTCGGACCGCCCGCCGCCAGGAACGGATACGACACAGCCAACACAACCAGGGCGGCGGCCGAGACATAGTGCGCCCGATTCCGGAACGCGTAGGCCAAGGGCACCAGGTGCAGCCCGACGATCAGGATGATGCAGGGCACCAGCCAGGCCGTCAGGCCGCGGCTGACCAAGACGCTGCTGGCCGCGCAAATGAGCAACCACTGGACTACATTGACCACGTTGAACATGCGACGCGCCGTGATTTGCGCTGGACCGCGAGGCGCTGCCAATAGTGCCGGCCTGTTGCGCCCATAGACGCGCCACGCGTAGGCGATCAGCCCAGCCGTTGTGAGGGCGATCGCCGCAAGCGCCGCGATCGCCGCGCGCCCGACGGCGACAAGCTGCAGCGCGGTGAAGGCCAACCAGGCTCCGCCGAATCCGAACAGGAACATCGCGCCCTGTGCCCTGCGTGCCGCGGTGGCACTTGGCGGATCGGGATGCATGCGGGGCTCCTCAGTAAAGGCTTGGCTTTTGGCGCTCATGGCATCAGAACGCTCGTCCTTATGGACCAAGGCCCAGCGTCGGTCAAGGAGAGCGCGTGTAGATATCCGCGACATGGCGCTCCATGAATGTTCCCGGATACCGCAGCGCGGTGAATCCGAATTGCGCATACAGGCCATGCGCGTCCGAGGTGGCGAGCATGAACCGGCGCAGCCCCTGCAACTGGGGATGCGCGAACACCGCCGTCATGAGCGCCTTGCTGTAGCCGTGCCCCCGGTACTCGGGCACCACGAAGACGTCTACCAGGTTGGCGAAGGTCGCGAAGTCGGAGATGACGCGCGCGAAGGCGACCTGCGATCTCCCGATGAACCCGCCGAAGCACAGGGAATGTTCGATCGACGCCTGGACTACTGCAAGTGGAATGCCCCTGGACCAATAAGCCTGCCCGGACAGGAAGCGATGGATGAGGGGGATGTCCAGCTCGTCCTTGTCGGTACTGACGCGAAACGCGTCCACGGCCTTGTCGACGGCACTCATCCCGCAGGCCGCTCCAAGATCGCCACCACACCCATGCCGCCCGCCGTGCAGATAGAGATCAGCGCGCGACCGCTACCGCGCTCGGCCAGCAAATTGGCTGCCGTTGCGACGATGCGCGCGCCGGTGGCGGCGAAAGGATGCCCCACCGCCAGCGACGATCCCACCACGTTCAACTTCGCGCGGTCGATAGACCCCAGCGCCCCGTCCAGGCCAAGCCGCTTGCGGCAATACTCCTCCGACTCCCAGGCCTTCAGCGTGCACAGCACCTGCGCCGCAAACGCCTCGTGGATCTCGTAGAAATCAAAATCCTGCAGGGTCAGGCCATTGCGCTTGAGCATCTCCGGCACGGCCACCGTGGGCGCCATCAGCAGGCCTTCGCCATGTTCGAAGTCCACCGCGGCCGATTGCGTATCCACCAGGTAGGCCAGGATCGGCTTGCCGTGCGCGTTGGCCCACTCGACCGAGGACAGCAGCGCGGCGGAGGCGCCGTCGGACAGGTTGGTGGAGTTGCCCGCGGTCAGCGTGCCCTGGCCCGAGCGCTTGTCGAACGCGGGCTTCAGGGAGGCGAGTTTCTCCAGCGTCGTGTCGGGGCGCAGGATGCCGTCGCGCGACAGCCCGCGGAAGGGCACGACGAGATCGTTGAAGAACCCACGCTCGTACGCCGCCGCGGCCTTCATGTGGGACTCGTAGGTGAGCTGGTCCTGGTCGGCGCGCGGGATCTTCCATTCCTTGGCCATCAGTTCGCAGTGCTCGCCCATGCTCATGCCGGTGCGCGGCTCGCTGACGCCGGGGAACTCGGGCTTGAACTCGCTGAATCGGAAGCCCTTGATTGCCGCGCGCAGGCGGGCGCCGAACGAGCGCGCCATGTTGATGTCGAGCAGCCGGCGGCGCAGGCGCTTGTTCACCGCGATCGGCACGTCCGACGTCGTGTCGGACCCGCCGCCGATGCCAACCTCGATCTGGCCCAGCGCGATCTTGTTGCCCATCGCCACCACCGTGTCCAGGCCCGTGCCGCAGGCGCGTTGCATGGTGATGCCGGGCGTGAGCGGCGACAGGCCGGAGCTCAGCAGCGCTTCGCGCGCCAGGTTCCAGTCCGAGGAATGCTTGAGCACCGCGCCCATCGCCACTTCACCGAGCTGCTCGCCCTGCAGGCCGAACTTTTCCACCAGCGCGCCCAGGGTCTTGACCGACATGCCCAGGTTGCCGACGTCGAAATAGGCCGTGTTGTTCTTGCAGAAGGGGATGCGGACGCCGCCGAGGACGGCGACGGGACGGCGGGCGGCGGGCATGGACGGGTCCTTCGGTTGGACGGGGCGTGTTGGACGGAGCGTGTTGGACGGGGTTGGGCGATATGGCGTCGGCCGCGAGGGCGGCCTGGCGCGCGTTTAGAATGCGCTCGGCCCGGAGTGTAGAGGGCCGCGGCCGGGATTCCAAACTGTGGCGTATGGGGAAAGGATGAGCGAGCAGCAGGGAGACCCAGGGGGCTGTTACGGGGCGCTCGCGCTCGAACTCCGGCTCGGCGACGAACCCGGCCGGCTGGCGTTGTCGCAACAGGCGGCGGGCGAACTCGCCGCCCTGGTCGCGGCCGACCTCGGCCGGCTGGTGCCGGAGGCTGCGGGCCTGGACCTCGGACTCGCCGCCGCCAGCTTCGACCCGGTCGAGCTGCTGCGTCCGGGCTGGCGCCTGCATCGCGAGCTGTCGCAATTGGTGGCGCGCGCGCCCGTTGGCGCGCCGGATGCAGATGCGCGGGCGATGGCCTCTGCGAGAGTGATTGCCTTCGGCGCCCGCGACGACGCCATGCCGCCCGCGCTCGCGCCCGATCCGGCCTACGCCGACGGCGCCTTTCGCCTGCTGCCCTTCGTGCTGCGTGGCGATGCCGCGGCGATGGCCGAGGTCGGCGAGCGCCTGGAACAGGTGCTGCTCGATGCCGGCATGGCCGGCGCGGCGACCGCGCTGTGCGCGCAGTCCGCCTTCGGCGTGGCGATCGAACACGCGCGCTACCTGACCCTGCACGACCTCGCGGCGATGATGGCGATGCAGTACGGCCATGCCGGCCTCGCGTCCGCCTGGCCGCTGGTGGAGTCGGCGCTGCTCTCGCCCGATGCGGTGGCCTGGCTGGATGCGCCACCCGAACCGCTCGTGCGCGTCCAGGGCGGCGCGGCGCAGGTCGCGCTGCTCGACGAGTCGGTCTGGCGAACGGGCGGCTGGGCGCCGACGGGCGTGGACGATCCGGCGCGGCTTGCGCGCGGTTTCGACCGTTTCCAGATGCGCCAGCGCCAGCTTGCGGCCCTGCTCGAGGCCCACGGCATCGCCGTCAGCTACGCCTTCTGTCCCGCGGGCGGCGCACCGCGCGACTGGCTGGACGCGGGCGGCTAGATCTCGACTTCGTACAGGCGGTAGCCGCTTTCCTTCATGCCGAGGAATTCGTAGGTGCGCATGGCGCGGACGTTCTCGCGCTCGACGTACAGGCGCAGCCCGCAGACGCCGCCGTCGGCCTTCGCCAGCGTCAGCACGTAGCCGTACAGCGCGCGGTACACGCCGCGGCGACGGTGCTCAGGCGCGACGTACACGCTCTGGATCCACCACCACCAGGCATTGCGCCAGTCGCTCCACTCGAAGGTGATCATCAGCGTGCCGACCGGCTCGCCGCCGACTTCTGCCATGAAGTAGCGCGCGCGCGCCGAATCGGCGACACCCATCTCCAGGCCGCGGGTGACGGTGGCGGTGTCGAGGTGCTTGTCTTCGGTCTCGAAGGCCATGGCCTCGGCCCAGCGCGCCATCAACGAGACATCGTCGACGGTGGCGGGGCGGACGCGGATGGCCTCGACATGGGTGGTCGCGGCGGTCATGGGTCGGTGTCGTCAGCTGGGGGCGGGGGGGATTTGCGCGGTCGTGCGACGCCGAGTTTACGCGTGAGCGTGTTGCGGCCCAAGCCCAGCGAGCGGGCCGCCTGCTGGCGATGGCCGCCGCTGTGCGTGAGCGCGGTTTCGAGCAGCACCTGGTCGAAGCGCTCGCGCAGCAGGGCATGGATGCCGGGCGCGTCGCCGGCCAGGGCCGCCTGCACCACGGCCGAGAGTTCCGTGGTCCAGCGCGTCTCCCCGCCGGACGGCGCCGCAGGCCCCGACAGGTCAAAGTGCAGGCGCAATTCGCGCGCACTCACCGTCTCGCCCGGTGCCAGTGCGGCCAGGCGCCAGCACAGGTTCTCCAGCTCGCGCACATTGCCCGGCCAGTCGTGCTGCTCGAGCCGGCGCAGGGCCTCGGGCTGCAGCCGCTTGACCGGCGAGCCCATGCGCCGCGCGGCGTCGGCGAGGAAGCGCGATACCAGCAGGGGCAGGTCGGCCCTGCGCTCGCGCAGCGGCGGCAGCACCAGGCGCACCACGTCCAGGCGATGGAACAGGTCGGCGCGGAAGCGGCCCTCGGCGACCAGGCGCGCGAGGTCCTGGTGGGTGGCGGCCAGCACGCGCACGTCCACCTTGATCAGCTCGCGGCCGCCGACGCGGAAGAACTCGCCTTCGGCCAGTACGCGCAGAAGGCGCGTCTGCAAGGACGCGGGCATGTCGCCGATCTCGTCCAGGAACAGGCTGCCGCCATCGGCCTGCTCGAAGCGGCCGATGTGCCGGCGCGTGGCACCGGTGAAGGCGCCGGCTTCGTGGCCGAACAATTCCGATTCCAGAAGTTCCGCGGGAATCGCCGCGGTGTTGAGCGCGACGAAGGGCTTGCGCGCGCGCGGCGACTCGCGGTGCAGGGCGCGCGCGACCAGCTCCTTGCCGGTGCCGGTCTCGCCGGTGATCAGCACGCCGAGCGGGGCCTGTGCGAGGCGGCCGATGGCGCGGAACAGGGCGCGCATCGCCGGCGCGTCGCCGAGCAAGGCGGCGTCGGGCGGGCCCGGGTCCGCGGGAGATGCCCCCGCGGCCGCGGGTTCTTCTTGTGCGGCCTCGGCGCGATCCGTCGCCGCGCGCCGGCGCGCGGGCGGCAGGCTGCGCTCGGCCAGCGCCACGGCTTCGTCCAGGTCGAAGGGCTTGGACAGGAATTCGTGCGCGCCGCCGCGGAAGGCGCCGGCGGTGCTGGCGACATCGGTGTGCGCCGACATCACGATCACCGGCAACTGCGGATTGCCGGCTTTCAGCGCGTCGAGGAAGGCCAGGCCGTCCATGCCGGGCATGCGCACGTCGGTGAACACCAGTTCGGGGGCGGCTTCGGTCGCGAGCGCATCGAGCGCGGCGCGCGCGCCATCGAAGGCGTGCACGGCATAGCCGGCATCGCGCAGCGCTTCGGCGAGCACGAAGCGAACCGCGCGGTCGTCGTCCACGACCCACACGCTGGCGGGACCCTGGCGCTCAGACATGGTGGCCGGCCTGGGCGCTGTCGTTGTCCCGGCCCTCGCCGACTTGTGCGGCGCCCGGGTCGGCTTCGTCGGATTCGTCGGCTGCAGGTTCGGTCTCCGGTTCGGGCTGGGGCACGGGCAGCAGCAAGGTGAACACCGTGTGCCCCGGCCGCGATCGATAGCCGAGCGACCCGCCGTGTTCGCGCGCCACCTGCTGGGCCAGCGGCAGGCCCAGGCCCGTGCCTTCGGCGCGGCCCGACACCAGCGGCAGGAAGATGCGCTCGGCCAGGTCCTCGGGCACGCCACGGCCGTTGTCGGCGATCTCGACCCGCACCACCAGGCGATGCGCGGTGTCGCCGATCAGCACGCCGTGTTCGGCGCGGGTGCGCAGGGACACCGTGCTGGCGCCGGACTCGAGCGCGTTGCGCACCAGGTTCCACAGCGATTGCGCCAGCCGGTCTTCGTCGCCGAGCACCGGCGGCAGGCTCGGGTCGTAATCGCGCACCAGCTTCACCGACCAGGCCGCTTCGGCGTCGGCGAGCTGGCGCACGCGCTCGAGCGCGGTGTGGATGTTCAGCGCCACCAGGGCACTGGGCGGCGCGGGATGCATCAGGCGCTCGACCAGCGCGGCAAGCCGGTCCACCTCGCTCAGCACCAGGCCGATCAACGCGTGCTCGTCTTCGTTGCCGCCGCGTGCCAGTGCGCGACGCTGCAGCAATTGCGCGGCGCCGCGCATGCCCGCCAGCGGATTGCGGATCTCGTGCGCCAGGCCCTTCAAGGCCGCGGACAGGGCCGCCGGCAGCGCGGTGGCCGGGTCTTCGCCCGGGAATTCGCCGGTCGGATGGACTTCCAGCAGGGCGCCGCCGTCGCCGAGCGGTGTCAGCCACAGCTCGGCCCATTTTTCGTTGCCGCCGGGGAACGCGAGCCGGGCGCGATGCACGCGGAGGGGTTCGCCGCCGCCGGCGACCAGCTCCGGCAAGAGCGCAGTCAGCCGACCGCCTTCGGCATCCAGGGCGTCCAGGCCCAGGCCCTGCAGGCGCCGGGCGGACACGCCCAGCCAGCTGGCCAGCGCAGGATTGCATTCCAGCAGCCGGCCCGCGGCGTCGAAGCTGGCGACCGGCGTCGCGAGGGCGTCATGCGGGGCGGGCGGTATCGGCATTGCACCATTCTAGTGCAAACCGGCGCGTCGCCACGCCCTGGGACCGCCTTCTGAAATGGGCGCAATCGCAAAGTTTGTACCAATTTACAAACTTTGGTGAATTTTGCCGATACAGACTTTGGTGTACGGCGAGGCTGTGAATCGGCCCTTTGCCCGCCCCGCTGCGTTATCGTCAGGTGTGATGCGTCTTTTTGGGGACCCGCATGGCTCTTCTGGATGACCTGCTGGCTTGGTCAGGGACCTTGCCCGACTGGCAGCAGGATGCGCTGAGGCGCCTATTTGGGTCAGCGCCACTCGTGGAAGCTGACTTTCAGGAGCTGCTTCAGCTGCTCAAGGTCGCCCACCAAGCCGAACTCGCGAATGGAATCGTCCCTATCGCACTCGCTGCCGATGACATCCAGGCCGGTGCGAGCGGTGCGACAGTCCATTTGCTCGCCCTGAACAATCTGACCCACGTAAACGGCTTCCCTTCCGGACGGTCGCTGCCTTTTGCGCCGCAGGGAATGACGGTGGTCTTTGGCGAAAACGGCGCGGGCAAGTCTGGCTACGCTAGGGAGCTAAAGAACGCATGTCGCGCCCGAAAACGGGAGCCAGTCCGACCGAATGCTTTCGACGAAAACCGCGCCCGGCAGATTCCCACGGCCGAAGTGCTGCTAACAGCCAACGCCGTCAGCCGAACCTACAATTGGACTCAAGGCGGACCTGTAGACGCCGACCTTGCGTCCGTCGCCGTTTACGACGCAGCGTGCGCCAGCGATTACATCGAGGCAGAAGGTGCACCAGCCTTTCAGCCATTCGGGCTATCCCAGGTAGTCGCATTCGCCAAGGTGTGCAGTGAGCTTGAGCGCCGAATCACGTCGGAAATCGCTGCACTGCCCTGCAATACCACTCCGTTTAGTGGCCTTCTAGGCGAGACAGTCGTTGGCCGCTTCATCCGGACACTGGGGCACGCATCCGACACGGAAGAAGCCCGACGCCTAGGCACGGTGTCGGAAGCCGACACCGCCCGTGCCACGGAACTAGCCAGCGCCTTGGCCGAGCTAACCCCTGAGCCCAAAGCCCTTGTGCTTGAGCGGTTAGCAACGCGACTCGATGGGCTCGCCACGATCGCCACCCAATCGCACGCGTACACGACGGATCGTGCCGTGGATCGTCTCCGCGGACTAGTTCAAGCCAATCTGGACGCCAAAGCGGCTCATCAGGCCGCCCAACAACTTCTCAACGGCCAAGACCTGCTGCCGGGCACCGGCTCCGATGTGTGGCGGACTCTTTTCTCCGCCGCACAGCAGTTCTCGGTCCAGCTGGCGTATCCCGGACTTAATCACCCGCACACAGAAAATGGCGCCCGTTGCGTCCTGTGCCAAACAGAGTTGAGTCCAGACGCACAAGCGAGGATGCGCGCCTTTTCTGCCTTTGTTGCGAGTTCCACGGCGACGGCAGCCGACACCGCATCTACTAGCCTTAAAGTCGCACACGACAAGATCGGTCAGGCAGATTTCGCCCTTGGAATCGACGAAACCTTGTTGGGTGAGATCGAGGAAGCCGCTCCTGCCCTTCGCCTGCGACTGACCGAATGGACGAATGCTTGGACCGCACGTCGGACGTGGATGTTCAACGCGATCCAGACCGATAACTGGGACAGTCGTCCTGGCCTGCCGCCCGATCCCAGTCTCGACGCCGCCATCGGTGACGTTGCTGCAGCGCTACGAACCAGCGCGCAAACACTGCGACGCTCCGCAAACCCACAAGAACGGATTCGATTGCAAGGCGAGCAGCGCGAGCTGCAAGCGCGACAGACGCTTGCTCCGCTCCTTCCTGCAGTTGAGCAGTTCATCGAGAACAGCAAGAAGACGAATGCCTTGCGGCGTTGCTTGGCCAATCTGAGCACGGGTCCCATTTCACGGCAGCTCACCACCTTTGCTGACACGTACATCACGCAGGCATTGCTGGATACTATGCTGGATGAGCTAAACAAACTTGGCTATCAGCGCAGCGTTCGGCACCGAGTACCGCGGAGAACCGAACGAGGCGTGACGTTGGTGCGCGTCAGCCTGGAGGGAACCTCCGATCGCGCCGAAGATGTCCTCTCAGAAGGTGAGCAACGCGCCACAGCACTGGCATTTTTCATGGCCGAAATGCGACTGGCTTCCGTCGGCTCCACATTGGTGTTCGACGATCCGGTGACCTCGATGGATCATCGTTACCGGAG
>JANXUD010000109.1 GCA_025352045.1 Gammaproteobacteria bacterium | reverse complement strand
GCGTGTCCCGCCAAGACCCCACCAAGCCGCCCAGGCCACGGTCAGCGGCGTGTCCCGCCAAGACCCCACCGAGCCGTCCAGGACACGGTCACGGTCACGGTCACGGAGCGCGTCAGTAGGGCGAAGCAGAGTCGTCCGGCGTGCGCTTGAACCGCTTGTGCATCCACAGGTACTGCTCCGGCGCACGACGGATGCGTTCTTCCAGCAGGGCCATCACGCGCGCAGTGTCGGCGACCGGATCGCGGGTGGGGAAGTCGGCGAGCGGCTCGCCGATCTCGACCCGATAGCGGCCGTCGGGCAGTCGCTGGTGGAACAGCGGCAACACCCGCGCGCCGGACAGCCGCGCCATCTGGTGCGTGGAGGTGAGACTCCAGGCGGGCCGGCCGAAGAAGGGGACGAACACGCTGTCCCCACGGAGCGTTTCCTGGTCGGGCGCGAACCACAGGATGCCGCCGTCCTTCAGGTGGCGGATCGCCGGACGCAGCGCCTCGCGCGAATACATCGCCGCCGCATGGCCCATCCGCCCATGGCGCACGGCCCAGTCCATCGCCGCGGTGGCGTGCGGGCGGTACATGCCCCCGATCGGCGCATGCAGGCAGAGCAGGCGGGTGCAGATCTCCAGCGTGGTGAAGTGCGGGCCGATCAGCAGCACGCCGCGGCCGTCCGCGCGCGCCGCTTCCAGCCGCTCGAGGCCGACCAGTTCGAAACCGCGCTCCAGCGGCGCCAGCGGGCCCCACCAGGCACGCAGGAATTCGAACACCGACAGGCCGAGCGAGCGCAGGTGCGCGCGCAACAGGGCCGCGCGCGCGGCGTCATCAAGCTCGGGGAAACACAGCGCCAGGTTGATCGCCGCCACGCGCCGCCGCCCAGGCATCAGCAGGCCGAGCAGGCGGCCGAGCAGCGGACCCGCGCGGCGCACCAGCCACCAGGGCCAGCGCGCCAGGGTCCAGCCGAAGGCAATGCCGATCCAGACCGGCCATTGCGCGGGGGACAGTGGCGGCGGGTCGCGATCGGAGGGGTCCACGCACGGATTCTAGCGGGACCGGCTATCCTGCGCCCATGCAAGAACCCGTGTCGCACCGGGCGTGGCGGGGCCTCTATTCGCTGGTGCTTCGGCTCGCGTTGCCGGTCTCGCTGTACTACCTGATCTGGCGCGGACTGCGCCAGCGCGAATATTTCGATCGCTGGAGCGAGCGCTTCGCCCTGTACCGGGGCGAGGGTTTGCCCGACTGCCTGTGGGTGCACGCGGTGTCGGTGGGCGAGGTCAATGCCGCGGCCCCGCTGGTCATGGCCCTGCGCGCGCGCCATCCCGGCTGCGCCCTGCTGGTGACCACGACCACGCCGACCGGGTCGGCCCGCGTCCGCGCGATCTGGGGCGATGCCGTGCGCCACGTCTACCTGCCCTGGGACCTGCCCGGCGCGATGCGCAATTTCCTCGAGCATTTCCGCCCGCGGCTGGCGCTGGTGATGGAGACTGAGATCTGGCCCAACCTGTTCCACGAACTGGAGGCGCGCGGCGTGCCGCTGCTGATCGCCAATGCGCGCCTGTCCAAGCGTTCGTTGAAGGGCTATCGCCCGATCGCGCCCCTGGTGCGCCATGCGCTGCGCACGGTGGACGTGGTGGCCGCGCAGTCGGAAGCCGACGCACTGCGCTATCGCAAGCTCGGCGCGCCGGACGCCTGCGTGCGCGTCACTGGCAACCTCAAGTACGACCAGCCCGTTCGCGACGGCCTGGAGGCCGAGGCGACTGCATGGCGTGAGAAGTGGGGCGTACTCCGTCCCGTCTGGATCGCCGCCAGCACCCACCCGGACGAAGAGGACGCCGTCATCCACGCCCACCAGGCCGTGCTTGCCGAACGTCCGGACGCGCTGCTGCTCTGGGCGCCGCGCCACCCCGAGCGCTTTGCCGCCGTCGCCGCCGCCTGCGCGCGTGCCGGACTGCGCGTGCAGTCACGGCGCGAGCATGGCCTGCCCGATGCGGCGGCGCAGGCCTTCGTCGTCGATACCCTGGGCGAGTTGATGGCCTTCTATGCCGCGGCCGACGTGGCCTTCGTCGGCGGTAGCCTGGCCGACATCGGCGGGCACAACCTGCTCGAGCCCGCGGCGCTCGGCGTGCCGGCGCTGGTTGGCCCGCATACCTCCAATTTCCAGGAGATCACCGCGCTGCTGCTCGAGGCAGGGGCCGTGCTGCGCGTCGCCGATGGCGACGAGCTCTCGCGCAAGGTGCTGGCCTGGTTGCGCGATCCGGTCGAGCGTAGGCGGCGTGGCGAGGCGGGACGCCTGCGCATCGCCGCCGAGCGCGGCGCGCTGGCGCGCACCCTGGCCTTGGTGGAAGAACGCCTCCCGGCCTGAGGCGGGGAGGCGTCGGTGACGAAGCCGCCAGGCTGGCGCGTGGCCAGCCCGTGCCGCGCGCGGCTTATTCCTTGCCGGTGGCCTCGAGCGTGGCGTCCGCATCGGCGACCAGGTAACGATTGACCTGTTCCAGGTCGCTGGCTTCCAGGGTGCCGGCGGCCTGGCGCAGGCGCAGCTGGTTGACCAGGTAGTTGTGCCGGGCGAAGGCATAGGCGCGCTGCGCATCGAACAATTGCTGCTGGGCGATCAGCACGTCCACGATGGTCCGGGTGCCGACTTCGAGCCCGGCTTCGCCGGCTTCGTACGCGGCCTGCGCGGAGACCACCGCCAGGCGGCGCGCCTCGACCTCGGCTGCGCCGGAGATCAGGTTGCGGTAGGCGCCGCGGGTCTGGCGCACGACGGCGCGCTTCTGCTGCTCGAGCGCATCGGAGGCGGCATCGCGGGTGAACAGCGCCTGGCGAACGCGCGAGGACGTGTTGAAGCCGCTGAAGATCGGCACCGACAGGGTGATGCCATAGGTCGGCCCGGTGCCCGAGCTGCCGAATTCGCTCAGTGCCCGCGGCAAGGGCGAGCGACGGGTGCTCTCGCCCCAGCGCGCGTCGTCGCCGTAGCTGGCGGTCGCGGACAGGGTTGGGTAGTGGCCGGCGCGGGCGGTGTCGACGTCTTTCTCCGCGGCAGCAAGCGCCTCCGCGCGCGAGCGCAGGGTCGGATTCGACGACAGGGCGAGCGCGACCCAGTCCTCGATGCTCTTGGTGTCGGTGTTCTCCGGGTGGAAATCGGCCGACAGCCCCTTGAGGTTGCTCAGGCGCTGGCCGGTGATCTCGGCCAGGGCTTCGTAGGCGTCGTCCAGCGTGGTCGCCTGCAGGATCGCGGCGGCGCGGGCGCTGTCGTAGCGCGCACGGGCCTCGTGCACGTCGGTGATCGGCGCCAGTCCGACTTCCAGGCGCTTCTCGGCCTGGTCGAGCTGGCGCTTGACCGAACGCTCCTCGGCGCGCGAGGACGCAAGCGTCTCGATCGCGGTGAGCACGTTGAAGTAAGCGTCGGCGACACGGACGATCAGCGAGTCGGCGGCGGCATCGTAGTCGGCATCGGCCGCGCGGCTGCGCGCCTTGCTCGCACCCAGGCGGGTGTAGTTGCTGTGGTCGTAGATGCTCTGGCGCACGTTGACACCGGAGCTGCGGCTGCTCGACTCGGAATAGGTCGAATTGGTCGGCGTCGGCGCGCCGGCGAAGACCTGGTTGCCGCTGCTGCTGGAGAAGCTCTTGTTGTAGGTGACGTCGGCGCTGACCTGCGGCAACAGGGCCGAGCGCGACTGCACGATGCCTTCGGCGGTCGCGTTCTTCTGTGCCTCGGAAGCGGCGAACTGCGGATCGCTTGCGCGCGCGAGGTCGTATGCCTGCACCAGGTCGGTGGCATGGGCCTGGGCCGAGAGGCCGGCGATCAGCAGGGCAAAGGCGAGCGGGCGGAGACGGAT
Source organism: Gammaproteobacteria bacterium (assembly GCA_025352045.1). Classification (GTDB taxonomy): domain Bacteria; phylum Pseudomonadota; class Gammaproteobacteria; order Xanthomonadales; family Xanthomonadaceae; genus Arenimonas. The sequence continues at coordinate 24,694 of JANXUD010000109.1, read as the reverse complement.
GGCCATGAAGGTTCCCGGTTCAGAGGCTGAAATGCGGCGCCGGAGCGGCGCCGTGGAGGTAGGGGATGTCGGTTTCGAACAGGCTTTCGGCGACCAGGGCATCGTCGCGGCGGACGATGCGCAGGGCTTCCTGGACGGGCGAATGGCCGCGCACCACGAACATGCGGCCGCCCGGCTTGAGCCAGCGCCCGAACGCCTCTGGCAGCGTGGCGACCGCGGCGGTGACCGCGATCGCGTCGAACTGGCGGCCGGGATCCCAGGCCAGGGCGTCGGCGCACTCGATGCGCGCATTGCCGATGCCGGCATGCGCCAGCCTGGTGCGCGCGGCGTCGACGAAATCCTGGTGCCGCTCGATGCTGACCACATCGCGTGCGAGTTGGGCCAGGCAGGCGGTGACGAAGCCGGAACCGGTGCCGATCTCGAGCACGTCGTCACCAGGCTCCAGTCCAAGCGCCTGCAGCAGCCGGCCCTCGACCACGGGCTTCATCATGCATTCGCCGTGGGCCAGCGGTAGCGGCAGGTCGCTGAAGGCCAGGCTGCGGTGGGCCGGCGCGACGAAGTCCTCGCGACGCACACGCGCCAGCGCCTCGAGCACGCGCGGGTCGAGCACGTCCCAGGGACGGACCTGCTGCTCGATCATGGCGGCGCGGGCTTGCTCGAAGTTCAGTGACATTGCTGCGTTTCCGAAGGACATGCGGGACCGGCCATTGTAGGGCCGCCCCTGGTTTGCCGGGAATTCCGAGGCTGCAGGATCGCGCGGGGACGCGCGCGGCCCGTAGTGCCAGAAGTCACCGGGACGCCTGTCATGGCGGCGCGGCACCGGTTTTTCAAGCGCCCGCCCCATCGAAGGCGGCCGGCGAGTAGGCGCGCAGGAACAGGTCGACGACGTCGGCGACATGCGCATCGCGCTCCGCAGCATCGGGCAGCACGCACAGGCCGACCAGGATGCGCATGTGGCGCACGCCCTTGAGCAGGCAGAAGAAGTGGCCCGCGGCTTGCGCCGGTTCGTCTACCCGCAGCGTGCCGGCGGCATGCGCGGCGCGCAGGAAGGTTTCCATCTCCTGCAGTGCGACATTGGGACCGGTGGCGAAGAAGATCTCCGCAAGTCGGCTGCCTTGGCCGGCTTGCGCCACCATCACCCGGTGCAGGCTCACCGCGCGCTCGTCCAGCATCAGGTCGGTGAAGGCCTGGCCGATTCGGGTCAGCGCCGCACGCACGTCGGCGTCCGGCGCGGGCTCGAACAAGCCGCGCGGCAACAACTGCGTGCAGCATTCGGTGACGGCGGCGCCGAACAAGGCGTCCTTGTCGGCGAAGTGGCTGTAGACGGTGAGTTTGGACACGCCGGCGGCCTGCGCGATCGCGTCCACGCTGACGCCGTCGTAGCCGCGCGCGGGGAACAGCGTCATCGCCGACTCGAGGATGGCGGCGCGCTTCTCCATGTCCTTGGGCCGGCCCGGCGAGGGCGTCGGGGCGGCCGGGACCGGGGTGCGCCGGGGGGGAGCGGAATGTGCCATTCGATTATTGTACCCGATGGTTTGCTAATGTTAATGTACCCCCTGGTCCATTATTTAGGTTGCACTCATGCCGCCGCTCCGCCGCCTGACGATCCGGTCCGCCGCCTGGCTGCCGCCCCTGCTGCCGCTGCTACCCCTGCTGCTGGCCGCCTGCGCCAAGGCCCCCGAGCCGACGCCCCCGCGGCCGGCCATGGTGGTGCAGGCCAGCGCCGTGGACTTGGCCTACGAGGCCTTCGCCGGCGAAGTCCATGCCCGCGCGGAGACGCCCTTGGCCTTCCGCATCGGCGGCAAGATCGCGCACCGGCTGGTGGATGCAGGCGCGCGGGTCAAGACCGGCCAGGTGCTGGCCGACCTGGACGCATCCGACGTCAAGTTGCAGTCGGAGGCCGATCGCGCCCAGCTCGCCTCGGCCGATTCCGACCTCGCCCTGGCCCGCTCGGAATTGGCCCGGTACAAGGACCTGGCCGCGCGCCAGCTGGTCAGCCGGTCCCTGCTCGACACCCGCCAGGCCGCCTACGACGCGGCCGCTTCGCGCGTGCGCCAGGCCCGCGCGCAGCTGTCCGCGGCCGGCAACCAGGTCGGTTACGCCGCGCTGCGGGCGCCGGGCAATGGCGTGATCACGCAGCGCCAGGCCGAGGCGGGCCAGGTCGTTGCCGCGGGACAGGCCGTTTTCGTGCTCGCGCTCGACGGCGAGCGCGAAGCGGCGATCAGCGTGCCGGAGAACGACATCGCGCGATTCACCCTGGGCCGCGACCTGGCGGTGGAGCTGTGGGCGCTGCCGGGCAAGCGCTTCGCCGGCAAGCTGCGCGAACTCTCGCCGGCCGCCGATCCCTTGACCCGCACCTACGCCGCGCGCGTCGCCTTCGACACCGGGGACAGCGCGGTGGAACTGGGTCAGAGCGCGCGCGTGTTTTCATTGGCCGCGGAGAATTCCGGCATGCGCCTGCCGCTGTCCGCCCTGACCCGCGCGGGCTCGCGCCAGGCCGTGTGGGTGGTGGACGCGAAAGGCATCGTGCACCTGCGCCCGATCGAGGCCGGTGCCTACGGCGAGGATGGCGTGCCCGTGCGCTCCGGCCTGCAGCCCGACGAATGGGTGGTCGCCGCCGGCGCGCACCTGTTGCGCGAGGGCGAGCAGGTGCTGCCGATCGACCGCGACAACCGGCCGGTGCAGGTGGACGCCGCCGTCGCGCCCCTGCCGTCGCCCAGCGCGCACTGACCGCCCGTGAGCCGCTTCAACCTGTCCGCCTGGGCCCTGCGCAACAAGTCCCTGGTCCTGTTCTCGATGATCGTGTTCGCGGTCGCGGGCATCGTCAGCTACCAGCGCCTGGGCCAGTCCGAAGACCCGCCCTTCACCTTCAAGATCATGGTGGTGCGCACCTTCTGGCCGGGCGCCACCGCCGAGGACGTGGGCCGCCAGGTCAGCGACCGGATCGAGAAGAAGCTGATGGAGACCGGCGAGTACGAGTTCATCCGCTCGTATTCCCGGCCGGGCGAATCGCTGGTGCAGTTCATGGCGCGGGACTCGATGAACTCGCGCGACATTCCCGCGCTCTGGTACCAGGTCCGCAAGAAGATCGGCGACATCCGGCCGACCCTGCCCGCCGGCGTGGTCGGCCCGTACTTCAACGACGAATTCGGCGACACCTTCGGCAACATCTACGCGCTCACCGGCGAGGGTTTCGACTACGCCACCATGAAGGACTACGCCGAGCGGATCGAACTCGACCTGCATCGCGTGCCCGACGTGGCCAAGGTGGACCTGCTGGGCCTGCAGGAAGAGAAGATCTTCATCGAACTGTCCAACACAAAACTGGCCACCCTGGGCATCCCGTTGCAGGCCGTGCAGCAGGCGGTGGACGCGCAGAACGCGGTCGCGCCGACCAGTTTCTTCGAGACCCCCACCGACCGCGTGCAACTGCGGGTGAGCGGCGGCTTCAAGTCCGTGCAGGAGATCCGCGACTTCCCCATCCGCGCCGGCGGCCGCAGCTTCCGCCTGGGCGACGTGGCAACGGTGCGGCGCGGCTTCTCCGACCCGGCGGCGCCGCGCATGCGCTTCCTGGGCGAGAACGCGATCGGCATCGCCGTGTCCATGAAGCCCGGCGGCGACATCATCTCGCTCGGCGACAAGCTCGAGACCGAGTTCTCGCGCCTGCAAACGACCCTGCCGGTCGGCATGTCGCTGCGCAAGGTCTCGGACCAGCCGTCCGCGGTGCGCGACTCGGTGGCCGAGTTCGTGCGCTCGCTCGCCGAGGCGGTGGGCATCGTCCTGCTGGTGAGCTTTTTCTCGCTGGGCCGGCGGCCTGGCCTGGTGGTGGCGCTGACCATTCCGCTGGTGCTGGCGATGACCTTCGCCGCGATGGCCCTGTTCGACATCGGCCTGCACAAGATCTCGCTCGGCGCACTGATCCTGGCGCTGGGCCTGCTGGTGGACGATGCCATCATCGCGGTGGAGATGATGGCGGTGAAGATGGAGCAGGGGCTGGACCGGCTCAGCGCCGCCAGCTTCGCCTACACCAGCACCGCCTTCCCGATGCTCACCGGCACCCTGGTCACCGCGGCCGGCTTCCTGCCGATCGCCACCGCGCAATCGGGCACCGGCGAGTACACGCGCTCGATCTTCCAGGTGGTGACCATCGCCCTGTTGCTGAGCTGGGTGGCGGCGGTGGTGTTCATCCCCTATCTCGGCGACAAGTTCCTGCCCGATGCGGCGCAGCTGCACGCCGCGCGCGGGCCGGGACGCTGGGACCTCGCCCGTCGCCGCATCGCGTCCGTGTTGCCGGGGTGGCTCGGCGGCCTGGTGGAACCGCCGGCGCAAACCGCCGGCGACGGCCACGCGCACGATCCCTACGCCACGCCCTTCTATCGCAAGCTGCGCAGCTGGATCGGCTGGTGCGTGGGCCAGCGCAAGACGGTGATCGCGCTGACCGTGTTGAGCTTCGTCGCGGCGATCGGCCTGTTCCGCTTCGTGCCGCAGCAGTTCTTCCCGTCCTCCACCCGGCTGGAGCTGGTGGTGGACCTGGAGTTGGCCGAAGGCGCCTCGCTGCGCGCCACCGACGATGCCACCCGGCGCTTCGAGGCCCTGCTCAAGACGCGCAAGGACCTGGTCAACTACGTGGCCTACGTCGGTACGGGGTCGCCTCGCTTCTACCTTCCCTTCGACCAGAAGCTGCCGCAATCCAACTTCGCCCAGTTCGTCCTGCTTGCGCCGGACATCGAATCACGCGAGCGCGTGCGCCGCTGGGTGATCGAAACGCTGGCAAAGGACTTCGGCGACGTGCAGGGCCGCGTGCTTCGCCTGGAAAACGGGCCGCCGGTCGGCTTCCCGATCCAGTTCCGCGTCTCCGGCGAGCATATCGACGACGTGCGCCGCATCGCCTACGAGGTCGCCGCGAAGATCCGCGCCAACCCGAACGTGGACAACGTCAACCTGGACTGGGACGAGCCGAGCAAGGTGGTGCGCCTGACCCTGGACCAGGATCGCGCCCGCGCGCTGGGCGTGAGTTCCGCGGCGCTGGCGCAGTTCCTGCGCGGTTCGCTGTCCGGCAATTCCGTCAGCACCTACCGCGAGGGCAACGAGCTGATCGAGATCCTGCTGCGCGGCCCGGAGGACGAGCGCGCGCGCCTGTCCCTGCTGTCCAGCCTGGCCGTCCCGACCGAGAGCGGCCGCAGCGTGCCGCTGTCGCAACTGGCGACGCTGGACTACGGCGTGGAGGACGGCATCATCTGGCACCGCAACCGCCTGCCCAGCATCAACGTGCGCGCCGACGTCTATGGCGACGTGACGCCGCCGACGGTAACCGCGCAGATCCTGCCGACCCTGGACGGCATCCGCGCCGCGCTGCCGCCGGGCTTCCTGCTCGAGACCGGCGGCACGGTGGAGGATTCCGCGCGCGGCTCGAAGTCGGTGGCCGCCGGCGTGCCGCTGTTCATCCTGGCGGTGACGACGTTGTTGATGGTCCAGTTGCGCAGCTTCCGCCGCGTGGCGATGGTCTGGTTGACCGCTCCGCTGGGCTTGATCGGGGTGACCGCGTTCCTGCTGTTGTTCCGCGTGCCGTTCGGCTTCGTGGCCATGCTCGGCACCATCGCGCTGTCGGGCATGATCATGCGCAACTCGGTGATCCTGGTGGACCAGATCGACCAGGACATCCACGCCGGGCACACGCCCTACCAGTCGGTGGTGGATGCGACGGTGCGCCGATTCCGGCCGATCGTGCTCACGGCGCTGGCCGCGGTGCTGGCGATGCTGCCGCTGTCGCGCAGCGAATTCTTCGGGCCGATGGCGGTGGCGATCATGGGCGGGCTGGTGGTCGCCACGGCGCTGACCATCCTGTTCCTGCCCGCGTTGTACTCGGCCTGGTTCCGCATCCCCGTGCCTGCACGCACCGACTAGGCGAAGCCGCGCGCACGTCGCGCTTCGCCGCTGGTTTCGCGTCCGGGCCGCTGCCCCTCGGCTCCCTCCCCCCTGCCAGGCAGCGGTCCCGGTGCGCGATTTCCCCGCCGCCCGCCTGCGGCCTATGCTGTGGCTCCTGCCGGAGTCCGCCATGACGCCACTGCGACTCGCCTCGACACCTGCCTTGTCCGTCGCCTTGTCGGTCGCGCTCGCGACCGCCGCCGCGGCCGCCGTTGCCCCGGCCCGCGCGGCGTCGCCGCCGCGGCCGGCCGGCGGCCTCTACCTGGGCGCCGACCTCAGCTATGTCAACGAGATGGACGACTGCGGCGCGGTGTATCGCAAGGCCGGCCAGCGCGTGGATCCGTTCGCGTTGATGAAGTCCGCGGGCGGCAACCTGGTCCGCGTGCGGATCTGGAATGACGCGACTTGGACCAGGTACAGCAATCCCGCCGACGTGGCCCGCACCATCCGCCGCGCGCGCGCGCAGGGATTGCAGGTGCTGCTCGACTTCCATTATTCCGACGACTGGGCCGACGGCGACAAGCAGGTCGCGCCCGCGGCCTGGGCCGGGCTCGACACGGCCGCGCAGGCCAGGGCCCTTTACGACTACACGCGCAAGGTGCTGGCCGACCTCGACGCGCAGGGCCTGATGCCCGAACTGGTGCAGGTGGGCAACGAGACCAACCCGGAGCTGATGGGCGGCAAGCAGGACCGTCCGATCGACTGGACGCGCAATGCCGCCCTGCTGGGCGCCGGCATCCGTGCCGTCCACGACGCCGGCAAGGTCGCCAGGCTGCAGCCGCGGATCATGCTGCACATCGCCCAGCCGGAAAACGTGCTGCCCTGGTTCGATGCCGCCACCAGGGCGGGCTTGCACGGCTACGACCTGATCGGCATCAGCTATTACCGCAAGTGGTCCACGCGCTCGATCGCGCAGTTGGGCGAGACCATCGCGCAGGCGCGCCGGCGCTACAAGGTGGACGTGATGGTGGTCGAGACGGCCTACCCGTTCACCACCGACGGCGAGGACGCCTCGCCGAACCTGCTCGGCGCCGATACCCTGATCCCCGGCTATCCGGCGACGCCGCAGGGCCAGCTGGCCTACCTCACCGACCTCACGCAACGGGTGGTGGACAGTGGCGGCGTCGGCGTCGTGTACTGGGAGCCGGCGTGGATTTCGACCAGCTGCAAGACGCGCTGGGGCACGGGATCGAACTGGGAGAACGCCACGTGGTTCGACCTGAAGAGCCACGAGGCCCTGCCGGCCTTCGATTTCCTCGGACGCCACTATCGGCGCGGCGCTGCGCCCGCGGCGGCCGGAAAGTACACCGCGCGCTGAGCCGCCGGCAACGCACCTGCGTCAGCGCGCGGCGGCCTTGCCGCGCTCCGCCGCATCGATCAGGGCCATCACGTCGCGGATGATCGCCTCCATCCGCGTGCGCGCCTTGCTCGCATCGCCGGCGAGGATGGCATCGCGCACGGCCTTGTGCGCCGGCAAGCTGGCGCTGCGGCCCTTGAAGCGGTTGGTGAAGCGGATCGAGGTGCGCAGTGCCGTCTCGACCACGTCGCGGAACTGCACGAAGAAGGGATTGCCCGAGGCCTGCAGGATGGACACGTGGAAGGCGATGTCCGATTCCAGCGGATCGTCGTGGCCCGCCTCGGCCGCCACCATGCGCTGGAATCCCGCCTCGATGGCCGCCTTGCCGCCCGCGTCCGCCGCCCGCGCGGACAGCGCCGCGGCCGCCGGTTCGATCGCCACGCGCAGTTCGCTGAACTGGCGCAGAAGGGTCAGCGAGAACTTGCGCTCGAGCAGCCAGCGCAGCACGTCGTCGTCGAACAGGTTCCACGAGGTCGAAGGCTGCACGCTGGTGCCTTGGCGCGGGCGCGCGGTGAGCAGGCCCTTGGCGGTCAGCATCTTCACCGCCTCGCGCGTCACCGAGCGGCTGACGGAATACTGTTCGGCGAGTTCGGCCTCGGTCGGGAAGGCCTTGCCGACGTAGCGGCCGGTGACGATTTCGCGGCCGAGGTGGTCGAGCATCCCGTAGGTCAGGTTGCGGCCCAGCGATTTGCGCACGCTCTGCGCCATCACGCCGCCCCCGCAACGGCAGGCTTCGCCGCGTCGCGCCAGGCCGCGACCAGCGCCGCCGCCCGGGCGCCGACGAGCGCCGCCACATCTCCGGGTCGATACAGCCCGCCACCAACGCCGATGCCTTCGCAGCCTGCCGCCAGCCACTCGCCGATATTGCCCGCGCCGGCGCCACCGACCGCCCACAGCGCCACGTCGCGTGGCACGACCTCGCGGATCGCGCGCACATGCGCGGGGCCGAGCGAGGCGGCGGGGAACAACTTGAGCCGCCGCGCCCCTGCCGCGATCGCCGCGAAGGCCTCGGTCGGCGTCTGGAATCCGGGCATCGGCTGCAGGCCGAGGCCGATGGCGCGCGCGATCAGCGCCGGGTCGGTGTTCGGCGCCACCATCAGGCGCGCGCCGGTCGCCGCCAGCCGGTCCACCGACGCGGCGTCAATCACGGTGCCCGCGCCCACGCAGGCGACATCGCCGATGGAGGCCTGCAAGAGCGCGATGCTGGCGAACGGGTCCGGCGAGTTCAGCGGGACTTCGACCAGGCGGATGCCGGCCTCGACCAGGGCGGCGCCGACGTCGCGCGCCTCGTGTGCCTGCAGTCCGCGCAGGATCGCCACGATCGGCGGCGCGCCGGAAGCCAGCAGTGCGTCTATGACCACGACAGCGTCTCCTCGAGCAGGTGCAGCCCGGCCAGGGCGCAGGCGTCCCCGTCGAGCGTAGTGGCGGTCGCGCCGGCCCCGGCAAGCGCGCGTGCATAGCGCGCCGACAACGCGGGATCGCCGACCAGGGTCAGGGCCGGCGGCGCAGGCGATGCGTCGAGGATCTCGCCGACCTCGCTGCCGATCACCAGGCCTGATAAGTAGCCGAGCGCCCAGCCGCGCGTCTTGCCCGCACGCAGTTGCGCCGCGCGGGCGCGGAACAACTGGCCGAGCAGGCCGCTGCGCGTGCGCGCCGCGGCCAGGCCGTCGTCGAATCCCGCGTCTTCGCCGGCCGGGTCGTCACCGACGCGGGTGAGCGTGGACTGGTCGCGCAACAGGGCGAACAGTTCGCCCGAAGGAAAGGTCTGGAACTGCACGATGCGGCCGTCTTCGAGCCAGGCCCACTTGCCATGCGTCCCGGGCAGGGCGCAGAGCCGGCGGCCGGAGGCGAGCGCGGCATCCAGGTGCAGCGCGCCGAACAGCTGGGTCTCCTCGCCACGCATCACGTCCGGCGCGCCGTCCGCGCGCTCGCAGGCCAGGCCCGCCGCGATGGCGACGGGAATGCCGTCGAGCACGAGTCGCTGCGCACGGGCCGTCCAGGCCTGCGCGTCGGCGGGACAGTGGGCATAGGGTGCCTCCGCCACGCCGCTGCGTGCGCCCGCCATTCCGCAGAGCACGATATGCAGCGGGGCGCCGTCGGCGCGCCAGGGGGCGATTGCATCGCGCAGGGCCTGCGCAGGCGTGGCGCTGGCTAGCGCGCCGATGCCGGGGCCGTCGACGCGGTCCACGACGCGACCGCCGACGCAGCGGAACAGCCGCATCCGCGTCGTGCCCCAGTCGCCGGCGATGGAATAGGGCGCCGTCATCGCAGCGCCACCGCAGGCATCGGCAGGCCGGGCGCGGGCGCATCGAAGGCGAACAGCGCGCCGGCCAGCGGTTGCGCGCGCAAAGCCCCGGCATCCAGTCCGGTCCGCGCCGTGGTGACGAAGGCGGTGCGCAACCCGTCGCCACCAAAGGCGAGCTTGGTGACTTGCGCGCAAGGCATCGGCACCTCGAGTAGCAACTCGCCGCCGGGCGCATAGCGGCGCACGCACCAGCCGCCCCACAGCGCGACCCAGACGCAGCCCTGTGCATCCACCGTCACGCCATCGGGGTAGCCATCGCCGGGCGCGATGCGCACGAACTCGCGGCCACCGACCAGTGCCTCGTGCGCGCTGATGTCGAACTCCCAGACGATGCCGCCCAGGGTATCCACGTGGTACAGCACGCCCCCATCGGGACTGATCGCCGGGCCATTGGTGATTGCGCACTGGCCGCCGACCGCGCGCAGCGCGCCGCGGTCGAACACCTGCACCTGGCCGATCGGCGCTTGCTGGCCAAGGTCCATCGTGCCGAACCAGAGCCTGCCGCGCGGGTCCACGGTGGCGTCATTGGTGCGGCAGCGCGGGTTGCCGCCGACCTCGGCGATGCGGCCCGCCAACCCACCGTCCACGACGCGATGCAATGCCAGTTCCATCCCGACGACCAGTGCGCCATCGTCCGAGGGCAGGACGAAACTGCAGCGCCCCGGCATCGGGAAATCCCGGCCGGCGCCGGTGGCGGGATCGAAGCGGTGCAGGCGGCGGCCCTCGATATCCACGAACCACAGCGCGCGCTCGTGCCCGATCCAGGCCGGGCCTTCGCCCAGTTGCGCCGCCAAAGCCCAGGCCAGGCGGACCTGCGGCGCGCCGGCGGCGGACGGGGAGGGACTCGGCTTGCTCATGATCCAATTATAGTATAAATAGACGGCAACGGCAGGCAGCGCCGGTCCGCGCGTTTGTGTCCACATGCCTGGCGCCGCCCGACGCGGTCGCGCGGGCCAGACTTCCCGGGGGGGAATCCACGATGCATTTGTCCACGATCGATATCGCCGTGCTGGTCGCCTATGCGATCGGCATCTTCGTGCTGGCGCAGTACGTGTCGCGCAACCGCACTGGCGAGGCGGAGACCACCACCGGTTACTTCCTGGCCTCCAAGTCCCTGCCCTGGTGGGCGATCGGCGCCTCGCTGATCGCGGCCAACATCTCGGCCGAACAGATCGTCGGCATGTCCGGTTCGGGCTATGCGATCGGCCTGGCGATCGCGTCCTACGAATGGATGGCGGCGGCGACCCTGCTGATCGTCGGCAAGTGGTTTTTGCCGATCTTCCTGCGCAACGGCATCTACACCATGCCGCAGTTCCTGCAGGACCGTTACGGCCCGCGCATCCGCACCCTGATGGCGGTGTTCTGGCTCGGCCTGTACATCTTCGTCAACCTGACTTCCATCCTGTGGCTGGGCTCGATCGCGGTGTCCAAGGTGGCGGGCATCAACCAGGACCTCGCACTGGCGGGCCTGGGCATCTTTGCCTTGCTTTACCAGCTGCGCGGCGGCCTGAAGGCGGTGGCGCTGACCGACATCGTGCAGGTGGCGTTGCTGGTGCTCGGCGGCCTGATGATCTCGACGCTGACCTTGCAGAAGATCGGCGGCGGCAGCCTGCTGGCCGGCTTCCACATCCTCAGCGAGCGCGTGCCCGGCCATTTCGAGATGATCCTCAGGAAGGACAATCCCTTCTACAAGGACCTGCCCGGCATCTCGGTGCTGGTGGGCGGCATGTGGATCGCCAACCTGAGCTACTGGGGTTTCAACCAGTACATCATCCAGCGCGCGCTGGCCGCCAAGAGCCTGAAGGAGGCGCAGCGCGGCGTGCTGTTCGCGGCCTTCCTCAAGCTGCTGATGCCGGTGATCATCGTGCTGCCCGGCATTGCCGCCGTGGTGCTGGCGCCGAACCTTGCCAAGCCCGACGAGGCCTATCCGACCATGATGCAGTTGCTGCCGCACGGCATCCTTGGCCTGGTGTTCGCGGCCCTGGTGGCGGCGGTGATTGCCTCCACGGCCTCCAAGATCAATTCGATCGCGACCATCTTCACCCTCGACCTGTACGCCAAGCACGGCGCGGTGAAGGACCAGGGCACCCAGGTGCGCACCGGCCGGATCGCGGCGATCGTCGCCACGGTGCTTGGCATCGTCGCGGCGCGCCCGCTGCTGGGCAGTTTCGACCAGGCATTCCAGTACGTGCAGGAATACACCGGCTTCTTCACCCCGGGCATCGTGGTGATCTTCCTGCTCGGCCTGTTCTGGAAACCGGCGACGGAGGCCGGTGCGCTGGCGGCGACGGTCGGCTCCTTCCTGCTGTCGATCGGCATCAAGATCTTCTATCCGCAGTTGCCCTTCATGGATCGCATGGGCCTGGTGTTCCTGCTCGCCCTGGTGCTGGCGATCGTGGTGTCCAAGTTGCGGCCGGCGGTGGCGGGCACCAGCATCATCCGCACCGATGACGTGGACTACCGGACCTCCGGCGGGTTCAACATCGGCGCGCTGGGGGTGGTGCTGATCCTCGCCGCCCTGTACACGGTCTGGTGGTAAGCGCGGGCTAGCGCCGCGCCGTTACTCCACGAACGCGGCGACGCGGCGCACGCCGCCCACCGCCAGTGCTTCCAGTGCCAGCGCCATGGGCGCGGCGTCCGCGTCGCTGGCCCGCAGCTCAAGCAGTTGCGCGAAGCGCGCATAGACCCCTGCGTATTCGGCGCTGGCCGCCGTGCGCGGCGGGCCGTCGTCGATGGCCAGGGACGCGCCGCCGTCCGACAGGTGCAGGCGGTGGCCGCAGGCCAGGTCCAGCCGGATGTCCCAGGCTTGCGCACTCGTCGCGAGGAAGTCGAAGCTCACGCCCAGCGCGGCACTGCCGACCGCCAGCCAGGCACGCGCGGCGATCGGCGTGTGCAGGTTTTCCGGCACATCGAGCTCGGCCCAGCTGATGCGCAGCGGCGCCGGCAGGATCGCGGTCAGGATCGAGAACGCGTTGATGCCGGGGTCGAACACGCCCATGCCGCCGGGCTGCCACAGCCAGTGCTGGCCGGGATGCCAGCGCCGCACGTCCTCGCGCCAGTCCACGCGGCCGCCGGTGACCTTGCGGCCGGCCAGCCAGTTGCGCGCCGCGTCCACCATCGGCGCGAAGCGCGAATGCCAGGCGGTGAACAGGGTCAGGCGACGGGCCGCTGCCAATGCCTTGAGCGATTCGAACTCGGCCAGGCTCGCGGCCGGTGGCTTTTCCAGCAGGACCGACAGGCCGGCATCCAGTGCCTGCCGCGCGATCGCCGCACGCACCTGCGGTGGCGTGCAGATCGCCACGGCGTCCAGCCCGATGCCGGAGGCCAGCAGGGCATCGAGGGATGCGAACGCCGGCGTGCCCAGGGCCACGCTGCGCGGGTCCACCGTCGCCACCAGGGCAAACCGCGTCGACCCCGCGATGGCCGGCAGGTGCTGGTCGCTGGCAATCTTGCCCAGGCCGACCACGGCGACGCGGATTGCAGCGGGCTTACCTTCGTCCATCGCGTCAGGCCGGGCTGTCTGGTCTATTATCATATCAATAAGATAAGATGTTTTCCGCAGGCGCCGTCGCGCCAACGAGGCTGCCATGGGCGGATCCACCCCAGACGATTGTCCATCCGCCGGGCGCCGCCTGCGCTCGCGCGCGTGGTTCGACGACGCGAGCAACGTGGACATGACCGCGCTGTACGTCGAGCGCTACATGAACTTCGGCCTCAGCCAGGAGGAACTGCGCGGCCAGCGGCCGATCATCGGCATCGCCCAGACCGGCAGCGACCTGAGTCCCTGCAACCGCCATCACCTTGTCCTGGCCGAACGCGTGCGCGAAGGCATCCGCGACGCCGGCGGGATCGCCATCGAATTCCCGGTGCACCCGATCCAGGAGACCGGCAAGCGGCCCACCGCGGGCCTGGACCGCAACCTGGCCTACCTCGGCCTGGTGGAGGTGCTGTACGGCTATCCGCTGGATGCGGTCGTGCTGACGATTGGCTGCGACAAGACCACGCCGGCCTGCCTGATGGCGGCGGCGACGGTGAACATCCCCGCCATCGCGCTATCGGTCGGGCCCATGCTCAACGGCTGGCACCAGGGCAAGCGCACCGGGTCGGGCACCATCGTCTGGAAGGCACGCGAACTGCTCGCCGCGGGCGAGATCGACGACGCCGGCTTCGTCAAGCTGGTGGCCTCGTCCGCGCCCTCGACCGGCTTCTGCAACACCATGGGCACGGCCACCACGATGAACTCGCTGGCCGAGGCCATGGGCATGCAATTGCCGGGTTCGGCCGCGATTCCCGCGCCCTATCGCGATCGCCAGGAAATGGCCTGGCGCACCGGCAAGCGCATCGTCGAGATGGTGGCGGAAAACCTGCGGCCCTCGGACGTGATGACGCGCGCCGCCTTCCTCAACGCCATCGCGGTGAACTCGGCGATCGGCGGCTCGACCAACGCGCCGATCCACCTGGCGGCGATCGCCCGGCACATGGGCGTGGAACTCACGCTTGAAGACTGGGAACGGCACGGCCGCGACGTGCCCCTGCTGGTCAATCTGCAACCTGCGGGCGAATACCTGGGCGAGGACTATTACCGTGCGGGCGGCGTGCCGGCCGTGCTGTCGCAACTGCTCGCCCATGGCCGCATCGACGCATCGGCGATGACCGTCAATGGCAAGACCATCGGCGAGAACTGCCGCGACGTGGCGATCGGGGACACCGACGTCATCCGGCCATATGACACGCCCTTGATGGCGGCATCGGGCTTCATCGTGCTGGGCGGCAACCTGTTCGAGCGCGCGATCATGAAGACCAGCGTGGTCTCGGACGAATTCCGTGCACGCTACCTGGCCAATCCCGACGACCCCGAGGCCTTCGAAGGGCGCGCGATCGTGTTCGACGGCCCGGAGGATTACCACGCACGCATCGACGATCCGGCGCTGGCCATCGACGAGGACTGCCTGTTGTTCATGCGCGGCACCGGGCCGATCGGCTATCCCGGCGCGGCCGAGGTGGTGAACATGCGTCCGCCGGACTACCTGATCAAGCGCGGCATCCGTTCCCTGCCCTGCCTGGGCGACGGGCGGCAATCCGGCACCTCGGGCAGCCCGTCCATCCTCAATGCCTCGCCGGAAGCGGCGGCGGGCGGGAACCTGGCGCTGCTGCATAGCGGCGACAGGGTGCGCGTGGACCTGCGCCAGCATCGCGTGGACGTGCTGGTCACGGACGCCGAGCTCGACGCGCGCCGCGCCGCGCTGGCCAGCGCCGGCGGCTACCGTTATCCCGCCTCGCAAACGCCCTGGCAGGCGATCCAGCGATCGCTGGTCGGCCAGCTCGACAGCGGCGCAATCCTCGAGGGAGCGGAGCAGTTCCAGCGCATCGAGCAGAGCATGGGCCTGCCACGCGACAGCCACTGAGCCGCGCCCCGGACACGCGGCGCGCATGTCGAACATCGAAGACCGGAGAACGCTGGTGGACACCGTTGGACGACGCGAATTCCTGAAACTGGCCTCGGCCTCGGCGGCATTGGCCGCGGTGCGCCCAGCCTTCGGCGCGGCCGCCGCCGCGGCCCCCACGCCATCGGCGCGTCGCTCGGTGTTGCTCGACAGTGGCTGGCGTTTCCACCTGGGCCACGCGGCCGACCTGGAACAGGACTTCGGCTTCGGCCGCGACCAGCGCACCTTCGCGAAGGCGGGCTACCACACCGCCGACGCGGCGCAGCCGGCTTTCGACGACAGTCGCTGGACGGCGGTGCAGGTGCCGCACGACTGGGCCGTGGCGCTGCCCTTCGCCCCGCCGGCCACGGCGCCGACCAAGGACAACGCCGATGTCCTTGCCGCGCACGGCTTCAAGGCCATCGGCCGCAACTTCCCGGGCAACAGCATCGGCTGGTATCGGCGCGCGCTGCCCATCACGGCCGCCGACGCGGGCCGGCGCCTCTGGCTGGAATTCGACGGCGTGTTCCGCGACTGCCTGGTGTTCGTGAACAACTACATCGTTGGCCGCAACGAAGGCGGCTACGCACCGTTCCGGGTCGACATCACCGACTTCGTCGACACCGAGGGCGGCCCAAACGTGCTGGCCCTGCGGGTGGACGCGTCGCTGGGCGAGGGCTGGTTCTACGAAGGCGCCGGCATCTACCGAAGCGTCCGCCTGGTTTCCGCCGCGCCGGTGCACATCCCGCAATGGGGCACGGTGGTGCGCAGCGAGATCGGCCCGGGCGGCGCGCGCGTCAGCGTCGGCGTGGAGATCGAAAATGCAGGCGGCACTTCGGCCAGTGTCGTCCTGCGGCAAGCCATCCACGCGCCCGATGGTCGGGTGGTGGTGCAATTGCCGGAGTGGCAGGGCGCGATTGCCGCCGACGCCTCGGCCAGGCAGGACGCTGCGGTGGACCTGGCTACGCCCGCCCTGTGGTCGATCGAAACGCCCTGGCTGTACCGCCTGGTCTCCGAGCTGCTGGTGGACGCGCGCGTGGTGGATCGCTACGAGACGCCGTTCGGCATCCGCAGCATCCGCTTCGACGCCGGGCGCGGGTTTTTCCTCAATGGAAAGGCGGTCAAGCTGCTGGGTACCTGCAACCACCACGACCATGCGGGCGTCGGCACCGCCATCCCCGACCGCCTCAACGCCTGGCGCGTCGAGCAGCTGCAGTCCATGGGCTCGAACGCCTGGCGCAGCGCGCACAACCCCGCGTCGGAGTCCCTGCTCGATGCCTGCGATGCCGCGGGCATGCTGATGATCGCCGAGGCCCGGCTCAACAGCAGCGAGCCCGAGGCGATGGCGCAGCTCGAGCGCATGCTGCGCCGCGACCGCAACCATCCCTGCATCATCGCCTGGTCGGTCGGCAACGAAGAGCCGCAGGCCAAGTCCGCGCGCGGTGCCCGCATCAGCGCCGGGATGGTGCGCGTCGTGCGCGCGCTCGACCCGACGCGGCCGACCACGCAGGCCTTCGACAACAGCTTCGGCGAGGGCGCGACCAACGTGGTGGACGTGGTCGGCTTCAACTACCGCACCGACCAGATGCCGGGCTTCCATGCCAGGGTGCCGGGCCAGCCGATCATGGGTACCGAGACGGCAAGTACCGTTGCCACGCGCGGCGCCTACGCCAACGACGCGGCCGCCCACGTCCTGCGCGCCTACGACACCGAGCATCCCTGGTGGGCGACCACCGCCGAGGAGTGGTGGACGATTGCCGATGCGCATCCCTACATCTCCGGCGGCTTCGTGTGGACGGGCTTCGACTATCGCGGCGAACCGACGCCGTATGCGCAGTTCCCGAGCATCAGCAGCTACTTCGGCATCCTCGACACCTGCGGCTTCCCGAAGGACAACTACTGGTATTACCGCGCCTGGTGGCGTCCGCAAGCACCGCTCGTGCACCTGTTCCCGCACTGGACCTGGCCGGGCCGCGAAGGCGAGGGCATCGAGACCTGGGTGCATGCCAACTGCGAGGAAGTCGAACTGCTGGTCAATGGCCGCAGCGCCGGGCGCAAGCGCGTGGAGCGCGACCGGCATCTTGCGTGGACGGTGCCCTATGCGCCGGGCGGCATCGAGGCGATCGGATACACCGGCGGCAAGCGCGTCGCCAGCGCGCAGCGCAGGACGGCGGGACCGGCGCATTCGGTGCGGCTGACGGCGGACCGCCGGCGCATCCGCGGCGATGGTCGCGACCTGTCCATGATCACCGCGGAAGTCGTCGATGCCGCCGGCACCGTGGTTCCCGACGGTAACGCGCTGGTGCGGTTCGACGTCGCCGGGCCGGGCCGCATCATCGGCGTCGGCAATGGCGATCCGACCAGCCTCGAGCCCGACCAGGCGGCGCAGCGCAAGGCCTTCCACGGCCTGTGCCAGGCGATCGTCCAGTCGGCCGGGGGCGGCGGCGCGATTCGCGTCGCGGCATCGGCGGTCGGCTTGCGTGGCGACGGTTTCGCGCTGGTGGCGCTGCCTTCCGCCTAGCGTCAGGGTTTTACGCGCGCAGCAACTGCGCGCGCAGGGCCGGGTAGTCCCTGGCCAGCGGCTGCCCGGATGCAGGCCGCGCGAGCATCACCGCCAGCGCGGGCGGCAAGGCCACGGCATGGCCGACGAGCGGTTCCACGACGCTGTCGAACTTGGCCGGGTGCGCGGTCGCGGCCACCACCCAGTCGCGGCGGTCGCCCTCCGCACGCAGGCGCTCGAGCAGGTGCAGGCCGGTGGCCGTGTGCGGGCAGGGGACGATGCCATGCCGCGCCGGCGCGCCGGCGATGGTCGCGCGGATGCCGGCATCATCCACCGCCTCGGCGCGAAAAGCGGCGCGCAGCGCGGCATCGTCGTCGTGCCAGCTGCGCAGGCGCTCGAAGTTGCTCGGCGCGCCCACGTCCATGGCATTGGCCAGCGTCGCCAGGCCCGGCCGTGGCGCGTAAGCGCCGCCGGCAAAGAATCGTGGCAGCGTGTCGTTGGCATTTGTCGCCAGCACGATGTCGCCGATCGGCGCCCCCATGCGCCGCGCCAGCCAGGCGGCCGAGGCATTGCCCAGGTTGCCGGTCGGCACGACCAGGTTCAGCAGCGATCCCCGCGCGGCCTGGTGCTCGTGCGCGGCATGCGCGTGGAAGGCCAGTTGCGGCAGCAAGCGGCCCAAGCTGATGCTGTTGGCCGCGCCCAGCGACACCGCGGCACGCAGGTCCGCATCACCCAGCGCATGCTTGACCAGGCGCTGGCAGTCATCGAAATCGCCGTCGACGCGGAAGGCGCGCACGTTGTCGCCCCAGCATTCCAGGCCCTGCGCCTGCCGCTGCGAGACGCGTCCGTCCGGATACAGGATCGCCACCGCGAAGCCCGGCCGCCGATGGAAGGCGGCGGCGACCGCCGCGCCGGTGTCGCCCGAGGTCGCCACCAGGATCGTGTTGACGGGCGCGCCCACCGGGCGCAGCCGCGCCAGCGCCTCGGCCAGGAAGCGCGCGGCATAATCCTTGAACGCGGCGGTCGGGCCGTGGAAAAGCTCGTGCAGATAATCGCCATCCCCGCGCAGGGCGCGCAGCGGCGCGTCGAAGGCGAAGGCCGTGGCGCAGATCGCCGGCAGCGCGTCGCGCAACGCGGACACCTCGAAGAACGGCGCCAGCCATTGCGTGGCCGTCGCGGCCAGGGCTTGCCCGGGCACGAAGGGCGCATGCGCGACCGGGATGCCGGCGGGCAGGTAGAGGCCGCCATCGGGTGCGAGCCCGGCCAGCAGGGCCGCGTCGACCGGCACGGCGGGGGCGATGCCGCGGGTGCTGCGGAACATCATGGCAACAGCTCCGCGCGCGGTCCCGCCACCGGCGAGACGTAGGTGCGCGCAGCGATGCCGGCGTCGGCGAAGGCCTGCTGCATGGCCGGCGCGGCGCGATGCGCGGCGCCGGCCGACGCGAACCACGCAAACACACTCGGCCCGGCGCCCGAGATGCTCGCACCCAGGGCGTCGTGGTCCATCGCCGCCGCCTGTACTGCTGCAAAGCCCGGGATCAAGATCGCGCGCCGTGGCTCCACGAGCACGTCGCGCAGGCCGGCGCGGACCAGCGATGCATCGCCGCGTTGCAGGCCGGTCAGGAACAGGGCCAGGTGGCTGCAGTGTTCGACCACCAGTGCCAGGGGATAGGGCTCGGTCAGGACCGCGCGCGCGCGCCGGGTCTCCAGCACCTGGTCGGGGTGCACCACCACGCAGTGCAGCCATTCCGGCGAGGGCAGCGGGATCATGCGCGCGTCGGTCGACAGCACCACGCCACCGAGCAGCATCGGCGCGACGTTGTCGCCATGCCGGCTTCCGCTGGCGACCGCTTCGCCATCGAGCGCGAAGGGATACAGCGCCTCGCGCGACAGCGGCGTGGCCAGCAAAGCGTTGGCCGCCACCAGCGCGGCCACGCACGATGCTGCCGATCCGCCCAGGCCCGAGCCCAGCGGGACGCCCTTGTCCAGTTCCAGCTCGAAGCCCTGCGCCAGCGACAGGCCGTCGCGCAGGGCCTGCAGCGCGCGGCCGGCCGTGTTGCGCTCCGGTTCCAGCGGAATGCTTTCCACGCCGGCAACGTCGCCACGGATCGCGAGGATGCGCACCTGCGGCGCGTCCAGCAGGCGCACCGTCGCGATGTCGCGCGGCCCCTCGATGGTGTGCCCGAGCAGGTCGAAGCCGACGCCGATGTTGCCGACGCTGGCGGGCGCGAAGGCGCTGGCTTGCGATTGCGTCACGGGCGGGCCCCCAAGGCCTGGGCAATGGCGAGGATATCGCCGAACACGCCCGCAGCGGTGACCTCCGGTCCCGCGCCGGGGCCCTGGACCACCAGGGGATTGTCGGCGTAGCGGCGTGTGCGGAACTGGATCAGGTTGTCGGTGAGCCGGCTATGCAGGCTGGCGTGCCCCGGCGGCGGCGTCACCAGGCCGACGCTGGCGCGGCCGTCGCGATCAAGCCGCGCCAGGTAGCGCAGCGCGCCGCCCTGCGCGCGCGCCGCATCGAGTCGTGCCTGCAGCGGCGCGTCGAGCTCGGGCAGGCGGGCCAGGAAATCCTCGCGCGACACGCCGCGCAATGCCGCCGGCACCAGGCTCTCGACCGCGACCTCGTCCAGCGACAGTTCACGCCCGGCCTCGCGCGCCAGGATCACCAGCTTGCGAGCCACGTCGGTGCCGGACAGGTCCTCGCGCGGATCCGGCTCGGTGTAGCCCAGCGCCCGCGCCTCGGCCACCAGTTGCGAGAACGGCGCGCTGCCGTCGAACTTGTTGAACAGCCAGGCCAGGGTGCCCGACAGCACGCCCTCGATATCGGTCAGCGCGTCGCCGGTGTCGATCTGGCTGCGCAGGGTCTGGATCACCGGCAGGCCCGCGCCGACGCTGGCTTCGTGGCGGAAATGGCCGCCGCTGCGGCTGGCGGCCTGGATCGCGCGATAGCGTGCCAGCGGACCGCTGCCGGCGTGCTTGTTCGGCGTGACCACGTGGATCCCGGCGCCCAGCCAGCCGGCATAGCGTTCGGCCACCGCATCGCTGCCGCTGCAGTCGACGATCAGCGCATGCGGCAGGTGGTCGGTCTGCAGGTGCGCGGCAAAGCGCGAGAAATCCACCGGTTCGCCATCGGCCAATTGCGCGGCGGCGAGGTCCGGCGCGATGCGTGCCGTGTCCAGCCGCATCCGCCGGCTGTCGGCGATCGCGCGCAGGCGCAGGTCCAGGCGCCGCTCCACGCGCGGGTCCTGGGCGAAGCGGGGCAGGGCGTCGGCCAGTTGCGCCAGCAACGCGCGCCCGACATTGCCGGGGCCGATGATGCCGACCGACAGCGTCGCCGGCGACAGCCAGAACGCGCTGTGCGCGGCGCGCAGGCCGCGCGGCGCATCGGCGGCGGCGACGGCGACGGAGATGTTGCGCTCGCTGGCGCCCTGGGCGATGGCGCGGATGTTCACCCGCGCCCGCGCCAGGCCGTCGAACAGGCGGGCCGCCACGCCGGTCGCGCCGACCATGCCGTCGCCGACCGCGGCCAGCACCGCGATGTCGCGCGTCACCGACACGCCCTCGACCTGTCCGTCCGCGATCGCTTCGGCGAAGGCCTCCTGCACGGTCGCGCGTGCGCGCTCGGCATCGCCTGCCGGCAACACGCAGCAGATCGAATGCTCGCTCGAGCCCTGCGAGATCATGCGCACCGACACGCCGGCGCGATGCAGCGCGGAGAACAGGTGTTCCGCGGTGCCCGGCACGCCGATCATGCCGGCGCCGCTCAGTTCGAGCAGCGCCAGGTCGTCGGCCAGGCTCAGCCCCTTGACGGGCGAGCGCGCAGGCGTGGCGTTGTGCGTGATCAGGGTGCCCGGCCGCTCCGGCCGCAATGTGTTGCGGATGCGGATCGGCAGGCCGGCCTGCATCGCCGGCGCCATGGTCTGCGGATGCAGCACCCTGGCGCCGAAATAGGCCAGCTCGCAGGCCTCGGCATAGGACATCTCCTCGAGGCAGACCGCTTCCGGCACCAGGCGTGGATCGGCGCTGAGGACGCCGTCCACGTCGGTCCAGATGGTCAGTGCGGCGGCGTCGACCAGCACCGCGAAGATCGCCGCGGAGTAGTCACTGCCATTCCGGCCCAGCGTGGTGATGGCGCCCTGCGCATCGCGGGCGATGAAGCCGGTGACGACCACGTCGCGCTGCGGATGCGCGGTGCGCCAGGCGGCCAGGCGCGTCCGGCTGCCGGCCCAGTCCACCGCCACGCCCAGCTCCCCCGGATGCACCACCAGCACTTCGCGGGCATCGAGCAGCGCCCAGCCGGCCGGCTCACCGCCTAGTACCGCGTGCAGCAGGCGCGCGGACCACAGTTCGCCCAGGCCCTGGATCTCGGCGACGCGCGCCGGCGTCGGCGCGGCGAGCAGCAGGTCTCTCAGCGGCTCGAACAGTGCGGCGAGGTCGGCCGGTAGCGACGGCGTGGCGTGGGGCGCGAGCGCATCGGCCGCCGCGTGGTGGCGCGCGCGCAGCGCAATCCAGTCCGCCTCCCAGGCCCCGCCAGTGCCGCCCAGACCAGCCAGTGCGGTCAGGGCATCGGTGACGCCCTGCATCGCCGACACGACGACCGTGCGCTCGGCTTGCGCATCGGCCTGCACCAGCGCGGCGACATGGCGGATGCGCGCGGCATCGGCCAGGCTGCTGCCGCCGAATTTGTGCACATGGCCGCTGACCGCGCGGGCGGGTGGGTCGGATGGCGCGGCGGCAGGCATCGTGGGCTCCGGACAGGGGCCCCGCAGCGTCTGGATCGGGGTCATCCCGCATCCAGGCCGGATGCGGGGCGGGTGGTGGGACGACTAGTCCGCCACGCGCGACCGCACCGGCATGCCGGTAGTGGTCTGGGTGGTCGTGGTGGTGAAGGCGGACATGGCCTCAGGTGTAAAGGCAGGCGGCGCGAATGTCAAATCCCCGCGGCATGCGGCAGTCGTTTTCCAGGGCAGGCGATCTTGCCGGGCCCCGGATCAGTACAGCACCCGGGTGCGCAGGGTGCCCGGGATCGCCGCAAGGGCGTCCTTCAGCCGCACCGCGTCTTCCGCGGAGGCGGACACGTCGATCACCACGTAGCCCACGCGGGTGTCGGTCTGCAGGTATTCCGCGTCGATGTTGATCTGCTCGCGCGCGAAGATATCGTTGATGCGCGACAGCATGCCCGGCACGTTCTGGTGGATGTGCAGCAGGCGCCGCCGGCTGGGATACCCGGGCAGCGAGACTTCCGGGAAATTCACCGCCGACAGCGTGCTGCCATTGTCGCTGTAGCGAAGCAGCTTGGCGGCGACTTCCAGGCCGATGTTGTCCTGGGCCTCCAGGGTGCTGCCGCCGACATGCGGCGTCAGGATGACGTTGTCCATGCCGATCAGGGGCGAGACGAAGGCCTCGGCATTGCCCTGCGGCTCGACCGGGAACACGTCGATGGCCGCACCGGCGAGGTGGCCGGATCGAAGGCTGGCCGCCAGGGCATCGATGTCCACCACGGTGCCGCGCGAGGCATTGATCAGCATCGCACCCGCGTGCATCAGGGACAGCTGCGCCGGACCGATCATCCATTTGGTCTCGCGCGTTTCCGGCACGTGCAGGGTGACGATGTCGGCGCGGGCGAGCAGGTCGTCGAGGCTGGCGGCCGCGCTCGCGTTGCCCAGCGCCAGCTTGGGTTCGACGTCGTGGTAGATCACGCGCATGCCCAGGCTTTCCGCCAGCACGCCGATCTGGGTGCCGATATGGCCATAGCCCACCACGCCCAGCACCTTGCCGCGCACCTCGAAACTGCCGGCGGCGGACTTCGACCAGCCGCCGCGATGGCACTCGGCATTCTTGCGCGGGATGCCGCGCGCGAGCAGGATCACTTCGGCCAGCACCAGCTCGGCGACGCTGCGCGTGTTGGAATAGGGCGCGTTGAACACCGGGATGCCCAGCGCCTCGGCGGCGCCCAGGTCGACCTGGTTGGTGCCGATGCAGAAGCAACCGACGGCGATCAGCCGCTTGGCTTCCGCAAACACACCGGCGGTCAGTTGCGTGCGCGAACGGATGCCGACCAGGTGGGCATCGGCGATGCGGCGCCTGAGTTCCGCATCGGGCAGGGCTTTGTCGTGGTATTCGATGTTGGTGTAGCCGCCGGCCTGGAACGCGGACAGCGCGCTCTGGCTGACGCCCTCGAGCAACAGCACCTTGATGTCTTGCCTGGGGAAGGAAGTCTGCATGGACGACTGCATGATGGCGAATCCGGCACTATGCCAGATGAACCGGCGCATTGCGGTCGTCCAGGACTGGACGATCCGCGGGCAGGCTGTCACGCTGGCATGACGCCATGGAAGGACCGCGCATGACCGACTCCCGTCTTGTCGAACTGGCGCGGATCGCCCCGGGCCTGCGGCTCACGGTCGAGCCGGCCGACCTGGAATTCTACGGGCGCGACTGGACCCGGCGCTGGACCCCCGCGCCCCTGGCGATCGCGCTGCCCGCCACGGTCGCCGAGGTCCAGGCCATCGCCCGTTGGGCCAGCAGCCATCAGGTAGCCCTGGTGCCCTCCGGCGGGCGTACCGGCCTGTCCGGCGGCGCGGTCGCCGCCAACGGCGAACTGGTGGTGAGTTTCGAACGGATGAATCGCGTGCTCGCCTTCGATGCCATCGACCGCACGCTGACCGTGCAGCCGGGCATCGCGCTGGAGGCCGTGCACAATGCCGCGCGCGAGCACGGACTGGCCTATCCGGTCGATTTCGCGGCACGCGGCTCGTGCTCGATCGGCGGCAACATCGCCACCAATGCGGGCGGCATCCGAGTCATCCGCTACGGCAACACGCGCGAATGGATCGCCGGCCTGACGCTGGTGACCGCCTCAGGCGACCTGCTCGAACTCAATCGCGGACTGGTCAAGAACTCCTCCGGTTACGACCTGCGCCACCTGGCGATCGGCGCGGAGGGCACGTTGGGACTGGTCGTCGAGGCGACCCTGAAGCTCACCGATTTGCCGCCACCGGCGCAGGTGATGCTGTTCGCGGTGCCGGCGATGGATGCGCTGATGCGGGTGTTCGACGCCTGCCGCGGGGCACTCACGCTGGGTGCCTTCGAATTCTTCACCGAGCGCGCCCTGCACCACGTGGTCGCGCTCGGTGCGCGGCGGCCGTTCGACGGGGAGTCGCCGTATTACGTCATCACCGAGT
>JANXUD010000104.1 GCA_025352045.1 Gammaproteobacteria bacterium | reverse complement strand
CTCTCTCGCCGGCTTGTGAAGGAACCGGCCCCGTTCAGCGAACCGGCTCCGTTCAGCGACTAGTGATAAATGCCGTGCGGCTTGATCCAGCCGGTCGCGATGCCGGCGACCACGATCAGGATCAAGACGACCGAGATGCCGATGCGCCAGCTCAGCGAGCGCACCGTGCGGTCGGTGGTGCCCTTGTCCACCATCATGTAGTACAGGCCGGCGCCCAGGTTCCACAGGATCACGACCAGGAACGCGATGATCAACAGCTTCTGCATGACGGCTCCCCGGGTGGTGGCGCGGATGGATTTGGTGCGGCCATTATCCGCCGGCCGGACACGCCCGTGGTGAAGCCGGCCGTTCGCGTCGCGGCGCCGGTCCGGGCGGCCGCATGGATGCTGGCCCTGCTGCTGGTCATCGGATTCGTGATGCTGGGCCGCTGGCAATTGCATCGTGCGGAATTCAAGCAGGCGATGCTCGCAGGCGTGGCGCAGGCGCTGTCCCAGCGCCGCGCCCTGCCCCTGTCGGAAGCCGGGCGTCCGGAAGGCTACGACTGGTCGGCGGGCCGCGGCCGCTTCGCCGACGGACCGGTGCTGCTGCTGGACAACCAGCGCCGCGGCGACGCGGTGGGCGTACGCGTGCTGGCGCCGTTCCTGCCGGAATCGGGCGGCATGGTGCTGGTCGACATGGGCTGGCTGCAATTGCCCGGCAACCGCGCCCTGCCCTCGCCGCCGATCCCGCGCGCCGACCTGGAATTGCGCGGCCTGCTGTCGCCGCCGCCCGCCACCGGGCTTGCCGTGGGACCCGACCACGTGGTCGTCGATCCGGGTCGCTGGCTGCTGACGCGCGTGGACGTGGAGGCGTTGCGCCAGGCGCTTGGGCCTTCGCTGGCGCCGCGCATCCTGAGGCTGGACCCGGCCCTGCCGATCGGCTTCGCACGCGACCTTGACGTGCTGCCGAATACACTGACGCCGGAACGCCACCGCGGCTACGCCGTGCAGTGGTTCGGGCTCGCCCTGGCCACATTGGTGACCGCCCTGTTCCTCGGCTTCCGCCGGACCCATGAATGAGCCTGCCCCGATGATTTCCGCGACCCCCTCCCACCCGGCCCCGTCCCAGCTGCGTTCGCGCCTGATCCTGCTGCTGGTGGCACTGATGTTCCTGGGTTCCTTCTTCGTGGCCGCGGCGCTGCGCTTCAGTGGCTGGTCGCCGCAGCACACGCGCAACTTCGGCGAGTTGCTGCAACCGCCGCGCCCGCTCGGCCGCATCGCCCTGCACCAGTCCGACGGCACGGCCTATCCCTGGTCGCCCGAGTCGAATCGCTGGCGCCTGCTGGTGGTGCCGGCGCCGGGTTGCACGACCGCCTGCGCGAACACGCTCGACCTGCTGCACCGCGCCTGGTTGTCGATGGGCCAGAAGGCGGATCGCCTGGACGTGGTCTGGGTCGGCACCTTGCCGGCCAACGCCCCGTCCTTCCGACGCCTGGTCGTGGTCGCCCCCGATGCACGGCTCGCGGCGGTGTTGCCCGAAGCCGCGCGCGCCGACGCGCTGCCGGTCTACCTGGTGGATCCGTCAGGCTACCTGGCCCTGCACTATCGCCCCGGCTTCGACCCGAGCGGGCTGCGCAAGGACCTCGGGAAGCTGCTGAAATGAGTGCCCCCATCCCCACCCGGCTGCGCATCGGCAGCCCGCATCGCCATTTCCATCGCCTGGCCTGGCTGGCCGTGCTGCTGGCGCTGGGCATCGTGGTGTTCGGCGCCTTCGTCCGGCTGTCGAATGCAGGGCTGAGCTGCCCGGATTGGCCCACCTGCTACGGGCGCGCGACCTGGCCCACGCAGGCGCACGAGATCAGCCAGGCCAATGCCAGCTTCGAACGGGTCTACGATGCCAGCCGCGCCTGGCGCGAGCAAGTGCACCGCCACCTGGCCGCGACGCTTGGCCTGCTGATCCTGGTGCTGGCCCTGGTGGCCGCGCGCCGGCGCCGCTTCGGCATCGCCACCATTGGCGTCGCCGCCGGCTTGGTCGCCGCGTCGATCCCGCTCTACATCGGCGCGCACTACGGCGCCGCCGGCGCGCTGGCGATCGCGGGCGAATTGCTGCTGCTGGTGTCCGCCATCCGCTGGGACAACGGCGATGCCGCGCGCCTGTCCGCGATCACGCTGATGGCGGTCGTGTTCCAGGCATTGCTCGGCATGTGGACCGTCACCTGGCTGTTGAAGCCGCTGGTGGTCACAGGGCACCTGCTCGGCGGCATGACGACACTCAGCCTGCTCACCTGGCTGGCCTGGTCCACCACGCCGGACGTGGCCCTGGTCAATGCCATCGCGCCCAGGCTCAGGCGCCTGCTGTGGATCGGCCTGGTGCTGCTGGCGCTGCAGATCGCCCTGGGCGGCTGGACCAGCAGCAACTACGCCGCCCTGGCCTGCGGCAACGAGTTCCCGCGCTGCCTCGGGCAGTGGCTTCCCCCGCATGATGTCCACCAGGCCTTCGTGCTCTGGCGCGGCATCGGCGTGGACTACACCGGCGGCGTGCTCGACGGCCCGGCGCGCGTCGCGATCCAGCTGGCGCACCGCGCGATGGCGGTGCTGGTGTTTGGCCACTTGCTGCTGGTCGGGCTGCGCATGTTCCGCACGCCGGGCCTGAGGTCCTGGGGCCTGTTGATGATGCTGCTGGTCAGCGCGCAGGTCGCGCTGGGCATCGCCAACGTGCAACTCGGGCTGCCGCTGTGGAACGCGGTGGCGCATACCGCCGGCGCCGCCCTGCTGCTGTTCCTGGTCGTCGGCCTGCTCGCCCGCCTGCGCGCGCCGGAATAGACCGCCCTTGCCCCCGTCCTTCAGCCAGTACTGGCAACTGACCAAGCCACGCGTGGTGGCGCTGATCGTGTTCACGGCGATCATCGGCATGCTGCTGGCGATGTTCGATGCGCGCCTGCCCACCGGCTTCGCCTCGGTCGGCGCCTTGTTCCAGCTGGCCTTCGGCGCGGGCGCTACGCCCGCGGACCTCGTCGCGCCGACGTTCTCGACGCTATGGCCGCGGATGCTGGCAGGGGCGCTGGGGATCTGGATGGCCGCGGGATCGGCCGCGGCGATCAACCACCTGCTCGACCAGCGCATCGACGCCGTGATGGCGCGCACCTCGCATCGGCCCCTGCCAACCGGCTCGCTGCAGCCACGCCAGGTGCTGGTGTTCGCGGTGCTGCTGGGCGCCGCCTCGATGGCGATCCTGGCGCTGCTGGTGAATCCGCTGACGGCGGCCCTGACCTTCGCCTCCCTGATCGGCTACGCAATCATCTACACCGGCTACCTCAAGCGCGCCACGCCGCAGAACATCGTCATCGGCGGCCTGGCCGGCGCGGCGCCGCCGGCGCTGGGCTGGGTGGCGGTGACCAACCAGCTGCACCCGCACGCCCTGCTGCTGGTGCTGATCATCTTCACCTGGACGCCGCCGCATTTCTGGGCGCTGGCGATCTTCCGCCGCGAAGACTACGCGCGCGCGATGGTGCCGATGCTGCCGGTGAGCCATGGCGTCGAGTACACGCGCTGGCAGATCCTGTTCTACACCGTGCTGCTGGTGCTGGCGACCATGCTGCCGTTCATCGTCGGCATGAGCGGCGTGTTCTACCTGGGCGGCGCCGCGGTGCTGGGCGCGGTGTTCCTGGGCTACGCGATCCGCCTGATGCGGCCGCCGTCGGAGTTGTTCGCGATGCAGGTGTTCGGCTACTCGATCTGGTACCTGATGGCCCTGTTCGCCTTCCTGCTGATCGACCACTGGCTGATGCCGGCGATGCCGGCGCCGTCGGCGAATGCGCTGGAGTTCCTGCGGCTGCAGTGAGCTGCGCAACTGCCCGACCGCCGGTCAGGCGTCGTCGAACAGCCTGAGTTCCAGTTCCAGCCGGCGGATCGAGGGCTGCAGGCTTCGGAGTTCGTCCTGCTCGGCGGGGGACAGGCCGGACAGGCCGACTTCGACGAGGCGCTGCTTCAGGTCGGCCTCGCGCTGCCTGAGTGTTTCCATGTCCAGCGACTTCAGCGCACCGATGAATTCGTGCGCCCAGGTTTCCGGCGCGACCAGGACCTCGGCGATGGCCAGCTTGGCGAGTGCGCCCGACTCCTCGCGCTCGGCGAAATGCTCGAGGATCGCGCCAGTGCCGATGTCGGGCCGTTCGCGGACCACCTCGATCAGCTCCAGCAACAGCCCGATGCCTGGCTGCCGCAAGGCCGCAAACACATGCGGCGGCTGCATCTGCCGCACCAGCGAGGGCTGCTGCAGCAACAGCTCGATCGCCGTGCGCACCAGGCTGCGCTTGGGCGCGGCGCCGCGACCGCCGCGTGGCGGCGACGCGGTCCTCCGCTGCGCTGGCGCGGCCGTGGCCGCGGCGGGCGTGGCGCCCACGCCGGTCAGCTCGGTGACGCGCTGGCGCATCAGGTCGCGGAAGGCGCCGTCGGGGATCTGCGCGAGGTAGGGCTTGGCGCGCTCGGCCAGCCGCGCCTTGCCCTCGAGCGAGCCGAGGTTGACGTCCTTGCCCTGTTCGGCGAAGAAGAATTCGCTCAGCGTCGTGGCTGCCTGCAGCCGCTGCTCGAAGCCCGCCGCGCCCTCGGTGCGGACGATGCTGTCGGGATCCTCGCCGTCCGGGAGGAACAGGAAGAACGCCTGCCGCCCGTCGCGCATTCGCGGCAGGATCGATTCGACTGCCTTCCACGCCGCGCCACGCCCGGCGCGGTCGCCGTCGAAGCAGAAATAAACGTCCGCGGCATTGCGGAACAGCAGCTCCGCATGGTCGGGCGTGGTCGCGGTGCCCAGCGTCGCCACCGCCTGGGTGACGCCGAACTGGAACAGCGACACCACGTCCATGTAGCCCTCGACCACCACCAGTCGCGCGATCCTGGTGTGCGCCTGGCGCACCTGCCAGAGCCCGTACAGTTCGCGCCCCTTGTGGAACAGCGAGGTCTCCGGCGAGTTGAGGTATTTCGGGCCGTCGTCCTTCTCGAAAACCCGGCCGCCAAAGGCGATCACCCTGCCGCGGCGGTCGTGGATCGGGAACATCAGCCGGTCGCGGAACTTGTCGTAGACCCGGCCGCTGTCGCTGCGCGAGAACATGCCGGTCTTTTCCAGCAGCGCGAGCTTCCTCTCGTCGGTACCGAGCGCGGATTTCAGGCCGTCGAAACTGTCGGGCGCATATCCGATGCCGAAGCGGGCGCGGTTTTCCACGTCCACGCCGCGGCGGTCGAGGTAGGCCCGGGCCTTGTCGCTGGTTTCCAGTTGCTTCTGGAAGAAATGCGCGGCGGCATCGAGCGCGGCGTACTGCTCGCGGCTGTCGCCATCCTCGTTGCGGACGCGGGTGTCGCGCGGGACCTCGACTCCGACGCGCTTGGCCAGCTCCTCGACCGCATCGAGGAACTCCATGCGGTCGTAGTTCATCAGGAAGCTGAGCGCCGTGCCGTGCGCGCCGCAGCCGAAGCAGTGGTAGAACTGCTTGACCGGCGAAACGGTGAAGCTTGGCGAGCGCTCGTCGTGGAAGGGGCAACGCGCGCTGTATTCGCGGCCCTGGCGCTTGAGCGGCACGCGCGCACCGATCAGCTCGACGAGGTCGGTCCTCGCCAGCAGGTCGTCGATGAAGGCGTCGGGGATGCGGGCCATGTGGCAGGCGGCGTCAGAAAATGGGGTCAGGGTGCATTTCGCAGCCCCATCATGGCCGACATTCGCGGGCGTTGCGCGAAATGCGTCCTCACCGCATTTCTTGCTTTACTTGGCGAGTGCGTTGCGCAGCAGCCCCGAGACGGCGCCCATGTCGGCGCGGCCGGCCAGCTTCGGCTTGAGCACCGCCATCACCTTGCCCATGTCGGCCTGGCCGCGGGCGCCGGTCTCGGCGATCGCCGCGTCCACGGCGGCCTGCAGTTCGGCGGCGCCCATCTGCTCGGGCAGGTAGGCCTGGATCACGCCCAGCTCGTAACGCTCGACCGTGGCCAGGTCCTCGCGGCCGGCGCCCTCGTACTGGGTGATCGAGTCCTTCCGCTGCTTGACCTGCTTCTCGAGCACGGCCAGCACCTGCGCGTCGTCGAGTTCGATGCGCTCGTCCACTTCGCGCTGCTTGACCGCGGCAAGGACCAGGCGGATCACGCCCAGCCGGTCCTTCTCGCCGGCCTTCATGGCGGACTTCATGTCATCGGTGAGGCGGGTCTTGAGGGACATGCGGATTCCTGGAGCGGGTGGATCGACGAGTGGATTTGCCGGAGCCAGAAACACGAAAAGCCGGCAACGCTCGCGCGCGGCCGGCTTCGTCCCGGGCAGCGGGGCTCAGTACAGGCGCTGGCGCTTGGTGACGTCGCGCGAGCTGCGGCGGATCTGGCGCTTGACCGCGGCGGCGGCCTTGCGCTTGCGCTCCTGGGTCGGCTTCTCGTAGAACTCGCGCTTGCGGGTCTCGGCCAACACGCCGGCCTTCTCGCAGGTGCGCTTGAAGCGGCGCAGGGCAAACTCGAAGGGCTCGTTTTCGCGGACTTTCACTGAAGGCATCGGGGACTCTCGTCGCTGGGTTTTCCCGGGGCGCGCGCGAAGCGGTTCGGGGGAGCCGCGTATGATACGCGGACCAGGCGGGGCCATGCAAGGCGACCGCCTCTTTCGAGGACGAAGATGCGGGTCCTGGGCATCGAAACCAGCTGCGACGAGACCGGGGTGGCGGTGTACGACACCTCCACCGGCCTGCGCGCGCACGCGCTGTTCAGCCAGGTCGCCCTGCATGCCGACTACGGAGGCGTCGTCCCAGAGCTCGCCAGCAGGGACCATGTGCGCAAGCTCCTGCCCCTGATCCGGGGCGCGTTGGCCGAGTCCGGCCTGGCGGTGACTGACCTGGATGGCATCGCCTACACGGCCGGCCCCGGCCTGGCGGGCGCCCTGATGGTGGGCGCGGCGGCCGGCCAGGCCCTGGCCTGGGCGCTGGACCTGCCGTCCATCGGGGTCCATCACATGGAGGGCCACCTGTTGGCCCCCCTGCTCGAGGCCGACCCGCCGGTGCCGCCCTTCGTGGCCCTGCTGGTCTCGGGCGGGCATACCCAGCTGGTCGCGGTGGAAGGCATCGGGCGCTACCGGATGCTGGGCGAGTCCCTGGACGACGCCGCCGGCGAGGCCTTCGACAAGACCGCCAAGTTGATGGGCCTGCCGTATCCCGGGGGGCCCGAGCTGGCGCGCATTGCCGAAGGCGGCCGTCCCGGGGCCTACAAGTTCTCCCGGCCGATGACCAGCCAGCCCGGCCTGGATTTCAGCTTCTCGGGCCTCAAGACCCAGGTCCTGCTGGCCTGGCAGGCCTCGGATCGCAGCGACACGGCGCGGGCGGACATCGCCCGCGGCTTCGAGGACGCCGTGGTCGACACCCTGGCGATCAAGTGCGGCCGGGCCCTGGACGCGGCGGGCACGGACCAGCTCGTGGTCGCCGGCGGCGTGGGCGCCAATCGTCGGCTGCGCGCGCGCCTGCAGGCGCTGGCCGATCGCCGGGGCGGGCGGGTCAGCTTCCCGCGGCCCGAGTTCTGCACCGACAACGGCGCAATGATCGCCTTCGCCGGCGCCCTGCGCCTGGCCGCCGGCCAGCACGGAGACACGTCCGTCACGGTGCACCCGCGCTGGGATATGGCAGGCTTGTCGCCGGTTTGAGGCAACACCGTTGACCCATTCGAGCGAGGCAGGCATGGACCGCGTTTTCATCGAGGCACTGGAGATCGAGTGCGTGATCGGCATCTACGACTGGGAGCGGAAGATCCGCCAGCCCCTGTCGTTCGATATCGAGATGGACTTCGACAACCGCACGCCCGCCGCCAGCGATGCCATCGAGGACACGCTGGACTACAAGGCCGTCAGCAAGCGCCTGATCGACTTCGTCGGCAATTCCAGCTACGGCCTGGTCGAGGCGCTGGCCGAGGAATGTTGCCGCATCATCATCGACGAATTCGGCGTCAGCCGCGTGCGCCTGAAACTGAGCAAGCTCGGCGCCGTGCGCGGCGCGCGCGCGGTGGGCGTGATCCTGGAGCGGGGCTGATCGCGCCATGGGCCGGGCCTACCTGAGCCTCGGCTCGAACCAGCATCCCGAACGCCACCTGCCGCAGGCGATCGCCGAACTGCGCGCGCGCTTTGGCGACCTGCTCGCCTCGCCCTGGTATCGCACCGCCGCGGTCGGCTTCGACGGGCCGGACTTCGTCAACGGCGCGGCCATCATCGACAGCGACCTCGACCCGGTTGCACTGGACGCCTGGCTGCATGCGCTGGAAGACGCGCACGGACGCCGGCGCGACCAGCCGCGCTTCTCCAGCCGCACGCTGGACATCGACATCGTGTTCTACGACCACCTGGTGCTTCGCGGACCGGCCCACCTGGAGATCCCGCGCCCGGAATTGCGCCACGCGTTCGTGCTCAAGCCGCTGGCCGACATCGCGCCGGACTTCCGCGATCCGCTCGGCGGGCAGGCGCTGGCGACGCTGTGGGCCGAGCACCCACAACATGCGCAGGGGCTGAACGCCTGGCAGCCCGGCGACCCGGACCGCAGCGCAAGCGCGTAGCAACGGCGCAGGCCCCATGTGAAACGCTGCACGGGCGCGTCGCGGATGGGGTGCCGAGAGTCACTTGCGCTGCACCCGGCGTAACCCGATGATCGCGCCGTCAGCCTGCCGGCTGGCGCCGACAAGGAAACCCGCCATGTTCGAGAAGTTCTCCCGCAGTTGGGAACTGGTCAAGGCCAGCGCCGCCGTGCTCGGCTCCGACAAGGAGCTGCTGCTGTTCCCGGTGTTCTCCTCGATCGCAACCCTGGTCGTGGTGGCCACCTTCCTGGTGCCGGCATTTGCCTTGCGCATCTTCGAGCAGGGCATGGGCCCGGCCGGCTTCGTGCTTGGCTTCGCCTTCTACCTGTGCCAGTACTTCGTGATCTTCTTCTTCAACGCCGCCCTGGTCAGCGCCGCGGTGATCCGACTGGAAGGAGGCGATCCCAGCCTGGCGGACGGCTTCAACGGCGCCAAGGCGCGGATCGTGCCGATCCTCGGCTATGCCGCCATCGCCGCGACGGTGGGCATGCTGCTGCAGGCGCTGAAGAGCCGCGACAGCTTCCTGGTGCGCATGATCGGCAGCGGCCTGGGCGTGGCCTGGACCCTGTCCACCTTCCTGGTCGTCCCCGTGCTCGTGCAGAGCGACGTCGGTCCGATCGACGCCATCAAGGAAAGCGCCAACCTGCTCAAGCGCACCTGGGGCGAGAACGCGATTGGCAACGTCGGACTGGGCGCCGTGTTCGGCCTGGCCTCGGTGCTGCTGATCGTGATTGCCGCCGCGGTGGTGATCGCCGCCTTCTCGATCTCCGTCACGCTGGCGATCACGCTGGCCGTCATCGCCGTGCTGGCGCTGGTGTTGCTGGCCGTAGTGCAGAGCGCGCTGTCGGGCATCTATTCGGCCGCGCTGTACCGTTACGCCACCGTCGGCGAAGCACCGGCCGGGTTCGAGGGCACCGGCCTGCAGCACGCGTTCGCCCCGAAGTAATCCGGCCCAGCGCGCCGGTCCGCCGCCCCGCAACCCAGCGGGGCGGCGCCATTCCCGCACCCCCAATCAAGCGTCGAGGCCGCCCAGCTGCGATCATGGGCGGATGACCACGCCCTCGCCCTTCGCCTCCCTCGCCCTCGATTCCGCCCTCCTGCCCGGGCTCGACGCCCTCGGCTATATCGCCATGACGCCGATCCAGGCGCAGGCGCTGCCGCACATCCTGGCCGGCCACGACCTGATCGCCCAGGCGCCCACCGGCAGCGGCAAGACCGCAGCCTTCGGGCTGGGCCTGCTGCAGAAAATCGATGCCTCCGCCGGCCAGACCCAGGCCCTGGTGCTGTGCCCCACGCGCGAGCTGGCCGACCAGGTCGGCAAGCATCTGCGCCGCCTGGCGACGGGCATCCCCAACCTCAAGCTGTCGGTGCTGTGCGGTGGCATCGCGCTCGGGCCGCAACTGGCCTCGCTCGCGCACGCCCCGCAGGTGGTGGTCGGCACGCCGGGCCGCCTGCTGGAACTGGTGCAGAAGGGCGCGCTGGACCTGCGCGGCGTCCGCGTGCTGGTGCTGGACGAGGCCGATCGCATGCTCGACATGGGCTTCGATGAGGACATCCGCACCCTGGTCAAGCGCACGCCCAGGGATCGCCAGTCCCTGCTGTTCTCGGCCACCTTCCCGGAGGCGATCCGCGCCCTGGGCAACGCCATGCTCAACGATGCAGTGGAGGTGAGCGTGGACGGCGGCGCGCAGCCCGCAAGTATCGCCGAGCGCTTCTTCGAGGCCGAACCGGGCAGGCGCGCGCCCCTGCTCGCGGCCCTGCTGCTGCAGTTCCGCCCGGCATCCACCGTGGTCTTCTGCAACATGCGCCGCGACACCGAGGAAGTGGTCGGTTCGCTTGCGCACTACGGCTTCTCCGCGCTGGCGCTGCACGGCGACATGGACCAGCGCGACCGGGAAGAAGTGCTGGTGCGCTTCGCCAACCGCAGCTGCAACGTGCTGGTGGCCAGCGACGTGGCCGCGCGCGGACTGGACGTCGAGGACATCGGCGCCGTGGTGAACTACGAACTGCCCACCGATGCCGACACCTACCTGCATCGCGTCGGCCGCACCGGGCGCGCCGGCCGCGACGGTCTGGCCCTGAGCCTGGTGGCGCCGGCCGAACTCGGCCGCGCGCGCCTGGTCGAGGAACGCCAGGGCCGGCCGATCCGCTACGAACGCATCGCGCCGGTCGAAGGCAAGCCGGCCAACGCCGCGCAAGCGACGATGCTCACCCTGCGCATCGACGCGGGCCGAACCGACAAGCTGCGTCCCGGCGACATCGTCGGCGCACTGACCGGCGACGCCGGCCTGGCGAAGGAGCTGATCGGCAAGATCGACGTGTACGCCACGCGCAGCTATGTCGCGATCGCGCGCAGCCACGCAAGGCATGCACTCGAGCGGCTGCGCGCGGGCAAGATCAAGGGCCGCAAGTTCCGCGTCTCCGCGATCTAGTCTCGCCGCAATGATCGTGTCCTGCACGGCTTGGTGCAGGGGTCTTGGCGGGACACGCCGTGAATACGTCCATGACCGTGTCCTGGCCGGCTTGGTGCAGGGGTCTTGGCGGGACACGCCGCAAGTACGTCCATGTAGGCTAATCGGCGCCGTCCATGGCGCCGATTGTCCCGCCAAGACCCC
>JANXUD010000030.1 GCA_025352045.1 Gammaproteobacteria bacterium | reverse complement strand
CCGAGCACGGCTGCACGCCGACATCGGTGGCCGGCTTCTGCTCGATGAAGGCCCTGTCCACGCGCAACGACGCGCCCAGCACGAAGCCGTCGCGGTCCCTGTCCCAGGGGCGACTGGCGTGTTGCGGCGCGTCGTTGCGCGTGGACAGGGCCTTCATCGAGCAGAAGCCGGCCACCGATGTCGGCGTGCAGCCGTGCTCGGCGCCGCCGGCCACCATGATGTCGGCATCGCCGTACTGGATCATGCGCATGGCCATGCCGATGGAATGGTTCGACGACGCGCAGGCCGACACGGCGGAGAAATTCGGGCCCTTGAAGCCCTTGATGATGCAAAGCTGGCCCGAGACCATGTTGATGATGGTGCTGGGCACGTAGAACGGCGACACCTTGCGCGGGCCGCCCTCGTGCAGGGCGATGGCCGTGTCCTCGATGCCGCGGACGCCGCCGATGCCCGATCCGATCAGCACGCCGGCGCGCTCGGCGTTGGACTCGTCGATCACCAGGCCGGCATCGTCCATCGCCATCAGCGAGGCGGCCAGGCCGTAGTGGATGAAGGTCTCCATCTTCTTGGCGTCCTTGGGATTGACCCAGGACTTGGGATCGAAGTCGCGCACTTCGCCGGCGATGTTGCTGCTGTAGCCGGTGGTGTCGAAATGGGTGATGTGGCCGATGCCGGAGCGGCCATTGGTGATGCTGTCCCAGGCCGTGGCGAGGGTATTGCCCACCGGGGAGACGATGCCGAGGCCGGTGACGACGACGCGACGCTTGCTCATTGCGGTGCTCTCCTGAAGCAGACTTGCGGACAGGCCGCGGCCCAGGCAATCCAGCCTTAAACGCACGAGGCCGCGCTATGCGCGGCCTCGTTGCACGGCTGTCGCGGTGCTTAGGCCTTGACGTGCGCCTTGATGTAGTCGATTGCCTGCTGCACGGAGGTGATCTTCTCGGCTTCCTCGTCGGGGATCTCGCACTCGAACTCTTCCTCGAGGGCCATCACCAGCTCGACCGTGTCCAGCGAGTCCGCGCCCAGGTCGTCGACGAAGGACGCGCTGTTGGTGGCTTCTTCTTCCTTCACGCCCAGCTGCTCGACGACGATCTTCTTGACGCGTTCTTCGATGGTGCTCATGGATGGATCTCCTCCCGGATTCGGACGGGCGCAGGGTCTGTTGTGCGAGCCGGGGCGAGCGCCCTCGCCTGGCTTCGATGGGTGACGATTCTAGCCGAAAAACGGGGTCAGAGTGCTTTTCCCGGCGGACCCTCGCCTCCGGCCCGGCCGGGGCCCGGCAAAAGCACTCCGGCCCCGTTTTCCCCGCGCCCGCTTTCGAAGCTCACTTCAGGCCATGTACATGCCGCCGTTGACGTGCAGGGTCTCGCCGGTGATGTAGGCACCGGCGGGACCGGCCAGGAAGCCCACGGCCTCGGCGATATCCGAGGGCGCGCCCAGGCGGCCCAGCGCGATCTGGCCCAGCAATGCGTCTTTCTGCGCGTCCGGCAATGCATTGGTCATGTCGGTCTGGATGAAGCCGGGCGCGACCACGTTGACGGTGATGCCGCGGCTACCGATTTCCTTCGCCAGCGACTTGGAGAAGGCAATGATCCCGGCCTTGGCGGCGGCGTAGTTCGCCTGGCCGGCGTTGCCGGTCAGGCCGATCACCGAGGCGATGCTGACGATGCGGCCCTTGCGCGCCTTCATCATGCCGCGCAGCACCGCCTTGGACGTGCGGTAGACCGAACTCAGGTTGGTGTCGATGATCGCGTTCCAGTCCTCGTCCTTCATGCGCAGCAGCAACTGGTCTCGGGTGATGCCGGCGTTGTTGACCAGGATCGACACCGGCCCGAAGTCCTTTGCGATCGACTCCACGAGCGCCTCGACCGCGGCGCCGTCGGTGACGTCCAGTGCGCGCCCTGCCCCGCCCTGCGCCGCCAGTCGCGCGCCGATCGCCTGCGCACCCGCGTCCGTGGTGGCGGTTCCGATGATGGTCGCGCCTTGCGCGGCCAGGTGGTCGGCGATGGCCGCCCCGATGCCGCGGCTGGCGCCGGTGACCAGGGCGATCTCGCCCTTCAACGTCGTGCTCATGCTGCTGCCCTCATCGTGTGGTCCTCATGATGCTGTCCCCATCGTGCCGTCCCCACCAAGCGCGGCATCGAAGTCCGCCGGCGACCCGATCGCGGATGCGACCAGGGACTTGTCGATGCGCTTGGCCAGGCCGGCCAGAACCTTCCCCGGTCCGCACTCGAGCAACCGCGAGGCGCCGCCGGCGGCCAGGGCCTGCACGCAATCACTCCAGCGCACCGGAAGGTAGAGCTGCCGGACCAGCGCGTCCGCGATCGCGATGACCGTCGGGTGCACCTGCGCGTCGGCGTTCTGCACCACGGGACGGTCGGGCATTTGCCAGGCGATGGACGTGATCGCGCCGGCGAGTTCACGTGCGGCTTCGCGCATCAGCGGCGTGTGCGATGGCACGCTCACCGCCAGCTTCACCACCTTGCGCACGCCTCGCTCGGCGAGCAGGGCGATGGCCCGGTCCACCGCGGCCGACTGGCCGCCGATCACGACCTGTCCGGGCGAGTTGAAATTGGCCGGCACGACGATGCCGGCATCCGACGCGTCGCTGCAGGCGGACGCCACGACTGCGTCATCGGCGCCAAGCACGGCAGCCATTGCGCCGGTGCCCGCCGGCACCGCTGCCTGCATCAGCTGGCCGCGCTTGCGCACCAGTCCGGCGGCATCGGCGAGCGAGATCGCACCCGAGGCAACCAGTGCCGAGTACTCGCCCAGGCTATGGCCTGCGAACTGCGCCGGTTGCGCGCCACCCGCCGCGACCCATGCGCGCCAGCAGGCGATGCTGGCGGCCAGCAGGGCCGGCTGGGTGAATTCGGTCTGGTTGAGGCGCTCTTCCGGGCCCTGCTGGGACAGCTCCCAGAGGTCCACGTCGCAGCCTCGCGACGCTTCGTCGAAGCTTTCGCGAACGACCGGATGCGCGGCGGCGAGCTCGGCGAGCATGCCAAGGCTTTGCGATCCCTGGCCCGGGAACACGATGGCGAGGTTGGGGAGCATGTTGGTGGCCCGCTGGAGTCCAGGCGGGCATGATACGGCGCGGGCGCGCCATGCGTCTGTACCGCGGCGTAGGGCCGCCGTTGCAGCTCCGCGCGATCAGTAGCGGATCAGCGCCGAGCCCCAGGTGAATCCGCCGCCGAACGCCTCGAGCAGCAGCAGTTGGCCGCGCTTGATGCGACCCGAACGCACCGCTTCGTCGAGCGCCAGCGGCACCGAACCGGCCGAGGTGTTGCCGGTGCGGTCCACGGTGACGATCACGCGCTCCATCGGCATCTGCAGCCGCCTGGCCGTGGCCTCGATGATGCGCAGGTTCGCCTGGTGCGGAATGAGCCAGTCCAGGTCCGATTTGTCGAGCCCGTTGGCGGCCAGCGTTTCGTCCACGACCGAGTCGAGCGCCTT
>JANXUD010000017.1 GCA_025352045.1 Gammaproteobacteria bacterium | reverse complement strand
GACGCAGGCTTCGGCTGGTGCAGCGCGCCGGGCAGCGTTATTCGGCGCCGATGGTGGAGTGGCCTGGGCGGCTCGGAGCAGGGGTCTTGGCGGGACAATCGGCGCCATGGACGGCGCCGATTAGCCTACATGGACGTACTTGCGGCGTGTCCCGCCAAGACCCCTCCACCGAGCCGTCCAGGCCACGGTCAGCGGCGTCGATTCGAGGAGGCTATTCGGCGCCGGCGCCGGTGGAGTGCCCGAAGTCGATCGGCGATTGCGCAGCCGCGTAGGCCATCGCCGCGTACGCGGCAGCCTGCTGGTCCAGCGCGCGGGCGTCGAGCTTGTCGAGGGTGTCGTTGGCCGTATGGTGGTAGTCGAAGTAGTCGGTGCCGTCCTGCGCCAGCTGCGCCCAGGGCATGCCGCCCTGGGCGAACGGCCCGATGTCGGGGCCGGCCCCGCCCTTGTCGCCGCCGTACCCGATGCCCAGCGGAGCGAGCAGGGTGGCGATCTGGTCCACCACCGGGCGCGCTTCGGGCGCGACGTTCGCGCTGAATCGATAGACGCGGCCGCCGCCGAAATCGCTCTCGGCGCCGAGTTGCTGCGCGTCGAGTTCGGCCTTGTGCGTTTCCGCATAGGCGCGGCCGCCATACAGTCCCTGCTCCTCGTTGGCGAAGGCGATCACCCGGATCGTCCGCATGGGCCGCTTGTCGAGCTTGCCGATCAGCGCACCCGCGGCCATGGTGATGGCGACGCCGGCGCCGTCGTCGATCGCGCCGGTGCCCAGGTCCCAGGAGTCCAGGTGGCCGCCGATCACCACGACCTCGTTGGCCAGCTTGCCGCGGCCGCGGATTTCACCGATCACGTTCCAGGCCTGCGTGGTCTTGCCGGTCCAGCCCGCGTCGATGTCCAGGCGCAGGCGCACGGGCTTGCCGCGCTTGAGCATGTTCGCCAGCAGGTCGGCGTCGGGATTGGACAGCGCCGCAGCCGGGATCTTGGCCACGCCGTCGGCGTAGCGCTGCATGCCGGTGTGCGGCATGCGGTCATGGTCGGTGCCGATCGAGCGGATCACCAGGGCGACCGCGCCCTTGCGGGAGGCGTCGGAGGCGCCACTGCGCGCGGCTACCGCCGGCCCGTAGCCGTGGCCATCCTTGAAGCGCTCCATGCGATTGGAAATGAAGGCGATCTTGCCGGCGAGCGAGCCGGCCGGAGCCGCCTTCAATGCATCGAGCGTCGCGAACTCGACCACTTCCGCATCGAGCGGCTTGCCGCCTGTGCCGACGCTGCCGCCCAGGGCGGTGATCACCAGGCGCTGCGGGAAGGGAGAGATCACTTCAGCCGTCTCGTGGTGGCGTTCCCACTGCGGGAAACTGACCGGCTCGCGATAGACCCGGTCGTAGCCCAGCGACTTGAAGCGCGCTTCGGCCCAGTCCATCGCGTGGTCGAAGGCGGTCGAGCCGGCCAGGCGCGGGCCGATTTCCGTGGTCAGGCCTTCGACGATCGCGTAGGCGCCGGTATCGGCATCCCCCGCCGCCACCAGCTTGCGTGCATTGGCCAGGCTGTGCGCATCGAGCGTGCCGCCGGATGCGGATGCGGATGCGGATGCGGGCGCGGCGGCCGTGGCGGGCGTGCCCGCCTGTGCGGAGCTGATGCCCAGGCAGCAGGCAAGGACGAGCGAAAGGCGGCGGGACGGATGCATGCGGGACTCCGGGCGAAAAAACAGGCGCCGGGGGAACCGGCGCCTGGTCGATGGGCGGTGCGAAATCTTAGCGCGATCGCAGTGCGTCGCGGATCTGGGTGAGCAGGACGATGTCCTCGGCGGGCGCGGCGGGCGCCGCCGGAGCGGCCGGCGC
Source organism: Gammaproteobacteria bacterium (assembly GCA_025352045.1). Lineage (GTDB taxonomy): Bacteria > Pseudomonadota > Gammaproteobacteria > Xanthomonadales > Xanthomonadaceae > Arenimonas. Next base: position 42,806 of record JANXUD010000017.1, on the reverse strand, counting down.
CGGGCGGTGCATGCGGTTGATCGCCTTGACCACCATGAAGATCGCGAAGGCGATGATCATGAAATTGACGATGCTCTGGATGAAGGCGCCGTAGCGCAGCAGCACCGCGGCGGTGGTTTCCTTTCCATCCGGCCCGATCACCGCAGGCGAGAGCATGACCGACAGGGTGGTGAAGTCCACCCCGCCCACGAGTTTGCCGACCACCGGCATGACGATGTCATCCACCAGCGAGGTGACGATCTTGCCGAAGGCCGCACCGATCACCACGGCGACCGCCAGGTCGACGACGTTGCCCTTCATCGCGAATTCCCTGAACTCCGACAGCATTCCCATGGCACCCCTCCCTCAGGTTGGTGAAGCTAACGCCACAGCCCCTAGTCCAGGATGCGGCCCGAAAATTCGGCGAGTCCGTCGATGCCGGCACGGAAGCGGTCGCCGCGCGCCAGCGCCGCGACGCCCGAGGGCGTGCCCATGAACACCAGGTCGCCCGCGCGCAAGGCGAACAGGACGGACAGTTCGTGCAGGACGTCGGCCACGCTGAAGATCATGTCGGACAGCGGTGCCTGCTGGCGCATCGCCCCGTTGACCTCGAGCCAGAGCCGGCGCGAGAAATCATGCCCGGCAAGCGCCACCGGCACGATCGGCGCCAGCGGCGCGGAGGCGTCGAAGCCCTTGGCCGTGTCCCAGGGATGGCGCCTGTCCTTGGCGCGCGCCTGCAGGTCGCGCCTGGTCAGGTCGAGGCCCACGGTGTACCCGTACACAAGCTCCAGGGCCCGCGCCTTCGCCACCTCGCCCTCGCAGTCGCGTCCGATCGCGACCACCAGTTCCACCTCGTGGTGCAGGTCTTCGGTCGCGCTGGGGTAGGGAACGATTCCGTCCGTCACCACGGCATCGGCAGGTTTCATGAAGAACATCGGCGAGCCGCGCTCCACCTCGGCGCCCATCTCGCGCGCGTGCTCGGCGAAGTTGCGTCCCACGCAATAGATGCGGTGCACCGGAAAGCGCGCGCTGGATCCCGCAACGGGCACCGAGGCGATCGCGGCGGGCGGGAACACGAAGTCAGGCATGGGAGCTCGGGGGGCGAAAACCCGAGTCTAGCGTTTCAGGGCTGCGCGTGGATCGCGCGGTTCAACGCGCGCCCAGCTGGGCCCGCGGCTTACTGACCACCGAGTATTCGCCGTCGATGATCCGCTCCACGGACTCGACGCGCTGCGGCTGCGCCGGACCGCGCAGCATGCGGCGGGTGGCCGCGAACAACAGCATGCCAAGGCCGACGAACAGTCCGCCGGCGACCAGCACCGCCAACAGCACCAGGCCAAGCGCGCCGATCACCAAACGCATCAGCGGGTGGCGCGGCTTGCTCGGCGCGTAGTGGAAAATGCGATGCACGAAAAGGGGCATGGGGGTCGTGTCAGACTGCCGGGGAATCGGAGTATGGCCATGGCCCCGGACGAAAGTGTCAATGCTTCGTTAATCCGCCTGGCGGACTTGCCGGAGGGTCATGTCAGTGCGCTGGATGTGCACATCGGTGGCGAACGCGAGTCGATCATCGTCCATCGTGTCGGCATCCAGGTGGATGCCTGGCTCAATATCTGCCCGCACCAGGGCCGGCGACTGGACTACGCGCCCGGCAAGTTCCTGATCGACCGCGACCGGCTTGTTTGCGCCGCCCATGGCGCCAGTTTCCGGCTGGAGGACGGACGCTGCGTGTCCGGGCCCTGCCTGGGGGCCAGCCTGCGCCGCGTCGCCGCGGAGGACGCGGGCGGCGGCCGGCTGCGCTTCGTGGCCATCGCGTTCCCGGACCCGACCGATGCCACCGACGCCTAGAACATCAGGTTGACCGCGACCAGGGTGATGGCCAGGTAGAACAGGGTCAGCGGTGCGCCGGTGCGCCAGAGGTCGCGCGGCCGGTAACCGGCCGGGCCGACGATCATGGACAGCACCGGATTGGACTGGCTGAGGAAGTTGTTCGAGGCCGACAGCGCCACCAGCATGGCGAAAGCGAGCGGCTTGCCTTCCGCCGCCAGCGCGATGTTGATCGCCATCGGCACCATGACCACGGTCGCCCCGACGTTGCCGATCACCAGGCTGAAGGCGATCGTGAGCAGGCCGATCGAGGCCTGCAGGATCCAGATCGGCACGCCGCTGCCGAAATGCTCCAGCGTTTTCTGCGCCACCCAGTTGGCGGCGCCGGTCGAGTCCATCGCATAGCCGAGCGGGATCAGGCAGGCCATCAGGAAGACGGTCTTCCAGTTCACCGCCGCATAGGCCTCGTCCATGTTGATCACCCCGGACGCGATCATCGCCGCGGCGCCGCCCATCAGTGCCAGCGGCACCGGCAACAGCGTGCTCAGCGCCAGCGCCATGGCGGTGACGAAGATCCCGATCGCCCAGCGCAGCTTGTGCGGCCGCTGTTCCTGCTTGGGGTAGTCGGTGACCACCACGAAGTCGCGGCTCGCGCCCGCCTGCGCCAGGTCGGTCCAGATGCTGTGGAAGACCAGCATGTCGCCGGCGCGCAGGGGAAGCTGGCGGATGTCGGCGCGGAACACCTTCTTGTCGCGGTTGATCGCCAGCACGCTGATGCCATGCCGCTTGCGAAGTTGCAGCTGGGCCTGGGTGCGTCCGATGAATTGCGAGGTCGACGGCACCACCGCCTCCGAGATCCCGGCGCGGCCCGGGTCGAACAGGTCGGCGAAATTGCGCAGCCGCGCCGACAGCCTGAGCTGGTTCGCCTGCGCGTAGGCCTGCACGGCGTCGCGCCCGCCCATCACGCCGATCACGCTGCCGACCCAGAGCATCGCGTCGGCGGGTGGCGCCAGGCGCGCCTCGCTGCCGGTGAGCAGTGCCAGGAACACCGGCGCCTCGCGCTGTGCTTCCGCCTCGCCGATGGACATGCCGACCAGCGGGCTTTCGGCGCCGACCGTGAGCTCGTACACCTCGCCCTCGATGCCATAGGCCTGGGCGAAGTAACTCTCGGTGCGGCCCGGCGTCACCGGGTCCTTGCCTTCCTCGGTGTCGCGCAGCCACTTGCGGCCGGGGTAGCGGTAGTACAGCAGGCTGGCGACCAGCAGGGCGAGGCCGATCGGCAGCGGCCGGAACATCGGGAAGGCGGTGAGGGTGGCGGCGCCGGACGGCAAGTTGCGGTTGGCCGACAGCACCAGGTCGTTGAGCAGGAGCAGGGGCGAGTTGCCGACCATGGTCAGGCCGCCGCCCATGACGATCGCCGCCGCCAGCGGCAGCAGCAGGCGCGACAGGCTGACGCCGGTGCGCGCGGACAGGCGCGAGGCGACCGGCAGGAACAGCGCGGTGACCGAGGGATTCTGCATGAAGCCCGACATCAGTCCCGCCACGGCCGAGGTCCACAACACCAGCCGGTCCTCGACGCCTTTCGAGCGCCGCAACAACCACGAGGCCAGGCGATGCAGGGCGCCGGTGTGGTCAAGGCCCGCGCCCAGGATCATGGTGGCGATGATCGAGATCACCGCGTTGCCCGAGAAGCCGGCGAACAGTTCGTTGCCCGGCACCAGGCGGGTGACGCCCAGCGCGACCAGCACCACCAGCGCGGTGGCATCGCTGCGGATGCGCTCGAACATGAACATCGCCATCGTGAAGACCACCAGGCCGAGCACCAGCGCCATGTCGCGGGTGAAGGTCAGGTCGGTGCCGATGTCGAGGTGGCTGGTCATTCGCGGCGGTAGAGCAGGTCCCAGGTACCGTGGCCGAGCTTCAGGCCCCGCGTCTCGAAATGGGTCTGGCGCCGCCAGTCGGGCCGCGGCACCGCACCGCGCGGGCCGGCCAGGTTGCGCAGGCGGGGCTCGGGCTCGAGCACGTCCCACATATGCCCGGCGTAGGGCGCCCAGTCGGTGGCCAAGTGCAGCAGGCCACCGCTGCGCAGCTTGTTGCAGGCCATCGCGACGAAGGCCGGCTGCACCATGCGCCGCTTGTTGTGCCTGGACTTGTGCCAGGGATCGGGGAAATAGATCCGGATCTCATCCAGCGCCCCGTCGGCGACTTCGTCCCGCAGGACCTCGACCGCGTCGTGCTGGTAGACGCGCACGTTGCGCAGTTCGCCATCGGCGAGTGCGTTGAGCAACCGGCCGACGCCGGGGCCGTGGACTTCGACGCCGATGAAATCGCGGGCCGGCTCGTTGCGCGCGGCGAATTCCAGTTGCTCGCCATTGCCGAAGCCAATTTCAAACACGCGCCCGGCTTGCCGCGCGAACACCGCGTCGAAATCGCGGACCGCACCGGCATGCTCCAGCCCGTACACCGGCCAGTGCAGCGCAAACGCGCGCCGCTGCGCTTCCGTCATCCGTCCCTGGCGCAGCACGAAGCTCCGGATCGGACGCCGGACCGGCGCGCCGTCTGTAGGCCGGTCGGCGTGCATGCCGCTCAGAAGAACAATCCGTCCGCGGGCGAGGACGCATTGGCGTGGCGCCGCCGCGGGATCCGCCCGGCCAGGAAGGCCTCGCGCCCCGCTTCCACGGCCTTGCGCATCGCGCCGGCCATCATGATCGGGTCCTTCGCGCCGGCGATCGCGGTGTTCATCAGCACGCCATCGCAACCCAGCTCCATCGCGATCGCGGCATCGGAAGCGGTGCCGACGCCGGCGTCCACCAGCACGGGCACCTTTGCGTTCTCGACGATCTCCAGCAGGTTCCAGCGGTTCTGCACGCCCAGCCCGGAGCCAATCGGTGCCGCCAGGGGCATGACCGCGACGCAGCCGATCGCTTCCAGGCGGCGCGCAAGGATCGGGTCATCGGACGTGTAGACCATCACGTCGAAGCCTTCGGCCACCAGGATCTCGGCGGCCTGCAGGGTCTGCACGACATCCGGATACAGGGTCTTGGGATCACCCAGCACTTCGAGTTTCACCAGCTTGTGGCCGTCGAGCAGTTCGCGCGCCAGCCGGCAGGTGCGCACGGCGTCGTCGGCGGTGTAGCAGCCGGCGGTGTTGGGCAGGATGGTGTAGCGGTCGGGCGGCAGGATCTCGAGCAGGTTCGGCGCCCCCGGGTCCTGGCCCAGGTTCATGCGGCGCAGCGCGACGGTGACGATCTGTGCGCCCGCGGCCTCGGTGGCCAGGCGGGTCTGCTCGAAGTCGCTGAACTTTCCGGTGCCGGTCAACAGGCGCGAACGATAGGACTTGCCCGCGATGATCAGCGGGTCGGAGTTTGGGGCGGGGGACTGCATGGGGCAATTATGGCGCGGATTGGGGGTTGGACCCAAGGTTTTGCGTGGGGCTGCGCTGCGCGCAGCAGGGCGAGCTTGCAACAAACCGTCCATGCCGCAAGCGCGGCCGATCAGCCTCCGCCGATCGCCTGGATGATCTCGACGCGGTCGCCCTCTGCAAGCGCGTGGTCGGCGTGGCGGCTGCGCGGGACGATCTCGAGGTTGACCTCGACCGCGACCCGACGCCCGGCCTGGCCTTCGGCGGCGAGCAGGCTGGCGACGGTCTGCGGCGCGGGCAGGTCGCGCGGATTGCCGTTGACGATCACTTTCATCGACGCAGGATATCGCGTTGCGGCAACCCGGGGCCGGGGCCATAATCCTGCCACCGGCGGGTGTAGCTCAATGGTAGAGCTGTTGCTTCCCAAGCAACTGACGAGGGTTCGATTCCCTTCACCCGCTCCAACCAGGCATCCGCGGCCGGCTGCCGTTCGCTGTTCCCCATGCATCGCGAGCCCCCATGCAGGACGTGGAACGGCGGACCGGAGTGAGCGAGGAAGCATCGGGCGAAGTTGCCCGACGGCTTGCGCTGGCCCTGCTCGCCCTGCAGGCGCAGCAGCAGCGCAACGGCGACCTGCTCGCCGAGCTTGCTGCCATCAAGCGCAGCCGCAGCTGGCGGCTCACCGCGTCCCTGCGCGCATTGCGCGCCTGGCTGCGCCCCGCGCCGCCCGGCCCGCCGCCGCTGGAGCCGGCGATCCCCGGCAAGGGTCGGGTACTTGCCGATCCCACCCGGTTGTTGATGCAGCGCGCGGGCGTGGAGGTACCCACCTCGCGCCGCGCCACCGACGCCGGCCCGGGACCACGGCTGTTGGTGGACGTGACGGAACTGGCGCTGGTCGACCACGGGGCCGGGATCCAGCGCGTCGTCCGCCGCCTGCTGGTCGAACTCCTGCTCGCGCCTTCGTCCGGCATGCGCACGGAGCCGGTGCGCCTGGCCGCCACGGGTGGCTATGTCCACGCCCGCGCCTTCCTGGCCCGCATGCTGGGCATGGATGCAGACGACGCAGGCGATGACACGCCTGTCCTTGCCGGGCCAGGCGACCGCCTGCTGGCCCTGGACCTGATCCGCGACCGCGTGCCCGAGGCATCGGCAGCCTGGCGAGAATTGCGCTCCCGCGGCGTACGCATCAGCGTCGTGGTCTACGACCTGTTGCCGCTGAGCAATCCCCAATGGTTCCCCGACGGCGTGCCCGCGCGCTTCGAGTCCTGGCTCGACCTGGTGCTCGAGGTTGCCGACCAGGCGCTGTGCATTTCGCGCACCGTGGCCGGCGAAGTCCGTGACCGCAGCCTGGCCCGCGGTGGCCCACGCCATCCGGAGATCCGCAGTTTCGGGCTTGGCGCCGACCTCGAGGGCTGGCTGTTGCCGGTGCGCCGCCTGCCCCTGCTGGCAACCGACCAGCCGCGCTTCGTCGTGGTCGGCACCATCGAGCCGCGCAAGGGGCATGCCCAGGCCCTGGCGGCCTTCGAGGGGCTGTGGGCCCGGGGCAGCCAGGCGCAGTTGCTGATCGCCGGGCGCTACGGCTGGGGCCTCGGGGACCTCGCGAACCGGTTGCGCAGCCACCCCGAATGCGGCAAGCGCCTGCTGTGGATCGATGCCGCCGACGATGCCGACCTGGCCGCCGCCTACCGGGAGAGCACGGCCCTGCTCGCGCCATCGCGGGGCGAAGGATTCGGCCTGCCCCTGGTCGAAGCCGCGGCGCACGGCCTGCCCGTCCTGGCGCGTGACCTGCCCGTCTTCCACGAAGTCGGCGGCGCCGGGGTGGACTACTTCAGCGGCGAGTCGCCCGCCGAGTTGCAGGCGGCGATCGAGGACTGGTTGCGGCGCTGGGAGACCGGCGGCATCGCCGTCCCCGAGGTGGTCGCCGCACGCACCTGGCGCGACAGCGCGCGCGCGCTGCTGCTGACGATCGACGCCGTCGGGCAGTCGGCGCCTGGAATGCCGTGATCGAGTTGTTGCGCGCAGTCTGGCGCTACCGGTTCTTCATCGTGTCCTCGGTGCGCAACGACCTGCGCGCCCGGGTCGCGCGCAGCCAGCTTGGCGCCGCCTGGGTGGTGTTGCAGCCGCTGGCGCAGGTGGCGATCTTCAGCCTGGTCCTGTCCGAGGTCCTTGCCGCGCGCCTGCCGGGTACCACCAGCAAGCATGCCTACGCGATCTACCTGATGGCCGGCTCGATGGCGTGGGCCCTGTTCCTGGAGATCACCACGCGCTGCCTCGGCATCTTCGTGGGCAATGCCGCCCTGCTGAAGAAAATCGCCTTCCCGCGGATCTGCCTTCCGATCATCGCGGTCGGGGCGTCCCTGCTCAACAACCTGCTGCTGTTCCTTGCCATGGTGGCGATCTTCGCGTTGATGGGGCATCCGCCCTCGCTCGCCTTCGCCTGGTTGCCGTTGCTGACCCTAGTCACGACCGCGCTGGCGCTGGGGCTGGGCCTGCTGCTGGGCGTGGTCAACGTGTTCGTGCGCGACGTCGGGCAGGTGATGACCATCGTGCTGCAGTTGCTGTTCTGGCTGACGCCGATCGTCTACATGCCGGACATCGTGCCGGCGCGCTATGCGGGCTGGCTGGCGCTCAACCCCCTGGCGCCGCTGGTGCGCGCCTACCAGCAGGTGATCCTGTATGGACATTCGCCCTTTCCGGGCAGTGGCCTGGCCTATACGGTGATCGTCGCGGCCGTGCTGCTGGTCGCCGCGTTCGCGCTGTTCCGGCGCTCGGCCCCCGACATGGTGGACGTCCTGTGAGCGCGCCCCTTCTGGTTGCCGAGGACCTTGGCAAGGTCTATCGCGCCTATCGCGCCGAATGGCAGCGCGTCCTTGGCTGGCTCGGCGCGCCCGTGCGCGCGCAGTCCGAGCACTGGGCGCTGCGCCACGTGAGTTTCCGCGTCGCCCCAGGCGAAGCGCTGGGCATCGTCGGCCAGAACGGCGCGGGCAAGAGCACGCTGCTGAAACTTGTGACCGGCACGGCGCGCGCCAACGAAGGCCGCGTCGCCGTGGCCGGGCGGGTGTCGGCCATCCTCGAGCTGGGCATGGGTTTCGACCCGGAACTGAGCGGGCGCGATAACTGCCGGCACGCCGCCGGCCTGATGGGCCACCATGGGGGCGAGATCGAAGCCATGCTGCCGGCCGTCGAGGCCTTCGCCGAAGTCGGCGACTACTTCGACCAGCCCGTGCGTACCTATTCCAGCGGCATGAACATGCGCATCGCCTTCGCCATCGCCACCGCGGTGCGCCCGGACCTGCTGATCGTGGACGAGGCACTGTCGGTGGGCGACGCCTACTTCCAGCACAAGAGCTTCGCGCGCATCCGTGAATTCCGCGAGCAGGGCACCGCCCTGCTGATCGTCTCGCACGACCGCTCGGCGGTGCAGCAGCTGTGCGACCGCGCGCTGTTGCTCGAGGACGGGCGGCTGGTGAAGGATGGCGCGGTCGAGGAAGTGATGGACCTGTACAACGCGCTGATCGCCGCGCGCGAAAACTCCACGGTCACCGTCACCCGCGCCGACGATGGCCGCGCGCGCACGGTGTCCGGCACCGGCGAGGCGACGGTCGAGGAACTGGCGCTGTGCGACGTGGGCGGCCAGCCGGTGGAGTTCGTCAACGTCGGCGACGACGTGGAACTGCGGGTGGGCGTGCGCGTGCTGGCCCCGCTGCCGCGACTGGTGCTGGGCTACATGATCAAGGATCGCCTGGGCCAGGCGGTGTACGGCACCAACACGCACCATACCGGCCAGGCGCTGGGCCCGCAGGTGGCGGGATCGCGCCTGGATTTCCGCATCCGCTTCCCGATGAACCTCGGGCCGGGCACGTATTCCGTGTCCACCGCACTGGTGAGCAGCGACACCCACCTCGAGCGCAATTACGAATGGCGCGACCTGGCCCTGGTGTTCACTGTCGCCAACCTGGACAAGCCCATGTTCGTGGGGACTGCCTGGGTGCCGCCGCGTATCGAGACGCCGGCCGCATGACCCGGATCGCGCCGTGACCTGGGTGTCCTACGCGCAGAACTACGAGGACGTGGTGCTTGCCCGCGTGCTGGCCGACGTCCCCGTCGGCGCGTACATCGACGTCGGTGCCCAGGACCCGCGCATGGACTCGGTGACCTGCGCCTTCTACGAGCGCGGCTGGCGCGGCATCAACATCGAGCCAGTGGCGCACTGGCATGCCCTGCTCGCGCAGGCACGGCCGGCGGACGTCAACGTCGGGGTTGCCGCCGGTGCGGGCGAGGGCAGGCTGCACTTCTTCGAGGTGGCCGACAGCGGCCTGTCCACCGCCAGCGCGGAGTTCGCCGCGCGGCACCGGGCCGCCGGCTTCAGCCTGCACGAGCGCGAGGTGCGCGTGCGCACCCTGGATGCGATCTGCGCCGACGCACGCCTGCGCGAAGCGCACTTCCTCAAGATCGACGTCGAAGGCGCGGAGGCCGACGTGTTGCGTGGCATCTCGCTGCAGCGACTACGCCCCTGGGTCGTGCTGGTGGAGGCCACCGAGCCCAATTCCCGCGTCTCCCGCCACGACCAGTGGGAGGCGCTGCTGCTCGATCGCGGCTATGGCTTTGCCTATGGCGACGGCATCAACCGCTATTACCTGGCCGACGAGCACGCCGCACTGGCATCGCGCTTCGGTCCGCCGACCGTGCTGGACGATTTCGTGCGCCGCGAGCAGGTGGACCTGGCGGCGGAGATCGAAGGGCGGCTGGCCGCGGTGGACGCGCTTTCGCAGCGACGTGCCGCGGAAATCCTGGCCCTGGTCGCACGCATCGACGACAAGGATGCCGAACTGGCCGACTGGCACGGACGCTGGACCGCGCAGGCCGAGGCCGCCGGGCGACTGCGCGGCGAGCTGGGCCATGCTGCCGGCCGCGAACAGGCGCTGCAGGTGCAGGCGGCCGAAGCCGCGCGGCGCGCGGCGGACCTGGGCAATGAACTGGACCGGATGCACCGCGAGGCGGCGGCATTGCAGGCCGCGCTGGCGGAGAGCGGGGCGCGCGAGCGCGCCCGCGCCGCCGAGATCGGCGCGCAAGCCGCAATGCTCGCCACCCAGGCCGCAACACTCGGCACGCAGGCCGCCTTGCTTGACACGCAGGCCGCCAAGCTCGACACCCAGTCTGCCAAGCTCGACACGCAGGCCGCCAAGCTCGACACCCAGTCCGCCTTGCTCGACACCCAGTCCGCCATGCTCGACACGCAGTCCGTCGAACTGCAGGTCCGCGCCCTGCGGATCGCCCAGCTTGAGCGCGACCTGGCTGTGCTCGCGCGCCGGGTGCCCGACCTGGAGGCGTCGTTGCGTGCCTCGACCGATGCCCATGCCGCCGCCCACGGCGAATTGCTGCGCCACGTCGGCCTGATCGATGGCCTGCGCGGCGAACAGGCGCGCATCCTCGCCAGCCGGTCCTGGCGCCTGACCGCACCCCTGCGCGGCGCGAACGCGCTGCTGGCCGGTGTCGTTGCGCGCGCCTCGGGCCTGGCCCGCGCACTGGCCCGGCGGCCGTTCGCGCGTACCGCGGCGGCCCTGGCGCTGCGCCCGTTCCCCGGCCTCGCGGCGCGGGTCAAGCGCCGCCTCTATGGTCCGCCGCCCGCGGCTGACGCGACGCCGTCGCTGCCGCCCTTGCCGCTCAGCGAGGACGCAGAGCGGATCCTCGCGCTGGCGCCGGTGGTCGAACCGACCGACGCGCGCGGCGCGGACTGAGCCATGCGCATCGTCATCGACCTGCAGGCCTGCCAGAGCGCCGGCAGCCGCTTCCGCGGCATCGGCCGCTACTCGCGCAGCCTGGCCGAGGCGATGCTGCGCCAGGACCGCGGGCACGAATTCTGGATCGCCCTCAATGGCGGGCTGCCGGACGCGATCGAGGAGATCCGCGCGGGCTTCGATGCACTCCTGCCGCAGGATCGCATCGTGGTCTGGGACAACCCCTTCCCCGCGGTCGAACACCTGGCGCCCGATCCCTGGCGCAACCGCATCGCCGAATTGCTGCGCGAGGATTTCCTGCGCGGGCTGCGGCCCGACCTGGTCCATGTCAGTTCGCTGTTCGAAGGCTGGGACGACGCCGTCGCCACGTCCATCGGCCATGGCAGCGCACCCGCGCTGCCCACGGCGGTGACGCTCTATGACCTGATCCCGCTGGCCATGCAGGCGCAGTACCTGCAGGACCCGCCGACCCGGCGCTGGTACGAGCGCAAGCTCGAGGACCTGCGTCGCGCCGACCTTTGCCTGGCGATCTCCGATTTCAGCCGGCGCCAGGGCATCGACCTGCTGGGTCTGCCGGCGGACCGTGTGGCGAACATCTCCGGCGCCTGCGACCCGGTGTTCCGCCGGCTTCCCGCCGAACCTGCGCGCGATGCCGCGTTGCGCGCGCGGCATGCGCTGTGGCGGCCATTCACGATGTACACGGGCGGCTTCGACCCGCGCAAGAACGTCGCCGGGCTGGTCCGCGCCTGGGCCGCGCTGCCCGGGGCGCTGCGCAGGTCGCGCCAACTCGTGGTGGTGGGCGAGCCGCCGGCGCCGATCCGCGCCGAGCTCGATGCACTGGTGCGGGCGCAGGGCCTGGACGCCGGCGACGTGCGCTTCGTCGGCTTCGTGCCGGATGCCGACCTGGTGGCGATGTACAACGCCTGCGAGCTGTATGTCTTCCCGTCACGCTGCGAGGGCTTCGGCCTGCCAGCGCTTGAAGCGATGGCCTGCGGCGCGCCGGTGATCGGGGCCGACGCCAGCAGCCTGCCGGAAGTGATCGGTTATCCGGAAGCGATGTTCGACCCGCTGTCGGACTCGGCCATGTCGGCGAAGATCGCGGACGCGCTTGGCGACGGTGCGCTGCGCGCGCGGCTGCTTGCCCATGGCGACGAACGCGTGCGCCTGTTTTCCTGGGAGACCAGCGCGACGCGCGCCCTGGATGCGATCGCGCGCTGGCATGCCGGGCCAGACAAGGCTGCTGCCCGCGCGCGCGACGACGTGGCTGCGCGCGATGCGACTGCCGCCAGTGCAGCGGCCGCCGACGAGACTGTCGCCGATGCGACGGCCGCCGATGCGACTGCCGCCGATGCGACTGCCGCCGATGCGGCGCGGCTGCGCATGCTGCGCCAGCAGTCGCGTGCACTATCGCGCCTGGTCGCCGGCCGCGATGCCAGCCGCGATGCGGGCCGCGACATGCCGCGCCGGCTGGCCGCGGCACAGTCGGCCAACGCCCCGCCGCCCGGCCGCGGCCGGCAATTGCTGGTGGACGTATCGAACCTCGCCAGCCACGACGCGCGCACCGGCATCCAGCGCGTAGTGCGCAACATCCTGCGCGAGCTGCTGGCTACGCCGCCGCCCGGCCTGGACGTGACACCGTTGTACTTCGATGGCGGCGCCTGGCGCCTCGCGCGCGGCTTCGTGCACCGCCTGCTCGGGCGCGACGGTGCGGCGCCTGCCGACACGGTGGCCGATCCGCGCCCCGGCGACGTCTTCCTCGGGCTCGACCTGTCCGCGCACATCGTTCCCGGACAGCAGGCGCAGTTCGAACGCTGGCGCGCGCGGGGCGTGGCCCTGTATTTCGTCGTCTACGACCTGATCCCCTTGCTGCGGCCCGACGTGGTCAATCCCGGCGCCCTGCCGCATTTCGAACGCTGGTACCCGGCGATCGGGCGGCTTGCCGACGGGCTGTGCTGCATTTCGCGCGCGGTAGCCGACCAGTTGCTGGAGTGGTGCGACCAGGCGCGTCCGCCGCGGTTGCGCCCGCTGCACATCGGCCACTTCCACCTGGGCGCCGACCTTGACCCGCAGGCGTCCGACGCGGCTGCGCCCGCATCTGCGGCCGCGCCGGCGTGGCTGTCGAGCGCGCCCACCATCCTGATGGTCGGCACGCTGGAGCCGCGCAAGGGCTATGCGCAGGCGCTCGCGGCCTTCGAACAGGTGTGGGCGGATGGCGGCGACGCGAACCTCGCCATCGTCGGCAAGCCGGGCTGGCTGATGGAGGAATTCGCCGCGGGACTGCGCGCACATCCCGAGCATGGCCGCCGCCTGCACTGGCTCGACGCGGCCAGTGACGCGGAGCTGCGCGCGCTCTACGCCGGCAGCGCCGCCCTGCTCACGGCGTCCGAGGGCGAAGGCTTCGGGCTTCCGATCATCGAGGCCGCGCGCCACGGGCTGCCGGTGATCGCCCGCGACCTGCCGGTGTTCCGCGAAGTCGCAGGCGCGCACGCACACTGGTTTTCCGGCCACGCGGCCGGCGACCTGGCGGCGTCCATCCAGGCCTGGCTGGACCTGCATCGCCACGGCGCGGCCCCGCAATCGTCGGGCGTGCGCTTGCTGGACTGGGCCAAGAGCGCGGGCGAACTGCTGGCCCTGGTGCTGGATGGCCAATGGGATGCGCAGTGGCTTCCCGGTCCGCGCCATCTCTTTCCCGCCAACGATCCCCGGCTCTCGCACCAGGTCGGGCAGCGCGAGCGCGAATCCTGGCGCAGCAATGGCCACGCCGGCTTCCTTTCCTACGGGCCATACGCCAGGTTGCCAGCGGGCCGCTATCGGCTGGAACTGCGCGGCGCCTGGGCGGGCGACGGCCAGGCCTGGTGCGACGTGGTCGTCGACCAGGGCCGCGTCCGGCTGGCGCACCAGGACCTCGATCCGGGCGCCGGCGGCCAGGGCCAGCTCGCGTCGGCCTTGCTGTCGCTGGATGCCGATGCCACGGACCTGGAGGTACGGCTCTGGGTCTCGGACACGGCAAGCCTTGCCCTCGACGCAATCGAACTGCACCGGATCGACTCCACCCACTGACTGCGCGCGCCGATGGCCTGCGGGCCGCCTCCGTGCGCGTTCTATACTTTCGACGCCTCTCACCGGAATCCCGACATGCCCGATCGCCGCCCCCGTGCCCCGCGCCTGTTCGCGCTGGCCTTCTGCCTGTGCGTTGCCGGTTGCGGCGAACGACCAGCCAACGTCGCGCCCGCCACGCCGGTGACCGACGAGGATGCCGCGACGCAAGCGCCGGCCGGTCCGGCTGCTGCTGCCGCACCCCGTGCCGCGGCTGCGCCCAGCGCGGCGATGGCCAAGTCCTGGACCATCGACGATCCGGGCATCGGCAGCCAGGTAGGCGTGCGCACGCCCGGCCTCGGCCTCGTCGCCGACGGTCGCGCCGGCTGGCTGGTGTTCGGCCCGTATGCGCACCTCGATGCCGGCAAGTACGAGGTGGCGATCCAGGGCATCGTGCAGACGGGCCATGCCGGTCCCCTGCACGTGGACATCGCCCGCGACAAGGGCGCCACCGTGGTCGCCGCGCGCGAGCTGGAACCGGCGGCGCTGCTCGATCCCGCGGCCGGCGGCGCGCTCGCGCTGCTGCCGTTCGAACTTGCCACGGCGGCGAACGATATCGAAGTACGCGTGCGCGTCGTCGAAAAATCGCGGGTGACGGTGTCGGGCTACGAGATCCGTTCGCGGCCGTGAGCCAGCACGCGCCCGGGGAAGCCGGGCAAGCCGTCGGCGCCTTGGCTGGCGGGGACGCCGGCATTGACGCCTGGCTCGAACGCCTGACTGTCTTCGTGGCAGCCACCGGCCTGTCCGGGCTTGGCCTCGCCCTGGCCGGCCGATTCGTCGCGGTGTCGGCCGTGCTGCTCGGCCTGCTTGCCACGCTGCTCTTCCATGCGGCGGTGCAGGCGGGCGAGGCAGGGCGCGGCCCGGGGCGCGTGCCCGACGCCGGCGCGCCCGCGCTGCGCTGGCGCCACCTGCTCCCCGTCCTGTTGCTGGCGCTGCTGTTCCGGCTCGTGCCCTTTCCCTATGTGCAGGGCGGCCAGGATCAGGGCGTGTACACCAATGTCGCCGCGCACCTGGTGCACAGCCATGGCATTGCCGTGGACGATCCGGCCTGGGCGCGGCTTGCCGCCGGCACGGCGCGCGCGTCCTACATCGTCGACAACTACACCGACCCCTTCCTTCCGGGCGTGTACACGCTGCCCGGCAGGAACCCGACCTTCGTGTTCCAGTTCTACCACCTGTTCCCGGTCTGGCTGGCGATCTTCGGCGGACTGTTCGGCGTCGGCGCGGCGGCGTACGGACTGAGCTTCTTGTCGTTGCTATCGGTGCTGTTCTTCCAGCGCCTGGCGATCGCGATCAGCGGTAGCGAGCGCGTGGGGCTCGCCGCCGCCCTGCTGTTCGCGGTCAATCCCCTGCTGGCGTTCTTCTCCAAGTTCCCGCTCACCGAAATCCCGACCCTGGCGTTTTCCCTGGCCGGCTTCGCGTGGTTGGCGCGCTACGCGCAATCGGCGCCGGGCGCGCGGCGCGCGCGCTGGCTCTGGCTGTCCGCAGCCGCCTTCGCCTGCCTGTTCCTGACCCGGCTGTCGGGTTTCATGTACCTGCCGATCCTGTGCGCCCTGGCCTGGCTGCCGCGCCTGTTCGATGCCGATGTCGAACGCGTGCGCGCGATCAGCCGCTGGGCCTACGCGACGATGGCACTGTATGCCGCGTCGATCGCCTATGGCCTGGCGTTTTCGCGGCCGTATTCGTTGAAGGTGTACGAACAGAGCTTCGCGCTCGCGGCCGGGCCGCGCTGGCCGGCGGTGCTCCTGGCGATCGCCGGCGCCGCTGCCGTCGCGTCGCTCCTGCTCTCCCGCCTGCCCGGAAACGGCGCCAGCGTCGGCCGCCTGCGTGGACTGGTCCTGCGCGGGGAAGCGCTGCTCGGACCGGCCTTGTTGCTCGTGCTCGCGCTGGGCGGATGGAAGCTGTGGCAGCTCGGCTTCGGCACGCGTTACCTGCACGATGCGTGGCTGCAGCAATTCCCCGGCGTCGCAGGCGGCGGCTGGTCCGGGATCGCCCACGGCAGCCTGGTCGTCGCAGCCGTCTACCTGTGCCCCCTGGTGGCGATCGCCTACGTGCTGCTGGCGCAGCGCCGCTGGGCGGCGCCCGGCGCGCGCCTGTTGCTGCCCTTCGTGCTGTGCTTCATCGTCTACGCCGCGCTGTTGAACTGGACGGTGCCCTACCAGCCCTACTACGCGCGCTACCTGGCCAGCGAACTGGTGCCGTACGCGTTGCTGTTCACCACTTGCTGCCTGTCCTGGCTCGACAGCGCGCCGGCGCGACGCGTGCTCGGCGCCACGCTGCTGGCCTCGGGCGTGTACGCGACCGTGCTGTCGTCCGCGCAACTGGGGCGAGTGGACAATGCGGGCGCGTTCGAGAGCATCGGGCGGCTCGCCGCCGTCGCCGGCGACGGCGATGTCCTGCTGGTGGACGGCAGCCCGGGCCAGGGCTTCGAGCCGAAGGAAATCAAGACCACCCTGGCCTACACCTTCGGGCGCAACGTGGTCACGGCCGGCGGCTCGGCCCTGGGCGACATCGGCTTCCTCGAGGGCGTCGCCAGGGCCTACGACCAGGTCTACCTGGCCACCGGCGCGGCGCGCGCGCCGCCCGGATTTTCGCCGGTCGGCTCGGTGCGCCTGCGCGCCGACGGCTTCCTGCGCGGCGCCTGGCCGCCCTCCGCCTATGGCCGGGTGATGGATGCACCGGTGCGGATCTACCGGCTTGATGCCGTGGACTTCACGCCCGGCCGCCGACTGAGCGTGCATGTCGGCCAGGACGCGCGGGTGCTGTCCCAGGTCGGTCGGCGCCAGCCTGGCCGCGGACTGGTCGCCGACGGGCGCGCCGGCTACCTCGCCTATGGACCCTATGCCGTGCTGCCGCCGGGCGACTACCAGTTGCAACTGCGCGGGGCGCGCGCCGAGGCGGGCGTGCAAATCGACGTGGCGATGGCGGGCGGCGCGCAGTTGCTGGCCGCCAGCGTTGCGCACGCGGCGGGGGCCGATGGCGTGTTCGCTTCGTTTCCCTTCAGCGTGCCCGCGCCCGGCGCGCGCGACCTCGAGGTGCGGGTCATGGTCCCCGCCGGGGCGGGGACCTCGCTGCACGACTACACGATCCGGCGCCTGCGCTGAGCAGGGGGCCGTCCGGCAAAGGCGGGTGCCGGTTTAGAACAGGTCGCCGGCCACCTGGTACTTGATCAGGTCGCCCAGCGTATGGCCGCTGCCGCTCTGGCAGTGCAGCTTGTACGA
Source organism: Gammaproteobacteria bacterium (assembly GCA_025352045.1). Lineage (GTDB taxonomy): Bacteria > Pseudomonadota > Gammaproteobacteria > Xanthomonadales > Xanthomonadaceae > Arenimonas. Next base: position 25,584 of record JANXUD010000017.1, on the reverse strand, counting down.
GCGGCTGGCGGCGGAGTTGACGCCGGAGTCCTCGACCTCGATGCGGTAACGGGTATTGGAGCCGCCATTGCGATCGGTCTTGTCACCAAGGTAGATCTCGGGGAAGCCGGTGATGTTGTTGCCGCCGGCCACCACCAGCCCGTCCTGGTCGAGCATGCGGATCTCCAGGCCGTAGGCGGCGAGCGCGCGCACGTTGGTGCCCGGGTCGATGATTTCGCACTGCACGTAGTCGGGGTGGCGGAAATAGACCATGTGCGTGTTGACGTTGGCGCCGGCTGCGATGGTGAAGCTGCGGCCGACCGAGTCCACCGTGGTCAGGGTATTGCGGGTGACATGGTTGTCCTGCGAACCGATCACGTCACCCGGGAAGGCCTGGCCGCCGGCGCCGAGTTCCTGCTTGGCAACGCGGAAGTCCGCGCCGAAGCTGGTGTTGTCCTGCACGGTGCAAAACGCCATCAGGGCCGGCTCGTCGGGACCCAGTTCCTCGAACTTCACCGACGCATCGTTGAAGTCGCCGGCGGGCGCGCCGCCGGTGGCGAACACATCCAGCAGGCGGACCACCTGGCCCGGGACCAGGGAGAGGTCGCCGCCGGTGCCGATGGTGTTGCCCGCGCTGTCATACAGCGTGTAGTGGATCGGGGTGCTGACCGGGGAGCCGGCCGGCGTGACGTCATTGAGGTTGCCGACGAAGCAGTTGGTCTGGAAGGTCGGCTGGCCGGCGGCGGCGGCGAGGCGGCGGATGCCATTCACAACGCTGTCGGCGGAGGTGAAGGTATGCGCCGGGAATGCCTCGACCGCGAAGCCGTTGCCCTGCGGGTTGGCCACCCGGGAAAAGCCGGCGTACGGCAGGTTGTTGGCCGTGGTCTCGCTGGTGTACAGGAAGCCGAACTGGCTGCCCGTCGGCAGCGCGGGGCACATCGTGCGCAGGCTGGTGACGGTCGCCGTCTTGCCCGCCGCGATGACGATGTCCGGGCAGGTGAGGATCGTGGCCGTGGTGCCGTTCGCCGGGAAGTACTTCGGCGTGATGGTCACCGGGGAGGGATTCGGGTTGCGGAAGCTGAAGCGCTGCGCAAACGAGGCGGTATCGACCACCACCGGGAAGATCTGGATGGAGTGGTAGCCGTCCGTGGTCTGGGCCGAGGCCCGACCGCAGGCAAGGGCCGCGACGAGGCAGCCGCCGAGGATGCCGAGGGTCTTGATCGCGTTCACGTGAACTCCGGGTTTGGCGCGCTGGGGGACCGCAATGGTTGCATAGAACCGGCGACGCGAGCACCCATTGGCCCCCATCCGGCATGCCGTCGGTCACAGTCCGGGCATCCGCCGGGCCGCGGGCCCGGAACCGCCGGTTCGAAGCGCGATGCACCGCGCAAAAAAAAAGCGCCCTCCGGAGAGGGCGCCTTCGGGGCTTGGCCGGGCCGGTCAGAACCGGTCGATCGCTTCCTGGTAGCGCAGGATGTCGCCGTCGCTGTGGCCGCTGCCGCTGATGCAATGCAGCTTGTAGGGCTTGGCGTTGTTGTTCGCGCCGGTGGACTCGACCTCGATCGTGTAACGCGTGTTGGCGCCGCTGTTGCGCTGGGCCTTGTCACCCAGGTACACCGAGTCGAAGCCGGTGACGTCGTTGCCGCCGGCGATCAGGACCCCGTCCGGACCGAACATGCGCATCTCCAGCCCGTAGGCCAGCAGCGCACGCACGCTGGTGGCCGGGTCGATGATCTCGCATTGCACGTAGTCGGGATGGCGGAAGTACACCACGTGCGTGTTCGAACCCGTGGCCGCTGCCGGGATGGTGAAGGGACGGCCACCGGCGATGCCGCTCATGGGCACGTCGCTGCCGATGGTGGAGTCGCGCAGCACATGCTCGTCCTGCGCGGCCGGCGTCTGGGTCAGGGCGATCTGGCTGAAGCCCCGCTCCTGCTTGGACACGCGGAAATCCGCACCGAAGCTGGTGTTGTCCTGGACCGTGCAGAAGCTGATGATGCCAGGCTCCCCGGTACCGCTTTCCTCGAAGCTGACGCGGGCGTCGTTGTAGTTGCCGGCCGGCGCACCGACCGCGCCGAACACGTCGAGCAGGCGGGTCAGGGTGCCCGGGACCACGTCGAAGGTCGTCGTCGCGCCGAGGGTATTGCCGGCGCTGTCACGCACCGTCACCAACACCTGGCTGGTCACCAGCACGCCCGGATTGACGTCGTTCATCTTGCCGACGAAGCAATTGGTCTGGTACGCCGGCGCGCCGGCCGAGGCTGCGATCCGGCGCACGCCGGTGACCACGCCGTCGGCCGAGGTGAAGGTATGCGCCGGGAAGCCTTCGACGGAGAAGCCGATGCCCTGGGCATTGCTCACCCGCGAGTAGGCGGCGTAGGGCCGCTTGCGCGTTGCGTTGGAATCATTGGTGTAGACGAAGCCGTACTGGCTGCCGGCAGCCAGCGTCGGGCACAGATCGCGCAGGCTCGCGAACACCACCTGTCCATTGATCGGGACCACGACCGCGGGACAGGCGATCGCCGTCGCCTGCGAGGTGCCGGTGCCCGGGAAGTACTTCACGGCGAGCGTGATCGCCGCGGCGGCATCGGGATTGCGGAAGGTGAAGCGCTGGGTGAATGCCGCCGAATCAACCGCGATCGGGAACACCTGGATCGCGTGGTAGCCATCGGTGGACTGCGCGTGCGCCGTGCCCGCGCCCGCGGCACAGGCAAGGAAAAGTCCCGCCACGGCCAGGGTCTTGAAGTTGCTCAAAGCTCTCTCCTCGGTTGCGGCTCGACGCAGGGACGCCAATGCGCGCCCGGTCCGGCCAGGCGCGTATGGTTGCACAAAAGGCACGATCCACCCATGCCCCGGCGCCTACCCATCGATGAACAGCTTCCCCCGGCACGGCCGACTGGCCCGGCCGGTGGCCCTCAGGGTTTCCGCGAGCTTGCTGCGTCGCGTGCCGCTTCGGCGGCGCGGCGCTTGGCCACTTCGGCCTCGGTCAGGTGCTGGCCCTGGGTCGGCGCCACCACGGTCGGGCCACCGTTGGCCCACATGTCCACGACGGCGTACGTCCCCGGCGTATTCGCCGCGGTCTTGATGTCGCCGGCGCGCATGGGATGGCTGACGCCCTTGGCGTCGGTGCTGTAGCCCACGATTTCGCCGGGGGCGGCCTTGATCGGGATCGGTTTGGCCGGGGGAAGCGGAGGACCGGGCGGTAGCCCCGCGGCGTTCAGGATGCGCTGGCCCTGCGCATCGACCAGGATGCCGTCCTCTTCATGCGCGCCGGGAGGCAGGCCGGCATCGGCCGTGGCAGGCGCCCGTGGCGCGGCGCTGACCGCGTCCGGCGTTGCAACGGCGGTTACCGCCGGTGGCGCGGCGGAGGGCCGCGACCAGAGGTAATAGCCGACCAGCGCCACCACCGCGATGGCCAGCAAGAAGGTTCCGGTGCCCATGCGGGCGCGGGCGGGGACTGCGTCGTTCATGTCCGAATCGGCTCCTGGAATGAAAACGGGGCGGAGACCAGCTCCGCCCCGTGAGTGTAGCCGCTGGCCCGATCAGAAGTGTTCGGTGCCCACGTTGTACTCGGTGATCTCGCCCAGCGTGTGGCCGCTGCCGCTCTGGCAGTGCAGCCGGTACGGGATATCGGCACCGGTATTGCCGGCGTTGTTCTCGACTTCGATCGTGTAGCGGGTGTTGTTGCCGTCGTCGCGGTCGGTCTTGTCGCCGAGGTAGGTTTCGCCCCAGCCGGTGGAATCGTTGCCGCCGGCAACCACGGTCACGCCGTCAGACGCGATCATGCGCATCTCGAGGCCATAGCCGGTCAGCGCCCGCACGCCGGTCGCCGGGTCGATCAACTCGCACTGGATCCAGTCCGGATGGCGGAAGTACATCGCATGCACGTTGTGGCGGCTGCCACCGGTGAGGAGCGTGAACGGCCGGCCCGCCGGGAAGTAGGTGGTCGGCAGGTCGCTGCTCACCAGGGAGAAGCGATTGGTGTGGTCGTCCTGGCCACCGACGTCGTAGGTGCCAAGGAAGTGCGAGTAACCCTGTTCGCGCTTTGCGATGCGGAAGTCCGCGCCGAAGCTGGTGTTGTCCTGCACCGTGCAGAACGAGAAGATGCCCGGCTCGCCGGTGCCGCTCTCGACGAAGCTCACGCGCGCATCGTTGTAGTCCCCGGCCGGGGCGCCGACGAAGGCGAACACGTCGAGCAGGCGAGTCAGCTTCCCGGGCGTCAGCAGGACGCTGGTGGGGGCGCCGATGGTGGTGCCCGCGCTGTTGGTCACGGTGACGTCCACGGTCGAGGTCACCGGGGTGACGGGCGCGGTGTAGTCGACGAGGTTGCCGACGAAACAGTTGGTCTGGAACGCGGGATTGCTGACCGTCGCCGCGATCCGGCGAACGCCGATGACGACGCCGTCGCCCGAGGTGAAGGTGTGGGCGGGGAAGGACTCAACCGAGAAACCGTTGCCCTGCGGATTGGCCACACGCGAAAACGCTGCATAGGGCTCGTTGGTGATATTGATTTCGTAGGTGTAGAGCGTGCCGAACTGCGAACCGGCCACCAGGGCCGGGCAGATGGCGCGCAAGCTGGCGAAGGTGGCCACCGAGTTCGCGGCGACGTTGAACGAAGGGCATCCGATCGCAACGCCCTGCGAGGTGCCCGTGCCCGGGTAGTAGCTTGGCGAAATCGTCAGGACGGAGGAATTCGGGTTCCGGAACGAGAAGCGCTGGGTGAAGCTCGCGCTGTCGACCACCACCGGGAAGACCTGGATGGTGTGGTAGCCGTCGGTGCTTTGGGCCATCGCTGTCCCGGTGCCCAGCGCCGCGGTGGCGCAGAGGCCGAGGGCGGTGGCAAGTTTTCTGAACGTGGTCACTGACTTCTCCTTGAGTGTGGATGCGTGGTGTAACCGCTGCGGCCGCGCACTCCGCGCTGCCGGGAGCCGTGTCGTCGCACGAAGCATCCCGCAGCCTGGGGGGGGGGCAGGGAACACTTGCAATCCTCTAACGCGTGTCGCGGGGCAAAGCGGCCAATCCGGACCGGCCTGCGCTCGGCCCCGGCTGCCCCGCTCTCGCGATCGGAACGCGCGCTGCGCCCCAACTGCCGGTACGCTGCAACGCAGCATGAGGTCAGCGCGGGAGGCCGCCTGCGGGGACGTGATCGGCTCGCCCCGCAACTGGCTGCCGCCGCCCGGGCCATGGAGAATGCCAGCGATGCAACGCACCGACCCTGCGCCGCCGCCCACCGACCCCCGCTTCTATGGGGCGGACTACTACGCGCGGCAGCTCCATGCGCGGCACTGGTTCCGCAACAACCCGGCCAAGTTCCAGTCGCGCTGGGACAATGCCTTGCGCCTCCTCCAGCCGGGCGCCGGCGACACGGTGCTCGAACTGGGCTGCGCCGCCGGCGAGCACACGTTGCAGCTTGCGCGGCTGGTGGGCCGTGCCGTGGGCCTGGATTTTTCGCCGGATGCGATCCGCCTCGCCCGCGTCGCGGCGCAGGCGCAGGGCAGCCGGGCCGAGTTCGTGCAGGGCGACGTGCGCGACTTGTCCGCGTTCGCCAATGCGTCGGTGGACAAGCTGCTCGCGCTGGACCTGTTCGAGCACGTCGAGGACGACGCCCTGCGCGCCGCGCTGCTCGAGATGCACCGGGTGCTGCGCCCCGGCGGCCGCCTGGTGGTGTACACGCCAAGCGCCTCGCACTACGTCGAGCGCATGAAGGCGCGCAACTTCGTGCTGCGCCAGTTGCCTGGCCACATTGCCGTGCGCGATGGCGCCGCGTATGGTGCGCTGCTGTCGGCCCAGCCCTGGTCGTCCCTGCGGATCGAGTACCTGCCATCGAGCTATCCGCTGATCGGGCGGGTCGAGCGCTGGCTGATGCGCGTGCCGCTGGTCGGGGGCCTGTTCCGTTTCCGTATCCTGATCCTGGCGACCAAGTGAGGCCCCGTCCTTGAAGCTCGTCCTGCAGTTGCCCTGCTACAACGAAGCCGGCCAACTGCGAGGCACGCTCGCCGGCCTGCCGCGCGCGGTCGCCGGCTTCGACGTGGTGCACTGGCTGGTGGTGGACGACGGCTCTACCGACGGCACCGCCGACGTGGCGCTCGCCAACGGCGCCGACCACGTGCTGCGCCTGCCGGAGAACCGCGGCCTCGCCCGCGCCTTCGCCAGCGGCCTGGAGGCGAGCTGCCGGCTGGGTGCGGACGTGATCGTCAACGTGGACGGCGACGACCAGTACCGCAGCGACTTCATCGGCGCGCTGTGCGCGCCCCTGCTGGCAGGCCGCGCCGACATCGCGGTCGGCTGCCGGCCGATCGGGCGCATCGCGCATTTCTCCGCGTTGAAGAAATTCCTCCAGCGCCTGGGCAGCGCCGTCGTGCGCATGGTCTCGGGCGCGGACGTGGCCGACGCCACCAGCGGCTTCCGCGCCTACACGCGCGACGCGGCGATGGCACTGAATGTGTACTCGCGCTACACCTACACGCTCGAGACCCTGGTGCAGGCGGGACAGGCCGGCCTGCGGGTGCATAGCGTGCCGGTCGAAGTGAACCCGCCGACGCGGCCTTCGCGACTGATGCGCAGCACTGCCGAATACCTGCGCCGATCCCTGCTGACGATGGCGCGCAGCTTCGTCATCTACCGGCCGCTGCGCTTCTTCCTGGTGCCGTCCGCATTGGCAACGTTGGCGGGCGGCGCCATCGGCCTGCGCTTCCTGGCGCACTGGCTGGCCGGCGAAGGCACTGGCAACGTGCAGTCGCTGATCCTCGCGGCGATCCTGATCATCCTGGGCGCGATCTGCCTGGCGATCGGCCTGGTCGCCGACCTGCTTTCGGTGAACCGGCGCCTGCTAGAAGACATCCAGGCCAGCCAGCGGCGACGCGACTGGCGCCCGTGAGCGCACGCCTGTGGATGCTCAGCCGCAAGCATCCGCCCAGCGTCGGCGGCATGCAGCAACTGAGCTGGCGGCTGGTGCGCGGGCTGTCGGACTGCCGCCCGGTCACGGCCGTCACCTGGGGCGGCGATGCCTGGGGATTGCCGCTGTTCTTTGCCTGGGCGCAGTTGCGCCTGGCCTGGGGACTCGCGCTCGGCCGCATTGCCGTGCTGCACCTGGGCGATCCCGCGCTCGCGGCGCTGGCCTGGCTGCCGCGCCTGGCCGGGGTGCCGGTGTTCGCCACGGTGCATGGCCTGGACATCACCCATCCGTCGCGCTGGTACCAGGCCTACCTCGACCGCTTCTTCTGGGGCCGGATGCAGGCCTATGCCTGCATCAGCCGCCACGTGCAGTCCCTGGTGCTCGCGCGCGGCGTCGGCGCGGACATCGCACCGGTGATCCCGGTGGGAATCGAGGTGTCGGATTTCCCGGAACGCCCGTCCGCCAGGGATGCCGGCCGCGGACTGGAATTGCTTTGCCTCGGGCGCCTGGTGGAACGCAAGGGCGTGGCCTGGCTGCTCGAGGCGGTGGCGCCGGCCTGGCTGGCGCGCCATCCGCAGGCGCGGCTTCGCATCGCCGGCGACGGACCGGAACGCACCCGCATCACCGCGCTCGCCGGCAGCGCCGCGCCGGGCGACCGCGTGCAGGTGCTCGGCGCGGTGGACGAGGCGACCAAACGCGCGCTGATGGCAGGCGCCGACCTCGTGCTGATGCCAAACCTGTCCATCGTCGGTGACGCGGAAGGATTCGGGCTGGTCTGCCTGGAGGCCGGGGCCAGCGGGGCCTGGGTGCTGGCGGCCGACATCGAGGGCCTGCGTGATGCCGTGGTCGAGGGCGAGAACGGCAACCGCGTCGCCTCGGGCGATGCGCGGGCATGGAGCGAGGCGCTCGACCTGCTCTGCGCCGATCCGGCCGCCTTGCATGCGCGTGGCGCCGCGGCGCGTGATGCGGTCGCCGGACGCTTCGGCTGGAGCGCCATCGTGGCGCACTACGCCGGCCTGGCCGATGCATTGGCGCAGGGGAAGCTCGCGCATGGCCGCTAGGTCCTGGCGCTGGCTCGGTGCCGTGCTGGGCATCGCGTTGCTGGCCCTGGTGGCCTGGCGCCTGGTCCAGTTCCGCGCGCAACTCACGCTCGATTGGCGGACGCTGTCCTGGCCCCTGCTTGCAGGCGCGCTGGCCTGCGCCTGCGCCGCGCAACTGGCGTTCGCCACCGCCTGGCATGCGCTGCTCGCGCGCGGCGCGGCCGGGACCTGGGCCCACGACGCTGCCCGCTGGTCGCTGTCGCTGGCGGGCAAGTACTTGCCAGGCAAGGTGTTCCAGGCGGTGCTGCGCCTGGGTGCGTATCGTGGTTCGCCTGCTGGTGCGCGCGTTGCCCCGGCCCTGCTGCGCGAGATGTCGCTCAGCGTCGGCGCCGCCTGCGCCTGGGTGGCACTGCACTTGTCGCTGTCATCGGCCGGGCCGCGCGGCCTGCTCTGGCCGATGGTTGCGGGCGCGGTGCTGTTGGGCGTCGCGGCCCTGCCCGTGGCCGCGCGGCCGCTGGCCTGGCTGCTTGCACGCGTGATGCCGCGACGGGACGACCATCCCACGCCGCTCGCGCCGGCCCATCTTGCGTCCGCCTGGCTGCTGCAACTGGCCGGCTATTTCCTGCTCGGCCTCGCCGTCTGGTTGCTGGCGCGCGCCATCGCGCCCGCGCACGCGCCCGGATTGCTCGCCGCCGTCGGTGGCCTGTGCTTTGCCGGCGTGGCCGGCGTCGCCGCATTCGTCGTCCCGGCCGGCATCGGCGTCCGCGAGGCGGCACTGGCCTGGTACCTCGCGGCCTGGCTGCCGGCGGGCCCGGCGGCCTTGCTGGCGATCGCCGCGCGGCTGTGCCTGACCCTGGCCGAAGGGCTCGCCATCGCCATCGGCCTGGCGCGGATGCGCATGGAGCGCCCGTGACCGCCGCCGCGGCCAGCACCCGCAACGACTACCCGGCCGCGCAACGCCTGCGCGATCGCGCCGGTCGTCGTGCCATCGCGGCGCGTATCGCCGCCGTGCTGGAGGATTTCTCCGGCGTGCCGCTGCCGACCGCGACGCTGCTCGACGTCGGCGCCTCGCACGGGTTGATCGCCGTGGCGCTGGCCGAGCGCGTAGAGTGGACGATCGGGATCGACCTGGACGTTGCGGCGCTGGCTGCCGCGCGCCTGGAAGTCCCTGCCCGTGGCCGGCTCGACCTGGCGCTGGGCTCGGGCATGCGCCTGCCGTTCAAGGACGAATGCATGGACCTGGTGGTCTGCAACCATGTGTACGAACACGTGCCCGATGCGAATGCGCTGATGCAGGAGATCGCCCGCGTGCTGCGGCCCGGTGGCGCCTGCTACTTCGCCGGCGGGCATCGCCTGCAGCTGGTCGAGCCGCATTACCGGCTGCCCTTCCTGTCCTGGCTGCCACGGTCCTGGGCCGATCGCTACCTGCGCGCCGCCGGCCGCGGGCGCAGCTATGGCGAGCAGTTCGTCGCGCCGTGGGCCCTGCCGACTTTGTTCAAGCGATTCGCCTCGGCGCGCGATGTCACCGGCGACGCGCTGCACCGCTGCCACCGCTACGGACTGGGGCCACGCTGGCTCGAATCGGTTTTCGCGGTGCTGTTGCCGCTGCCGCTTGCGCGCGTCGTCGGGTTCGCCCTGCCGACCCATTTGTGGGTGCTGCGCAAGTGAGCACCGCGCAGAAGGCGCCCCGGCGGCCCGCCGCGGCGCGCCTGCTGCTGGGCTGGCGGGAATGCGTGGGCTTGCCGGACCTGGGCGTGGACTGCCTGCGCGCGAAGGTGGACAGCGGGGCGCGCAGTTCGTCCCTCCACGTGCATGGCTCCGCTGAATTCCGCCGCGACGGCGCCGACTGGATCCGCTTCGAACTGGCGCACGGCGTGCGCGAGCAGTTCCGCCACAGCGTCGAGGCGCCGATCGCCGACCGCCGACTGGTGACCGACTCCGGCGGACACCGCCAGCGGCGCGTGTTCATCCGCACCCTGCTGCGCCTGCCCTCGGGCGAGGCCTGGCCGATCGAACTCAACCTGACCGAACGGCACAATATGCTGTTCCCCATGCTGCTGGGCCGGACCGCGCTGCCGCGCGGCTGCCTGGTCTCGCCCCGGCGCTCCTGGCTGCTCGGCAAGCCGGGGCCAGAAACACCACCGTCGGGTACGCCCGGCCACGACATCCCGACATGAAGATCGCCATCCTTTCCCGCAACACCAAGCTGTATTCGACCCAGCGCCTGGTCACCGCCGCCCGCGAGCGCGGCCACACGGTGCGCGTGCTCGACCCGCTGCGCTGCTACATGAAGATCGCCTCGGGCAAGTTCGAGCTCAACTACAAGGGCCGCCCGATCACCGGCGTGGACGCGGTGATCCCGCGCATCGGCGCCTCGATCACCCGCTATGGCACGGCCGTGCTGCGCCAGTTCGAGCTGATGGGCGCGTTCACGCCCAACAGTTCGGACGCAATCCTGCGCGCCCGCGACAAGCTGCGTTGCCACCAGTTGCTGGCGGGCGAGGGCATCGGGCTGCCGACCACGGTGTTCGGAGACAACCCGGACGACACCGACGACCTGCTGGGCCTGCTCGGCAAGCCGCCGCACGTGATCAAGCTGATCGAAGGCACCCAGGGCAATGGCGTGGTGCTGGCCGAACGGCTGTCCGCCTCGCGCAGCGTGATCGAGGCGTTCCGCGGGCTGTACGCCAACTTCCTGGTGCAGGAGTTCATCGGCGAGGCCAAGGGTGCGGACCTGCGTTGCTTCGTCGTCGGCGAACAGGTCGTCGCGGCGATGCATCGCCAGGCCGAGCCGGGCGAGTTCCGTTCCAACCTGCATCGCGGCGGCCAGGCCAGCCGTGTGCGCCTGTCCAAGGCCGAGGTCGACACCGCGCGGCGCGCGGCGCAGGTGATGGGCCTGGAGGTTGCCGGCGTCGACTTGCTGCGCTCCAGGCGCGGCCCCCTGGTCCTGGAGGTGAACTCTTCCCCGGGGCTGGAAGGGATCGAGGGCACGACCAACGCCGACGTAGCCGGGGCCATCGTGGACCACGTCGTGGCCAGGGTTCAGGCCCGGGCCAAGGCCCGCACGGCGCCCAGGACCCCCGCCGGGCCGCCCGCCCGTACCCCACCCAAGGCCCGGGCAAAGCCCCCGGCTAGCCGTCGGTCGGCCCGGCCGCTGAAATAACCAAAATTCGCCCTGGAATTAACGGATTTTTAATCTGATCGCCCCTAGGCTGGGTGGGCCAGAACCGTGGATCCTCCTCGTGGACCCCGCGATTACGGCAATCGGGGCATCTGTAAACCTTCGACCCGGGCGAGGCGCCGATGGCGCGTCCCCGGGTCATTTTCTTTTCAGTGCCGCCGATTTGCGCGCTGCCATTGCTGCACCGCGCGACAATGCGAACATTGCGCCGCCGCGACGGAACTCCAGCGCTCTGTCAGAATCGAACAGACTCATTCTCCATCCCAGGATCCAATGCGAATCCTCGTCGTCGAAGATAACCGCGACATCGCCGCCAACCTCGGCGACTACCTCGAGGAGCGTGGCCACACCGTGGACTACGCCGCCGACGGCGTGACCGGCCTGCACCTGGCCGTGGTCAACGACTTCGACGCCATCGTGCTCGACCTCAACCTGCCCGGCATGGACGGCCTGGAGGTCTGCCGCAAGCTGCGCGCCGAAGGCCGCAAGCAGACGCCCGTGCTCATGCTCACCGCCCGCGACTCGCTCGACAGCAAGCTGTCCGGCTTCGAGTCCGGCGCCGACGACTACCTGGTCAAGCCGTTCGCCCTGCAGGAAGTGGAGGCGCGCCTGACCGTGCTCGCCCGCCGCGGCAAGGCGGCCCAGCCACGCGTGCTGGAAGTGGCCGACCTGGAATACAACCTCGATACCCTGGAAGTGCGCCGCGGCGGCAAGCTGCTGCAGCTCAACCCCACGGCCCTGAAGATCCTCCAGTCGCTGATGGAGGCATCGCCCGCCGTGGTGCCGCGCATGGACCTGGAGACGCGCGTCTGGGGCGAGGAACTGCCGGATTCGGATTCCCTGCGCGTGCACATCCACGGCCTGCGCGCCGCCGTGGACAAGCCGTTCGACAAGGCCCTGATCCAGACCCGCCACGGCATCGGCTACCGCATCGCAGACTCCGATCCGGCCTGAGCCGATGCACTATCGGCGCCGCCTCCGCAGCCGAATCATCGTCAGCTTCCTGCTGCTGGGCTTCGGCCTGACGGCGGCGTTCGCCGTCGCCACGGTCATGCTCCGCAACCGGCTGGAAGGCTCGCTGGTCGACACCTGGCTGCAGAGCGAGGCGACCAACTTCCTCGAATTCAAGCGGGCGAACCGCGATCCCAACGGGCTGTTCAAGTTCCGCCGGCAGATCGAGGCCTTCGCCTACCGCCCGGACAGCCCGAAAATCCCGTTCAGCTGGAGCGGACTGCCGCGCGGCGTGCATGACCTGCGCGAGCCGGACGACTCCGGCCGCATGCGCGAGTACAAGTTGGCCGTCGAGCGCGAGCCCGACATGGTCACGTTCCTGCGCTACGACTATTCGCAGGAAGCGCTGACCGAACAGCAGATGCTGTACGCCCTGGGCGCGGCGGTGTTCCTGTTCACCGGCCTTGCGTTCGTGGTCGGGCTCTGGTCGTCGCGTCGCGTGCTGTCGCCGCTGACTGACCTGGCCCGCCGGGTCGAGGGATTCTCCAGCCGGCACAACCCGGAATTGCTGGCGCCGCACTTCGCCCGGGACGAGGTGGGCGAGCTGGCTTCGACGCTGGATGACTACGCGTCGCGCATGACCCGCCTGGTCACCCGCGACCGGGAGTTCAACGCCGACGTCAGCCACGAGCTGCGCACCCCGCTGGCGGTGATCCGCGGCGCCGCCGAGCTGCTGCTGGCCAACCCGGATCTGCCGGACAAGACCCGCCAGCGCCTGGCGCGGATCGAACGCGCCGCCCTGCAGTGCACCGACCTGACCACGGCCCTGCTGCTGCTCTCGCGCAACGAGCGGGGCAATGGCGACACCAATCTGTTCAAGCTCTGCAATGCGTTGGCCGAGGCCAATCGCGCCCAGCTCGGCGGCCGGCCGATCCAGCTGGTCGTGCAGGGCCGCGAGGATGTCCAGGTCGACGCGCCCGAGGCGGTGCTGTCGGTGGCGTTGGGCAACCTGCTCGGCAATGCCTGCAAGTACACCAGCGAAGGCGAGGTGCGGGTGATCGTCGAGGCGGATCGCGTGCTGATCGAGGACACCGGGCCCGGCCTGAGCCCGGAAGACGCCGCGCGCCTGTTCGAGCGCGGTTACAGGGGCTCGGGCGCCGGGGGTACCAGTGGTGGCGGCATCGGCCTGTCGATCGTGCGCCGGCTGTGCGAGCTGTACGGCTGGACCGTGTCGATCGCCCCGCGGCCCGAGCGCGGCGCGGTCGCGTCGCTCGCGTTCAATGTCGGGGATCCGGGGCCTTCCTACTCCAGCCAGCCGTAGGTGTCCGGCGTCTTGCCGGAGAACAGGCCAAAGAACATGTCCTGGATGCGTTCGGTCAGCGGTCCGCGCTTGCCGGCGCCGACCTGGCGGCCGTCCACGGAGCGGATCGGGGTGATCTCGGCGGCCGTGCCACACATGAACAGCTCGTCGCACAGGTAGAGGTATTCGCGGGGCAGGTCGCGCTCGACCACTTCGATGCCGTTGTCGCGGGCCAGGCGCATGATCGTGTTGCGGGTGATGCCATTGAGCAGGGCAGCGCTGACCGGCGTGGTGTGCAGGGCGCCATCGAAGACCAGGAACAGGTTCTACCGGCGCCTTCGGACAGCAGGCCGGTGGAAGCCAGCGCGATACCTTCGCCGAAGCCCAGGCGGCGCGCCTCGCGCGCGATCAGCGTGCCCGACAGGTAGTTGCCGCCGGCCTTGGCGCCGGCGGGAATCGTATTGGGCGCGAAGCGCTGCCAGCTCGACACGCAGGCGTCGATGCCCGCTTCCAGCACGCCCGCGCCCAGGTAACTGCCCATCTTCCAGCTCGCCACCGCCACGTCGATCGGCGTCTCCGCCGACAGCCCGAAGCCGCCCAGGCCGCGATACGCGACCGGTCGCAGGTAGGCGGCGCCGAAGCCGTTCGCGGCGATCACGTCGCGGCAGGCCTTGGCCATCGCGGCGATGTCGTAGGGCAATTGCATCTCGTAGATCTTGGCCGAGGCCTCGAGCCGCTTGAGGTGGTCGGTGAGGCGGAAGATCTTCGCGCCGCCGGGCGTGTCGTAACTGCGGATGCCCTCGAAGATCGAGGAGCCGTAGTGCAGCGCATGCGCCATCACGTGCACGGTCGCCTCGGCCCAGGGCTTGATCGCGCCGTTCTGCCAGATGTAGTCGGGATAGGCTTGGGTCATGGCGCGCTCCGGGAAACCGCCATTTTACCCCGCCGCGATGGCCGGGGTCAGGCCGACGTCGCCGGGAATCAGTACTGCATCCACCAGCAACCGGCGTTTGCCCGCAGGCGGAACCATGTCACCTCGGCCGCCGCATCGCGATCGCTGCGCATCTGGTCGATCCGCAACAGGCCGGCGGGGCGCGGGGGGACCAGGTGTTGCGCGGCCGGGTCGATCGTGGGCAGGTCGGCCGTGCGCGAGAGCAGGCCCGTGCTGTCGAGCTCGGGATCCACCACCGGCGGGGCCCGGCTCGAGACCAGCCTGGCGTCGACGAAGGGCCGCTTGCTGAAGGCGTCCAGCCGGTCCATCAGGCGATAGCCCTCGGCGCCGTCCATGCCGACCCAATGGTAGTAGTCGGCCAACCGGTTGACGTCGTGGATTTCCAGCGCGCCGCGGACGCCGTCGAGCAGGTCTTCCTTGCTGCGGGCGCAGCTGCGCACGGCGATCTGCCGCGCATCGACGCGGGCCGGAGCGACGGCGACTGGCGCGTCGCTGGCATCGACCGACGCGCAGGCACGGTCGGTGAACACGCTGCCGCCGGCGGCGTCCACGCAACGGCGCATGCCGCTGGCCTCGATGGCTTCCCGGCCCGGGGCGTTGCGGACGGTGGTTTCGCGGGACTTGCGCGTCGCGTCGTCGGCCGACAGCCGGGCAAGCCGCGCCATTTCCTGGTCCGTGGCGGAACCGGTGGACGCCGTCGGCGCGACCATGCGCGCCGCGACCGGTGCCGCGGCGGGCGCAGGCGAGGCCGGCGGGACAGTCGCAAGTGCGGGTGCGGGCGCGGGTGCAGGCAGGGCCGGCGGCGCCGGCGTGGTCGCGACGGCGGCGGCAAGCGCGGTCGCGAGGAACGCGATTTTCATCGCCAGACGATACCACCGGCGCCAGGGCGCCGGCCGGTGGCTCACGCCAGGCGGGCGAGCACGGCCTCGGTGGGACGGCTGAGGTTCAACGTATAGAAATGCAGTTCGGGCACGCCGGCGTCCGCCAGCCGCCGGCACATCGCGGCGACCAGGTCGGCGGCGAACTCGCGCACGCCGTCGGCGTCGTCGCCCAGGGCCTGCATGCGCTTGCCGATCCAGCGCGGGATTTCCGCCCCGCAGGCCTCGGAAAAGCGGCGCAGCTGGGTGAAGTTGGAGATCGGCATGACGCCCGGGATGATCGGCACGCTGACGCCGAGCCTGCGCGCCTCGTCGACGAAGCGGAAATAGGCGTCGGCATTGAAGAAGTACTGGGTGATCGCCGAATCCGCGCCGGCGTCGATCTTGGACTTGAAGTGCTGCAGGTCCGCGTGCGCATCCTCGGCCTGCGGATGGATTTCCGGATAGCAGCCGACCTCGATGCGGAAGTGCCCGCCATGCTCGGCCCGGATGAATTCGACCAGGTCGGTGGCGTGGCGGAAATCGCCCATGCGCGCCATGCCCGAAGGCAGGTCGCCGCGCAGGGCCACGATGCGCGAGCAGCCCAGCGCCTTGTACAGCTGCAGCAGCTGGCCGATCTCCTCGCGGGTACCGCCCATGCAGCTCACGTGCGGCACGCCGTCCAGCGCGTGCGCCTGGCGCAGCTCGCGCACCGTTTCCGGGGTGTAGCTCAGGGTCGAGCCGCCGGCGCCGAAGGTGACGGAGACGAACTCCGGCGCATGCGCCTTGAGCTTGCGTACCGTGCGGTCGAGCTGGCTGCGCTGCTCGTCGGTCTTGGGCGGGTAGAACTCGAAGCTGACTGGAATGGCGGGCATGTGGGGGAGATCGTGGGCGGTTCGTTCGTTTCGCCAATATATCTCTATTTGCGGATAGAGCGATGGATCGCTGGACAAGCGCCGGGCCCGGGCGCATCGTGCGCGCGTCCGACCCGGGAGAACCTGCGATGGACACGCTGCCGCCGAGCGCCAACCAGGAAGCCATCGAGGCCTGGAATACCGTCCTGTTCGACAAGTTCGTGCGCTTCCGCAACACCCTCACCGCGGGACTGGCCTCGCACGGCAACGAAGCCCTGGCGCGGCACCCGCCCGCCACCGGCGCCCGCGTGCTCGACGTCGGCTGCGGCTTCGGCGACACCAGTGTCGTGATCGGCAAGCTGGTCGGGCCGAGCGGCCGCGTGGTGGGCGTGGATGCGGCGGCGAACTTCATCGACTGCGCGCGCGCCGACGCAGCGGCGATGGATGCGCCCAATGTCTCGTTCGAGGTGCGCGACGTCGAGGAGGAGCCGCTTGGCGGACCCTATGACGTCGCCTTCGCGCGCTTCGGCACCATGTTCTTCTCCAATCCCGTGGCCGCGCTGCGCAACGTCCGCAGGTCGATGGCGCCGGGTGGGCGGCTGTGCATCGTGGTCTGGCGCAAGCGCGAGGACAGTCCGGCGCTGTATCGCGCGCAACAGATCGTCGAGGCGCTGGTTCCCAAGGTCGAGAAGGGCGACGCCGTCACCTGCGGGCCGGGACCGTTCTCGATGTCGGGCGCCGACATGGTCAGCGACCAGTTGCTGGCCGCGGGCTGGACGCATCCCTGCTTCGAGCGCAACCAGTTGTTGATTTCGATCGGCAGCGACATCGAGGACGCGATCAATTTCGCGCTGGCGCTGGGCCCGGCGGGCGAGCACCTGCGCCTGGCCGGCGAGCTGGGCGAGGCGAAGAAGCCCGAAGTCATCGCCGCGATGCGCGCGGCCTTCGCGCCATTCGTAAAATCGGACGGTGTCTGGATGCAGTCGAGCAGCTGGACGATTACCGCGACGGCATCCTGAGGGCGCAGGTCGGTTGCTGGCGTGTCCTGGCGCAGTCGCTGCGGGCGCGGCAGCGTCGCGCGGGGCCGGTGCAGCATGCGCTGGTATGCAGCCATCGCGCCCAGGACGTCGTCGGTACCGGTCCCGCCCGACGCGTCCGGCACCAGCGCGCGAGTTGATCGGCATCCAGGACGCCGTCCGAGCGCCGGATGTATTCGAACTGGCTTTGCGAACGCAGGAAGCCCCTATGTCATTTGGCAATGGCCGCGCTGGGGGACTGGCCGCGGGCGGAGATCTTTCGATAATCGCGCCAATCCGCCAGCGGCATGGGCCGATCTCCCCAGGCGAGCCAGCAGCTAGGCTAAACGAAAAACGGGCGCCGCGAGGCGCCCGATTCCTTGCCAGGCCACGGCCTGTGGGAAATTGTCCCGGTCGTGTTCCGGCTTGCGCGCGGCGCAGTGCTCAGCGGGCGATGTTGGGCGGCGGCGCCCGCAACGCCAGCACCGCGCTGCGCAGTTCATCCTCGTGCAAGCCTTGCAGGGCCTGCAGGCCCAGGCGCAGCAATTCGTTCTTCTTGACCTTCAGGCCAACGCGTCGGGCGGTGGCCTTGAGCGCGACGATGCGTTCGTAGTCGGCCTCGGGCATGGTGAATTCGCCGCGGACGCGCTTGGGAGACGCGGGCTGGGTCGGGGCTGGCGTGGTGGCAGCGGGCCTGGAGCCTGGCGCCTTCACGCGCGTGGCCTTCGAGTCCTTTCCTTTCGCGCCCTTGGCGGCGGAGGTTTTTTCCTTCGGGACCGGCTTGGCCGTGGCCAGGGCCTGGATGGTGGTCCGGGGCGCGGAGGCGCGCTTGGCGCGCTTTTTGGCGGGGCGGGCAGTGGCGGCCATCGGGCGCATCCTGGGAAGGAAGGGAAGGGCCGAAGCCTACGCCGAATTCCGCGGGCCGTGGTTACAGGCCGGCCGCCAAGCTCGAGAAACCGCGCATCAAGGTGCTGGCCAATCTGAAGCGACGACTGGAGAAGGCCGATGGATAGATCGACCTACATGCACGTGAGCGACATTCGCACCACGCCGGAGAAACTGTGGTCCGCGCTGACCGATCCGGAGTTCATCCGGCCATACTGGTTCGGGATGAACTGCGAGTGCGACTTCCAGGCGGGTTCGCGCTGGAGACTGGTGGTCGGCGACGGCACGCTGTACGACAGCGGCGAGATCCTGGAAGCCGAACCGCCACGATGCCTGGTGATCCGCTGGGGCACCAGTACACGCCGAGCTCAGCGCCGAGCGCGACTCGACCTGCACGATGGCGCTGTAGCCCAGCGGGACGGCGGTCAAGCTCACCATCACCCACTCGATCGGCTGCACGCCGTCGAAATTGATCGAGGCGGTGTCCGGTGGATGGCCCAAGGTCATCTCCAACCTCAAGTCCTTGATGGAGACGGCGCGATCGCGCTGGACGGACCGCATCCGCCGGCGGATCGTGGCGGCGAAGCTGCGGCGGGCTGACAGCAAGAAGCCCGCGGATCGCTCCGCGGGCTTCGCTTGCCATCTCAGTGGCCGGCTTGCCGAGGGGCCGGGCCCCGTGAAGGAACCGGCCCCGTTCAGGGACGTGAAAGAACCGGCCCCGATTGGTATCGATTAGTAGCGGTAGTGGTCCGGCTTGTACGGGCCGTCCTTGGACACGCCCAGGTAGGCGGCCTGGTCGTCGGTCAGCGTCGTGAGCTTCACGCCGATCTTTTCCAGGTGCAGGCGCGCGACTTCCTCGTCGAGCTTCTTCGGCAGGATGTAGACCTTCTTCTCGTACGTGTCCTTGTTGGCCCACAGGTCGATCTGGGCGAGCGTCTGGTTCGAGAACGAGTTGGACATGACGAACGACGGATG
This sequence comes from Gammaproteobacteria bacterium, assembly GCA_025352045.1. Classification (GTDB taxonomy): domain Bacteria; phylum Pseudomonadota; class Gammaproteobacteria; order Xanthomonadales; family Xanthomonadaceae; genus Arenimonas. The sequence continues at coordinate 6,699 of JANXUD010000017.1, read as the reverse complement.
GCCGGTCGCGCAGCCCAGGTTCACCAGGCGGCCTTCGGCCAGCAGGAAGATGGCGTTGCCCGGCTTCCCACCAACGCCAGCGAACGTGTACTTGTCCACCTGCGGCTTGATGTTGAGCTTCACCGCGCCGCTGTCGTTGAGCTTGTCGACCTGGATTTCGTTGTCGAAGTGGCCGATGTTGCAGACGATCGCCTGGTCCTTCATCGCCGACATGTGCTCGAGCGTCAGCACATCCTTGTTGCCGGTGGTGGTGACGTAGATGTCGCCGCGGCCCAGGGTGCTCTCGACCGTGTTGACCTCGAAGCCTTCCATCGCCGCCTGCAGCGCATTGATCGGGTCGATCTCGGTGACCACGACGCGGGCGCCGTAGGCCCGCAGCGAATGCGCGCTGCCCTTGCCGACGTCGCCGTAGCCACAGACCACCGCGTACTTGCCGGCCAGCATCACGTCCATCGCGCGCTTCAGGCCGTCGGCCAGCGACTCGCGGCAGCCATACAGGTTGTCGAACTTGGACTTGGTGACGGAATCGTTGACGTTGATCGCCGGCACCAGCAGCTTGCCGGCCTCCAGCATCTGGTACAGGCGGTGCACGCCAGTGGTGGTTTCCTCGGACACGCCCTTCCAGTCCTTGACCACGGTGGTCCAGAAGCCCGGGCGCTCCTTGGCGACGCGCTTGAGCAGGTTCTTGATGATCTGCTCCTCGTGCGAGGACGCCGGTCCGTTGACCCAGTCGCTGCCCTTCTCGAGTTCGTAACCCTTGTGGATCAGCAGGGTGACGTCGCCGCCGTCGTCGACGACCAGCTCGGGGCCCAGCAGTGATCCATTCGCGCCCGGAAAGGTGACCGCGTCCAGCGTGCAGTCCCAGTACTCCTCCAGCGACTCGCCCTTCCAGGCGAATACCGGGGTGCCGGTGGCGGCGATGGCCGCGGCGGCGTGGTCCTGGGTGGAGAAGATGTTGCAGGAGGCCCAGCGCACGTCGGCGCCGATGTCCTTGAGCGTCTCGATCAGCACGGCCGTCTGGATGGTCATGTGCAGCGAGCCGGTGACGCGCACGCCCTTGAGCGGCTGGGCGCCGGCGTACTTCTTGCGGATGGACATCAGGCCCGGCATTTCCTGCTCGGCGATGTCGATTTCCTTGCGGCCCCAGTCGGCCAGGGCGAGGTCGGCGATCTTGTAGTTGGCCGGGGAGGCCAGGTTGGTGACAGCGTTCATGTTTGAAGCTCCGTTATCAGGAGGACCCGGGGGAAGCGGCTGTGGCCGCGAGAGGGACCTCGTTAACGGGCGCGGTTGGATCTTGACCCTGGGCCGAGCCTGGTCCCTGGACCGCGTTGCGCGGGTCGGGGTTGCAGCGCCCCTCGGCGGGGTGGCCCTTGGCGGGCCAGCCCGGATTATATCGCTTTCCCGCGATGGAGGAATGAAGGCGCTTGCAGTCAATGCTTTCCGCGACGCGCAGACAGCTCGACGATCTCTGCTGCTGGCAGCAGGCAGGCGCGTACCAGGTCGATCGGCTGATGGGTCTTGGAGCGAATCCGCGGATGGACCGGCAGTGAGGGATGGCTGAACAGACTGACCCATTGGCGCGCGGCTGCTTCCGGCAGCGAGCGGTTCTGATAGGCGAAGTGGATCCAGGAATCCTCCTTCACCCGGCGCAAGCTGCCAAGCAGGCTTCGGTCCCGCGTCTTGGCGTAGATGGGTGGTTCGCCCCATGCCAACAGCTCGGCGGTCACGCGCGGTTGATCGAGGTCGAATCCGTAGTGGCTGAGCAGCTTGAAAAACTGCTGGCCGGCCGACAGGTGCAGTTGGCGCAGATCCTGGGCGCGCCCGGGCAACACCATTCCGGCGCCCGTGGCGGCGTTGAGCATGACCACGAACGGTTCGCGGTCGATGAAATCAACGTCGGCGTACCACTCGCCAAGCGGATTGGCCGACGGCGGCGGCTCCGGCGGTTTCGCCGGCTGGCGCAGGCGCTTCAGTAGTTTGGCGGTGCAGCGCAGCACGATGGGCATTCGGGCTAGTTGTCCTTTGATGGCGACGACAGTTCCGCCGCCACCGCGGCGAACTGTTGCATGGCTGACTGCAGGTCATCGAGGATTTCCTGCGCCAGGATGTCCGGCTCGGGCAGGTTGTCGGAATCCTCCAGGCTCTTGTCGCGCAGCCAGAAGATGTCGAGGTTGGCTTTGTCGCGCTTGACCAGTTCCGCGTAGTCAAAGGATTGCCAACGGCCGTCGGGAGTTCCTTCCGACCACGTGGGCTTGCGCAGGTGGCGCTTGCCCGGACGGTAGCTGGCGATGAACTCGTCCAGGTGCTCGCGCCTGAGCGGATTGGTCTTGAGCGTGAAGTGCTGGTTGGTGCGCAGGTCGTAGACCCACATGGATTTGGTCCACGGCGCTTCCTGCGCCGGTTTGGCATCCATGAACAACACGTTCGCTTTCACGCCCTGCGCGTAGAAGATGCCGGTCGGCAGGCGCAGCAGCGTGTGCACATCGAACTGACGCAGCAGATTGCGGCGGATGGTTTCGCCGGCGCCGCCCTCGAACAGCACGTTGTCTGGAATCACCACGGCGGCGCGACCGTGCGCCTTCAACAGCGACTTGATGTGCTGCATGAAGTTCAGCTGCTTGTTCTTGGTGGTGACCCAGAAGTCGGGCCGCTCGTAGGCGTGGTCCTCCTTCTCCAGGTCGCCTTCCTCGTTGACGATGCTGATGCTGCTCTTCTTCCCGAAGGGCGGATTGGTCAGCACCATGCTGTACTTTTCGCGCGGCTCGCTGGCCAGGCTGTCCAGGCCGGAACGGATCGGGCAGGGGTCGGCGTTGATCCCGTGCAGCATCAGGTTCATCACCGCAAGGCGGCCGGTGCCAGGCACCAGTTCCTGCCCGTGCACCAGGCCGGTGCGCAGGTGCTTCTTCTGCTCGGGATCGAGCGTCTTGCCATGCTTGCCGACGACGTATGCATGCGCGGCGAGCAGAAAACCGCCGGTGCCGCAGGCCGGGTCGCACACGGTGTCATCCGGTTGCGGCTGCATCGCTTCGACGATCGCCTTGATCAGCGCGCGCGGCGTGAAGTACTGGCCGGCGCCCTTGGGCGATTCCTCGGCCGAGCGCGACAGCAGGCCTTCGTAGATGTCGCCCTTGATGTCGGCATCCAGCGATAGCCAGGGCTCCGGCTCGATCAGGTCGACGATCAGGCGCTTGAGCGTGGCCGGGTTCTGGATGTCGGGGCGCGCCTTGCGGAAGACCTCTCCGAGCATGCCGGTCTTCTTGCTGAGCTCGTCGAGGATGTGCCGGTAGTGGCTTTCCAGATCCTCACCATCGAGCTTGAGCAGCGAGCCCCAGCCCAGGCTCACCGGCACGATCGGCTTTTCGTTGTACGGGGGTTTGGTGCGTTCGTGCGCCATCTTCAAAAACAGCAGGAAGCTGATCTGCTCGGTATAGGCCATGTAGCTCAGGCCGTCGTCGCGCAGCACATGGGCGAAGCTCCAGGCCTTGTTGACGATGCGCTGGCTGAGGCTGGCGTTCATGGGTTTTCCTTGCGGCTGATGCGGTCGAGCGCATCAACGAGTTGGCGGTAGTCGGCGTCGCGCTTGGCGGTTGAACGTCGGGCGAGATTGATGAATTTCCAGCGGATGGCCGGCAGGTCAGGGACGTGTGCGGCACGTCGAGCAAGGCCCATTCTGGCGACTCGCGCTCGACCGATAGGAGAAATGATCGCATCCTCGGGTCGAGTCGCTCCTGCACTGCGGCGATCAGGGCTTCGCGCGCCTGCTCCAGCATGGCGACGTCAACAGTTTCCTCGGTCATGCCGGCGAACTCGTCAACGAAGTCCTGGCCGAGTGGCAACCGGTGCGGCTCGATCATCTCGGCGATCGGTCGGTTGGCAGCCACCAGGTAGACGACGAACGCCGACCACAGCGCGTCGGTGATGCCTTCGGCCGCGAGCAGGTGCATCACGTCGAACAGATCGCGTGGATGTTGGCGGTCCAGGGCCGCGACCAGCTTGCCGGCGTATAGATCGGCAAAACCCAGGCACGGCACTTCGAGCAGGCCGAAGCGTTCGGCGGCGGCCGGTTGCAGCGAGCGCAGCTCGGCAGGGAACACCGAGCCGCGCAATACCGGCGTCACGTCGATCTTGATCGGAACGCCGCGTCGCAGGATCGCCAGGCCAGTCGGCACGCCGTCGGCGGTGGTCTTTGGACGCACCTGGCAATCCAATGCACCGCGGATCGTGATGGCGATGCGGTCAAGCGCGGCGGCGATCCCGGCCAGGGCTTCGGCACGCTTTCCCATCGGCAGCCAGGCCAGGTCGATATCCACGGACAAGCGCGGCAGATCGCGATAGAACAGGTTGATCGCCGTGCCGCCCTTCAAGGCTAAATCACGCTCGGCGGCCACGTGCGGCAGCACGTCGGCGAGCAGCGACAACTGCTGCGCGTACTGGTTATCGAAACTCGGCATCAAGGTCGGCCGGCAAGGTAATCTGGAATCGTGCGTCGAGTTTGCCGCCAGGCAGCAAGACGCGCTTGCCCTTGCCCAGATCGACGACGTCGAGGTCGAGGTGCTTCAGCCACGGATGCTGGTGGCGATGCGCCAGGGCCAGGAACAGGCGCTTGACCTTGAAGCTTGTGCAGCAGCCCAGCAGCAACTGCAGTCGCGCCGGCCGCAGTCGCACCAGGCCCGCCAGGATGGCATCGGCCTCGTACACGCTGGCGCGCTGGGGCGATTCATCGAGCAACTCGAGGAAGGCGCGTTCTTCACTGGCAAAGCGCAAGGCGTGGCGCGCGCGATCGGGGCGTACCTCGACCAGGCAGCGTTCCTTCGCCGATGCACCGCTTTCGAAGACGAACAATCGATCGGAGCGCCATTGCAGTGGATACCGCGGCACCACCGTCGCGGCCCATCGCGGCGGGCGGCGAGGTCCGAACAGCAGCACGGGTTTCGGGCCCGGCCGCAGGTAATGCGCGAATCCGGCCCAGTCCAGCGCCGATAGCCCGCCAACGTGCAGCGGCAGGCCCAGCAATTGCTGCAGCGCGTGCACGGCTTCGTCCCAGCCGGGTTCTGCGCCGGTGCGCCGATAGACGCCGTAGCCCGCCGAGGCCAGCCAGCCCCCCGCGACGTACTTGGGCAGCAGGTTGTCGGCATAGCCGTGCGAGGTGAGCCAGCGGGTGGGCAGCAGGGACCCCGGCGGGAAATCAGCCAGTAGGTGGTTCAGGGATTGGCGAGTTTCCTCACTCATGGTGAGGAGTTTAGGCCGGTTGATGAACTTACGCAAGTTCGTCATAGATATGAAAATCCTCACCTCAGATGAGGAATTCTGGCCCGCTTTTGAACCGCTACGACGTCCGGGTTTGAATTTTGGCCGATTAGCTCACCCACAGTGGACAGAATCGGCGAATCCTAAACCTGCGGCTTGCGGGGCCGTCCTCGAGCCGCCGTGCCTACCCCGCTTTTGGAGCCAGGCCGCGATGCGGGTGGCTTCCGGGCCGGCTTTCGGGGATTGGCCGACTCGGCCGCCCGTGCCTGACGGATGCGCTCGAGCAGGATCGACGCTGGTTCATCGTTTGGATCCTGTGGCACGAGGCGGCCACTGAAGGCGCGTTTGAGGATGGATTGGCGGAGTGATGTGGCGCGAACAAGCGCTCGCGATACGTCGGCATCCGCCCGGTGGGCTGAAGACAAAGCTTCTTCGACCAAACGCATCACCTCGGCCTGCTCGCACATTGGGGCAAGCGGAACCGGAATCCGGCCGACCTTGGAGACGCTCAACGTGTACAGGCCGCTCGTGGAAGCAGCCACCGAACCCAAAGCGGATTGACCCGTAGGGGAATTCCAATACGCGTTGAAGAAACGAGACAGGCCACCCGAAAAGCGGACCCGGATAATGTGGTTCTGGTGCACGCAATCGGCCAACTCTCCCATCCACAATGCGCTGCGGCCGATCTCTGTCCTGCTGCCGTTGCCCTCGACGACGAGCATGTCCCCCGCGTGCAGCCTGAGTCGGTCAAGTTCGGATCCGAAAAGCTCGAAATATTCGATCTGACTCAAGTCAAGTCGATTGCGATGGACGTTCGCCACGCGCAGATACGGATAGGCATTCGCACCCGGACTGCGCATGGGTTGCTTTTGGATGCCGCTTTGAATTTCCGAAATCTGATCTGTGCTTGCCCAGCACCAATCTGTGGGAAGGCTTGGGAGTCCTTTGGTGTCGGGCGCCACGGGTTCGATGTACCTGCTACGCCAGCCCTGCGGTGGTGCCTTGCCGCTGGCCTCGAATTTCGCCAACTGCGTTTCCTCCCAGCGCAGTCGGCGCTCGCGCAGCAGGCGCGCTAGCAGCTCGGCGCCGGCTTCGGTGGGCGGGTTCTGCGCGCGCCAGTCGGCGGTGAGGCGGCCTTCCACCGCTGCCTTGAGCACCGCGGCGCGATAGCGCTTCAGGTTCGCGCGCGCGCGCTGCAGCGAGGCCACGCCGGCGTCGAGGTCGGAGAACAGTTCGTCGAGCTTCGCTACGATGCGCGATTGCTCCGCAGATGGAGCCAGTACAAAGGGGAATTCCTTGATCACCCCTTGGCTGATGTTGAGTTGGGTTGCGCCCTTGCCAAGTTTGGCCAACGCGGCGCGCTTTCCTAGCAAGTAGTAAAACAAGTACTTGCTTGGGATAGGCGAGGGGTTCGTGAAAGCGATGGCTTGATTGGTCGCGAGTTCGGAATTG
>JANXUD010000141.1 GCA_025352045.1 Gammaproteobacteria bacterium | reverse complement strand
CGGCGATTTCCAGGGTGGCCTCGCCGTGCGCTTCGACGACGGACAGGACCCGGTCGCCGAAGCGGGCTTTCAAGCGGTCTGCGAGACTCAGGGTCGGTTCGGGCATGGCTCAGCGCGCAATGGTGTTGGTACGGCGGATTTTCTTCATCAGCTGCAGGATGCCGTAGACCAGGGCTTCGGCGGTCGGCGGGCAACCGGGCACGTAGATGTCCACCGGCACGATCCGGTCGCAGCCGCGGACCACGGCATAGGAATAGTGGTAGTAGCCGCCGCCGTTGGCGCAGCTGCCCATCGAGATCACCCACTTCGGCTCGGGCATCTGGTCGTAGACCTTGCGCAGCGCCGGGGCCATCTTGTTGACCAGGGTGCCGGCGACGATCATCACGTCGGACTGGCGCGGCGAGGGCCGGAACACCACGCCGTAGCGGTCCAGGTCCAGGCGGGCCGCGCCCGCGTGCATCATCTCGACCGCGCAGCAGGCAAGGCCGAAGGTCATCGGCCACATCGAGCCGGTCCGCGCCCAGTTCATCAGGGCGTCCACCGAAGTGACGGCGAAGCCCTTGTCCACCAGCGGGTTGTCCGCGCCGGGGCGCAGGATGTCGTCGACGGTCGATTCGGGCGTCGGGTTGTGCAACGCGTCCGAAATGGACTGGATCACTCCCATTCGAGGGCGCCCTTCTTCCAGCAGTAGACGAAGCCGAGCACCAGCAAGCCCAGGAACACGCCCATCTCGTACAGGCCGGCGATGCCCAAAGAGCGGAAGATCACCGCCCAGGGGAAGACAAACGCAATTTCGAGGTCGAAGGCGATGAACAGGATGGCGATCAGGTAATAGCGCACGTCGAACTGCATGTGCGCGTCCTCGAAGGCCTCGAAGCCGCATTCGTACGGGGACAGCTTCTCGGTGCCGCCGGCGATGGCGCCGCGCGGGGCGAGCAGCTTGCCCAGGACGGTGCCGACCAGCAGCAGCACCACGCCGACCGCGGCGGCCACCCCGAGGAAGAGCAGGATCGGCAGGTATTCGCCCAGCATCGAGGACTCCGTCGCCAGCGCCGCGAGGCGCGTTCCGCCCCGCGCCCGCGTTGGCAGGCGGCGGTGCGTTCCATGATTGGTGCCCAAAGGGGGACTCGAACCCCCACGACCTAAGTCGCTACCACCTCAAGGTAGTGCGTCTACCAATTCCGCCATCTGGGCATTGCCGGATCCGTCACCGGACCCAGCCTTGAAATTGTACCAGCGGATCAGCCGCCCTTGCTGCCTTGCGCAGGCGTGGCGCCTGCGGGCGGCGTGCCCTGCGTGGCCGACGCGGGAGGCGTGGCGACCGGCGGCGTGGCGACCGACGGCGTGGCTGTCGGCAGGTTGCCGGCAGGCGCGCTGGCGGCAGGCGCCACCGTGCCGGGCGCAGGCGCGATCACTGGCGTCGGCGCAGCCGGAGCCGGAGCGAGCGGTGCGGGCGACGTGGGCTTCGGCTTGCCGGCATCGGCCGGAAGGTCCGACATGATGCTCGGGCTCGCCGTGCCATCGGCCCGGGCCTGGTGGCTGGCCATGTAGGTCATGGTCAGGCTCATGATGAAGAACACCGCCGCCAGCCACTTGGTCGAGCTGGACAGGAAGTTGGCGGAGCCGCGCGCGCCGAACACGGTGCCCGAAGCACCGGCGCCGAAGCCCGAACCCGCCTGCGCACCAGCGCCGCGCTGCAGCAGGATGAAGACGATCATCGCGAGTGCGACGAGGACGTAGACGACGTTGAGCAGGGTATGGATCATGGCTTCTGTTGGCGGCTCGCCGCAGCGGCGATGGCAAGGAAATCCTGGGCGACCAGCGAGGCTCCGCCGATCAGGCCGCCATCGACATCGGGCTGCGAAAACAGCTCGGCGGCGTTGGAGGGCTTGACGCTGCCGCCGTAGAGGATCGGTAGCGAGCCGGCAATATTAGCATCCAGCGCCCGGAGTTCGCCACGGATGAAGGCATGGACCTGCTGGGCCTGGTCCGGGCTCGCGGTCCGGCCGGTGCCGATCGCCCAGACCGGCTCGTAGGCGATCACCGCGCCGGCCAGGCCCGCGATCCCGCCGTGGGCCAGCACCGGGGCCAGCTGGCGCTCGAGCGCCCACTCGGTCTGCCCGGCCTCGCGCTGGTGCAGGGTTTCGCCCACGCACAGGATCGGGACCAGGCCGGCGTGGCGCGCCGCATGGAACTTGCGCGCCACCAGTTCGGAACTCTCCTCGTGGAAATGGCGGCGCTCGGAGTGGCCCACCAGGGCATAGCGGCAGCCCACGTCCAGCAGCATCCGCGCCGAGACCTCGCCGGTATAGGCACCCTGCTGGTTCGGGTCCACGTCCTGGGCACCGAACTCCAGCCCGAGGGACTGGTAGCGGTCGCACAGTTCGCCCAGGTAGGGCATGGGCGGGAAGATGGCCAGGCGGCAGGCATCGGGCTTGCCCGCCACGATCGCGTCGAGCAGGGATCGGGCGAACTGGCGGTCGCCATGCAGTTTCCAGTTTCCGGCCACGATCCGTTCGCGCATCCTGCCACTCCCTGGGTCTTGCGCCGGGCAGCCACCCGGCCAGCGCAAAGGATAACGCGCGCCCTCGCCCGCCGCGCAGGCGATCCGCGTGATCGCCGAAAACCGGCACAATCGCCCGTCCCCTCCGCGCGAACCGCCATGCCCGACGCCGCCCTGCCTGCCTTCGCCCTGGTCACCGGCGCATCCAGCGGCATCGGTGCCGACATCGCGCGCGAGTACGCTCGGCGCGGCAAGCCCCTGGTGCTGACCGCGCGACGCCTCGACCGCCTCGAAGCCCTGGCGGCGGAGTTGCGCGCCCTGGTGCCCTGCGAGGTGATTGCCGCCGACCTGTCGGATCCGGCGGCGCCGGCCGAATTGTTCGCCGAGACCCAGGCGCGCGGCCTGTTCATCGACACGCTCGTCAACAACGCCGGCTATGGCGTCCCCGGGCGCTACCTGTCGTCGGACTGGAGCGTGCATCGCGATTTCCTGCAGGTGATGGTGATGGCGGTGGCGGAGCTCACGCGGCTCTACCTGCCCGCCATGGAAGCCGCCGGCCGCGGCCGCATCCTCAACATCGCATCCCTGGCCGGGCTGGTGCCCGCCTCGGCCGGCCACACGATGTATGGCGCGACCAAGGCCTGGCTGATCCGCTTCAGCGAGTGCCTGGCGCTGGAATCGGCGCCGCGCGGCGTGCAGGTGGCCGCGCTCTGCCCCGGTTTCACCTACAGCGAATTCCACGACGCCAACGGAATGCGCGGCCAGGTGTCCAGCCTGCCCGGATTCCTCTGGATGGACAGCCGGAAGGTGGCTCGGCTGGGCGTGGACGCGGTCGAGTCGGGCCGCACGCGCCTGGTCACCGGCGCGGCCAACCGCGTGGTCGCCTGGAGTTGCCGCTACCTACCCGGCGCGCTGGTGCGCCTGCTGGTGGGATCACGCAGCAGGGATTTCCGCGATGCGGACTGAGCGGCGATGAAGGCCCTGCCCTATCGCACGCCCACCGAGGGCCGCGACTACTGGCTGCTCGACAACGCCCTGCCCGACCCGATGGCGGTGCGCGCGCGCTGCCTGGCCAAGACCGACTGGGCGATGGGCTGGCCGCACACGCAGGAAAGCTGGCCGGGCATGCGCGCGATGCCCGGGCTCGAGCCGCAGGAGTTGGCGATCGTCGAGGCGAAGGTGCGCAAGGCGACCGGCGCGGCGAAACTGTGGATGCAGGACGCACCGGGCGGCGGCCACCTCAACCACAACTGCGTGCAGGTGGTGGGCGAGCAAGAATGCGGCCCGCGCCCGCACACCGACTCGCGCAAGCTGTGCAAATTCGCCGCGGTGCTCTACCTCAATCCGAACGTGCCCGATGACTGCGGCACCAGCTTCTACCGGCAGCGGCTGCCCAATGGCCAGCCTGGCGGCAACACCGTCGCCGGCCCGCATGCCAACCTGGTCGAGGCGCTGGGGGCGCGCTTCGTGCCGCCCAATTCCTTCGTCGAGGATGTGCGCCTGCCGCACCGCTTCAACCGACTGCTCGTGTACCACGGCAACCTGGTGCACAGCGCGACTGCCTACTGGGGGCACACGCTGGAAGAGAAGCGCATGGCGGCGGTCTTCTTCTGGATGGCGAGCTAGCGGGAGCGGCTTCAGCCGCGAGCGCAAATCGCGGCTGAAGCCGCTACCACGTCAGGCGAGCTTGATCTCGCGCAGCCTCTCCATCAGGTAGTCGTGCGAGCTGATGGGTTCCGGATAGCGGTTGGGGTTGCCGGGCGTGATGCAGCACGGCAGGGTGGCGATCTCGAAATCCGGGTTCGGATGCAGGAAGAACGGCGTCGAGTAGCGCGGCTGGCGCGCCGCCTCGCCCGGCGGGTTCACCACCCGGTGCGTGGTCGAGGGATACACGTGGTTGGTCAGGCGCTGCAGCATGTCGCCGATGTTGACCACGATGGTGTCGGCCTCGGCGGTGAACGGCACCCAGTCGCCATTGCGCGCCTTCACTTCCAGGCCGGCGGCACTGGCGCCGACCAGCAGGGTGATCAGGTTGATGTCCTCGTGCGCGCCGGCACGGACGTTCGGGACATCCGGTGTTGAAATCGGCGGATAGTGGATCGGACGCAGGATCGAATTTCCGAAACGGGTCGGGGCGACGAAGAACTCCTCCGGCAGCCCGATGTGCAGCGCAAGCGCCGCCAGCACGCGCGACCCGAGCGCATCGAGCGCCTGGTAGAGGGCGTAGGCCTGCGCCTGGAAGTCCGGCACCTCGGCGGGCCAGGTGTTGGGCGGCATCCATTCAAGGTAGCGGGAGCCTTCCGGAAGCTCGCGGCCGATGTGGAAGAACTCCTTGAGGTCCGGGTACTTCGAATCCTTCGCCGTCTCGATGCCGAACGGCGTGTAGCCTCGGGCGCCGCCCGTGCCCGGCAGGTGGTACTTGCGCTTGACCTCGTCCGGTAGCGCGAAGAATGCCTTGAACGCGCGATAGGGGCCGTCCAGTGCCTCCCCGGTGATGCCGTGGTGGCTCAGGCCGCAGAAGCCCCAGGCGCGATAGGCCGCGCCGATATCGGCGACGAAGGCCTCGGGGTCGGTGTCGAAGCGGCGGACGTCGAGGGTCGGGATCTTGTTCATGGCGATGATCGGGATTCTGGATTCGGGATTCGGGATGCGGGATGCGGGATGCGTGATTCGGAGATCGTGATCCGGAAATCGTGATCGGGGATTGGCGGAGGCGCTAGGCGGCGGCGCGGACCGCGGCGGACAAGCGGTCGAGGACCTGTTGCATCAGCTGCGCATCGGCGGCCTCGACGGTGACGCGCACCACCGGCTCGGTGCCGGAAGGCCGCAGTACCAGGCGCCCGCGGCCGGACAGCGCCTGTTCGGCCTCGGCCCGCGCGGCCTGGACATCGGCCGATTGCAGCGGCTGCGCCCCGGCGGCGATGCGCACGTTGACGGTCTTCTGCGGCAGCGGTCGATAGTCGGCCAGCGCCTCGGCCAGCGAGCGACCGTCGCGGCGCAGGGCCTCGAGCACCTGCAGCGCGGCGACGATGGCATCGCCGGTGCTGGCGCGATCCAGGCAGAGCAGGTGGCCAGACGCCTCGCCCCCGAGCACGCCACCGTGTTCGACCAGGGCCTGGTGCACGAAGCGGTCGCCGACCCTGGCGCGCAGGAAATCGATCCCCTCGCGGCCCAGGCCCTGCTCCAGCGCGAAGTTGGTCATCAAGGTGCCAACCACCGGCCCGCGCAAGCGGCCGCTACGGCGCCAGTCGCGCGCGAGCAGCCAGATCAGGGCATCGCCGTCGAGCACTCGCCCGCTGCCATCCACCATCAGCAACCGGTCGCCATCGCCGTCGAAGGCGATGCCGAGGTCGGCGCCGGTGTCGCGAACGTGGCTGACCAGGGCTTCGGGATGCATCGAGCCGACGCCGTGGTTGATGTTCAGGCCGTCCGGCTGGATGCCGATGCCGGTGACGGTGGCGTCGAGTTCTCCAAACACCTTGGGCGCCACCTGGTAGGTCGCGCCATGCGCGCAGTCCAGCGCGAGCCTCATGCCGGCCAGGGAAAATCCATCGGGCACGCTGGCCTTGCAGAATTCCGCGTAGCGGGTCAGCGCATCGGGGATTCGCGAGGCCTTGCCCAGCTTGTCCGAGGCCACCGTGTCGAAGGGCTGGTCGAGCTCGTCCTCGATGGCCTGCTCCACCGCGTCGGACAGCTTCTCGCCCTGCGCGGAGAAGAACTTGATGCCGTTGTCCTCGTGCGGGTTGTGCGAGGCGGAAATCACGATGCCGGCGCCCGCGCGCAGCGAGCGCGTCAGGTAGGCGACGGCCGGGGTCGGCATCGGCCCGAGCAGGCGCACGTCGGCGCCGGCCGCGACCAGGCCGGCTTCGAGCGCGGATTCGAACATGTAGCCGGAGATGCGGGTGTCCTTTCCGATCACCACGCTGGTATGGGCACCATCGCGCGCCAGCACGCGGCCGAGCGCACGGCCCAGGCGCAGCATGAAGTCGGCCGAGATCGGGCCCTCGCCGACGCGGCCACGGATGCCGTCGGTGCCGAAATACCGCCTGCCCGCCATCACTCGTCGGCCAGGACCGGCGCCGCCCGCTTCATCAGCAGGGCCAGCAGGGCTGCGACGTGGTCGCGCATCTGCCGGCGGTCGACGATCATGTCGATGGCGCCGTGTTCGACCAGGAACTCGGAGCGCTGGAAGCCCTCGGGCAGGGTCTCGCGCACGGTCTGTTCGATGACCCGCGGACCCGCGAAGCCGATCAGCGCCTGCGGCTCGGCGAGGTTCAAGTCTCCAAGCATGCCCAGCGACGCGGACACGCCGCCCGTGGTCGGGTGCGTCAGCACCGAGATGAAGGGCAGGCCCGCGGCGCGCAGCCGGCCGAGCGCGGCCGAGGTCTTGGCCATCTGCATCAGCGAGAACAAGCCTTCCTGCATGCGCGCGCCGCCGGTGGCGGAGAAGCACACCAAGGGGCAACCGAGTGCGAGGGCCCGTTCGGCGGCGAGCGTGAAGCGCTCGCCGACCACCGAACCCATGGAACCGCCCATGAAATGGAATTCGAAGGCGCAGGCGCAGATATCGCGCTCATGCAGGCGGCCCTGCATGGCGATCAGCGCATCCTGTTCGCCGGTGGCCTTCTGCGAGGCCTTGATCCGGTCCGCGTAGCGCTTCTGGTCCTTGAAGTGCAGGGCGTCCACCGGCCCGAGCTCGGCGCCGATCTCCGTGCCGGTTCCCTCGTCCAGGAAACTGGCCAGGCGCTCGCGCGCGGCGATGTAGTTATGGTGGCCGCACTTCGGGCAGACCCGCAGGTTCTTCTCCAGCTCGGGGCCATACAGGGCCGTGCCGCAGCTGTCGCATTTTTCCCACAGGCCCTCGGGCACGCCGCGCTTGCCGCCGCCTTCAGTGCGGATCCGGCCCGGCATCAGTTTGGTCAACCAGCTCATGCGTCCATCCGGCAGGCGTCCAGGGAAACCAGTCTACAGGGCGTCGAGCGCGGCGCGCAGCGGGGCCAGGAAGGCGCCGGCGCGGGCCGCCGCCTCGCCGGCGTCGGCCGCGTCGGCCAACCGCTCGACCAGCGCGCTGCCCACCACGATGCCGTCCGCCAGTGCGCCCATCGCCGCCGCACTGGCCGCGTCCTTGATGCCGAAGCCGATCAACAGCGGCACGCGCGCGCGCGCGCGCAGGTCGGCGGTGCGCGCGGCGATGTCGCCGCCGTCGCCCAGCGCCGCGCCGGTGACGCCGGCCAGGCTTACGTAATACAGGTAACCCTGCGACTCCTCGACCAGGCGCTGAAGCCGCGCCGGCGAAGTGGTCGGCGCCGCCAGCGAGATCAGGTCGAGCCCGTGCGCGCCGAAACAGTCGCGGAAGGGCGCGGCCTCCTCGGGCGGCAGGTCAACCAGCAACAGGCCGTCCACGCCGGCAGCGGCAGCCGCGGCGGCGAAGGCATCGGCGCCGCGGATCTCGATCGGATTGAGGTAGCCCATCAGCACGACCGGCGTGTCGCCGTCGGCGTGGCGGAATTCGCGCACCGCGTCCAGCACCTGCGTGGTGCCGACGCCGCGCGCAAGCGCGCGTTCGGAACTGCGCTGGATCACCGGGCCGTCGGCCATCGGGTCCGAGAACGGCACGCCCAGCTCGAGCACGTCGGCGCCGGCGGCGACCAGGGCGTGCATGACCGGCACGGTGGCGGCAGGCGAAGGGTCGCCGACGGTGAAGAACGGCACCAGGGCCTTGCGTTTCGCGCCGGCGAGCGCCGTCATCCGCGCCGTGATGCGACTCATCCGGCGTCGTTGGCCGGATTGCCGTCACCGGCGACGGCAGCGCTGGCCGCTTCGCTGTCGGGCGCCGCAGCCGGTGCGGGCGCGGGACCGGCGATGTCCTCGAGGTGGCCGAGCACCAGTTGCTTCACCGCACCGCCGATGTAGTCGGCGAAGGCCTCGCGGTTGTCCGCGTGGTCATTGGCAGCGCTGGTGACCTGGTAGTGGTGCGCGCTGTAGCGGGCGAAGCCGTGCAGCATCGCCAGTTGCGCGTGGTGGCTGTCGTAGCGCTTCTCGATCCGGTTGGCCATCTGGATGAAGTCGTTCACGCGCAGGAAGAACTCCTGCGACGGCACCTGCGGCACCCTCGCGCCGTCCTGGGGCGGGGACTCCGGCTGGGGCTGGGAGGTCTCGTCGCTCACGGCGCCACCTCCGGCTTGTCCTCGACCACGCCGCTGAGCACGTCCAGCTGTTCTTCCAGCATGCGCTTGTACAGGTCGGTCATGTAGCCGATGAAGTCGACCCGGCTGAAATGCGCGGCATCGCCCTGCTGGATGAAACCGTGCACGTTGTAGCGGGCCGCGGCATACAGCAGCGAGGCGCTGATCGCGTCGTATTTCTGGGTGGCCTGCATGGCATTGGCCTGCTCCAGGAACTGGTTGACGCAGGCGTGGAGCTGCGGGGGAAGGGCGACGCGTGGCTGGTTCATGGGGGTTTCCGGAACGAATGGGCGCGGACGGCGGCTTGGAACCGCTCATTCTAGCGGAGCCGGGCGCCGCGGTCCGGGCGGTGGCCTAGAGCTGGATGCCTTCGCGCGCGGCGATGGTGTAGATGTCCTTGTCGCCCCGGCCGCTGAGATTGCACAGCACCAGGGCCTCGCGCGGGAGGTCCTGGGCCAGCTTGATCGCCTGGGCAACCGCGTGGCTGGACTCCAGCGCGGCCAGGATGCCTTCGGTTCGCGCCAACCGGTGGAAGGCCACCATGCACTCAGCGTCGTCGATGCCGGCATAGGTGGCCCGGCCGCTGTCCTTGAGGAAGGCGTGTTCCGGACCGACGCCCGGATAGTCCAGGCCGGCGGAGATCGAATGGGTCTCGGTGATCTGGCCGTCGTCGTCGCAGATCAGGTAGGTACGGTTGCCGTGCAGCACGCCTGGCCGCCCGGCGCTGAGCGAGGCCGCATGCCGGCCGCTGGCAATGCCCTCGCCCGCCGCCTCCGCGCCCCACAGGGCCACGCCCGCATCGTTCAGGAATGCGTGGAACATGCCGATCGCGTTGGAACCACCGCCGACGCAGGCCACCACCGCGTCCGGCAGGCGGCCATGCTCGGCCAGCATCTGCGCCCGCGACTCGCGCCCGACCACGGCGTTGAAGTCGCGCACCATGCGCGGATACGGGCTCGGGCCCGCCGCCGTGCCGATGATGTAGAACGTGTCCCGCACGTTCGACACCCAGTCGCGCATCGCCTCGTTGAGCGCGTCCTTGAGCGTCTTCGATCCCGAGTGCACCGGGACCACGGTCGCACCGAGAAGCTTCATGCGATACACGTTGATCGCCTGGCGCTCGATGTCCACCGCGCCCATGTAGACCACGCACTCCAGGCCCAGGCGCGCGGCCACCGTCGCCGAGGCGACGCCATGCTGGCCCGCGCCGGTTTCGGCGATGATCCGCGTCTTGCCCATGCGCTTGGCCAGCATCGCCTGGCCGATGGTGTTGTTGATCTTGTGCGCGCCGGTGTGGTTGAGGTCCTCGCGCTTGAGCAGGATGCGCGCGCCGCCGACTTCGCGCGACAGGCGCTCGCATTCGTAGATCGGGCTGGGCCGGCCGACGTAGTGCTTGTAGTCGTTGGCCAGTTCGGCGATGAACTGCGGGTCCACGCGATAGCGGTCGTAGGCGGCGGCGAGTTCCGCCAGCGGCGCCATCAGCGTCTCGGAGACGAAGCTGCCGCCATAGGGCCCGAAATGCCCGGAAGCATCCGGATAGGCGTGGTAGTCGGTGGCTGCGGCGCCTGCAGGATGGATGGGCTGCGCAGCGGCGGAGTTACTGGTGATCGGCACGTCGGACCTCGTCGAGGAAATGTTGCATCTTGTCGCCGTCCTTGCAGCCCGGCGCGGATTCGATGCCACTGCTGACATCCACTGCATAGGGTCGCACGGTGGCGATGGCGTGGCCGACATTGTGCGGCGACAGGCCGCCGGCCAGGAAAACCGGCCGCGCCAGGCGCGGCGCAAGGGTCCAGTCGAAGGCGACGCCGCGGCCCCCGCCCTCGCCGTGGCCGTGGCCGTCGAGCAGGAAGGCCACCGCCGAGGGGTAGCGCCGCGACATGGCCAGCGCGTCGTCGGGGCCGCCGGCCATCGGCAGGGTCTTGACGAACGGAATGCCGAAGCTGCGGCAGAACGCATCGTCCTCGCGGCCGTGGAACTGGAGCAGGGTCGGGCGCAGGCGATGGATCGCATCGAGCGCATCGCTCCCAGGCGTGTCCTGGAACAGCGCCACCACGTCCACCATCGGCGACACCGCCGCGCGCAGCCCGGCCAGCTGGGCCGGCGCCAGTTGGCGGGTGCTGCCGCGGGCGAGGACGAACCCGAGCGCATCCACGCCCAGTTCGCAGGCCAGGCGGACATCACCCGGCCTGGTCAGCCCGCAGAATTTGACCCGCGTCCGGGTCACAGGCTCACCCCGGGCGGCAGCGCCCACTCGGCCGGATAACGCGGGCCAAGGAAGGTGAGGCCTTCGGCCGGGGCAGTGGGCCCCGCGACCGTCCGGTCCCGGCCCTCCAGCAAGGCGCCGACCCAGCCCGGCGCCTGCTGTCCGCGCCCCACCACCAGCAGGCTGCCGACGATATTGCGGACCATGTGGTGCAGGAAGGCATTCGCGGTCACCGACACCACCACCTCGCCTCCTTCCCGTTGCACCGCGATCGCGTGCAGGTTGCGCATCGGATGCTTCGCCTGGCACTGCGCGGTGCGGAAGGCGCTGAAATCGTGTTCGCCGACCAGGGCCTGCGCGGCGGCGTGCATGGCATCGGCGTCGAGCGGCAGCCGTTCCCAGGCCAGGTGCTGGCGCAGCAAGGCCGGTGCGATCGCGCGGTTGAGGATGCGGTAGCGGTAGCTTCGCGCGCGCGCTGCATAGCGGGCGTGAAATCCCGCTTCCACGGTCTGGCACCAGAGCAGGCGCACGGCGTCGGGCAGGCGACTGTTGGCGCCGAGCAACCAGGCGCGCGGGGCGCGTTCCACCGGCGCATCGAAGTGCGCCACCTGGCAGGCAGCGTGCACGCGGGCATCGGTGCGACCGGCGCAGGTGACCTCGACCGGCGCATCGGCGACGAAGCCCAGCGCAGTCTCCACCGCCGCCTGCACGGTCGGCCCGCCATGGTGGCGCTGCCAGCCGAGGAAGCCGCTGCCGTCGTACTCGATGCCGATCGCGTGGCGCAAGCTGCTCAGGGCAATTCGCGCAGGATGCGCCCGGCCTCCGCCTTGGCGCTTGGCCCACCCTCGATCAACACCTCTTCCAGCATGCTGCGTGCCCCATCCACGTCGCCGATGTCGAGGTAGGCCTTGGCCAGCTCGATCCGCGTGGAACTGCTCTGGTCCTCGGCCATTATCTCCGCCTCGCTGCGGTGGATGTCCGTGGGCGGCGCGCCGAAGGCGTTGCCGAACACGGTGGCGTGGTCGTCGAGGTTGAGCTCGCTCAGGTCGGGCTCGTCGCGGATCAGCGGGCTTTCGTGCTGCAGGGCGCTTTCGTAGTCGGCGGGCGGGTCGAAGACGCGGACCGTCGCGGGATCGCGGGCAGGCACCGCGGCGCCGGCTGGCGCAGACGGCTCAGCCGCCGGCACGGGCGCCGGCTCGGCGGGGGTGGCGGCAGGCTTGCCCGACTCGGCTTCGAAACGCGGGGTATTCCAGCCAGCCTGCCCAAACAGCGCATGGCCCGGCAGCAAGGCCGCACCCATCACCACCGCCTCGCGCCAGCGCGGATCGAGGGTGCTCGGCACCTGGCCGCGCATGGACTGCGCTGCCTGTTCGTACTGCAGGGCATCGCCGCGGGCGTGGTAGAGGCGCAGCAGGTTGAGCCGGGCCTCGAGGTCCTGCGGCCGCTGGCTCACTGCGTCGAGCCTGGACTGCAGGTCGGAATCAACCGGCGGGACCGTCGCCACGGGCGCGGGGTCCCGGCGGATGCGCTCGCCGGCCTCGCGCGTCTTGGCCATGCTCGCGCGCAGGGCTTCGTCGTCGGACAACCTGGAACCACGCGCCTCGGGGTCGGAGCCAGGCTTGCGTCGACGCAGGCCCAGCACGATCGCGCCAAGCAGGACCAGCAGGGCGCCGGCAAGCAGGTAGGGATGCATGTACCAGGGCGGAGACGCGGGCGTGGCGGGGCCAGTCTGGGCGGGAGCGCCGCCCGGTGCCGGGGCTGCAGCGACGGCGGCCGGTGCCGCGGCCTTCGCCGCTTCCATCTGCTGCAGGCGATCCTGCAGTTCCTTGAGCTTGCTGTTCTGCAAGTCGATCAGGCGCTGGCGATCGGCCTGCTGCTTTTCGAGATCGGACAGCCGCGACTGCAGCTCGCCGACTTCGGATGTCTTTGCGGCCAGGTCCTCGCGCGCCTGCACCAGCTCCGCGCGCAACTCCGTGCCTCCTGCACCCGACGCGGCGCCGGACTGCGCGCCCCGGGCCCGGGCATCGCCGGCGGGCGGGACGATTTCCAGTCGAGATGCCGGGCGCGCCGGCTTGCTGGCGACCTGGGGCGGCGCCACGGGCGTTGGCCCCGCAGGCTTGGATGCAATCGGCGCAGCCTTGGCGATGGGTTCGGGCGTCGGCGCAGGCTTGGGTTCGGGCTTGGGTTCGGGCTTGCCTGCCGGCTTGGGCTCGGGCTTCGACTCGGGCTTGGGCGTCGGCGGCGCGGCGGCGATGTCATGCGCGGGAGGTGGCTCGGCCGGGGCCGGCGCCTCGACCGGCTGCGGCACTGCCTGGCGCGGCGTCCTCCAGCTGTTGGCTTGCTCGCGGACCAGCATCGCGGCCTCGGCGGCGCTCAGCTGCTTGACCTCGTCCTGGCCGGGCACGCGAAGCACCGAGCCGCTGCGCAGCCGGTTGACGTTGTTGGCGTCGAACGCGTCGGGGTTGGCGTGCAGCAGGGCGATCATCATCTGGTTCACCGATACGCCGGCGTCGGTGCCCAGGTTGCCGGCGATGCCGGACAGGGTCTGCCCGGGCTTGATCGGGCCGACATGCTCGGGCGACGCCGGCTTGGGCGCGGGCTCGACCGGCGTCGCGGCGGGCTCGGGCGGCGGCTCGGCGGCGATCGGCGCGTGCGCCGGCTGTGGTTCCGGTTCCGCCATCGGTGCTGGCGCCGGTTCCGGCGCGACCGCCACCGGCTCAGGGGCCGGCGCGGGCGGCGGCGGCACGTAGTCGGGCTGGGACATCGGCTCGGCAGCGATCGGCTGCGGCGGCGGCGCGACCTCCGCTGGCGTGGGCGCCGCGGGCAGGGGTTCGGACGGCGCCGGCGCGCTTTCCGCCACCGGACGCGTGGCCGGTGCCTGGACTGCAGGCGCGTCCCGCATCGGGGCCGGGGTCGCGATCTCGACCGGCGGCGGCGGCGCCGCGGCGATGGCCGGGGTCAGCAGCGGCTTGACGATGGCCGGCGCGATGTACGGCGGGTCGATCAGGGCCGAGTATTCACGGGTGACCACGCCCTTGCCCCACTGCGCCTCGATCAGGAAGCTCAGCAACGGCTCGGTGAAGCGCGTGGGGGTCGTGACCCGGATCACCGGCTGGCCGCGGGTGTTCTTGCCGACGCTGAATTGCAGGTTGGCCGTCAGCTCGCCGGGCTGGTCGAGGCCGACCCGGGCGAAGGCCTCCGGCGAGGCCAGGCGCACGTCGAGTTGCTCGAGTTCGCTGGCGGTCGCGGAAATGATCGGGATCTCGGCGACCAGCGGCTGGTTCAGCCCCGACTTCACCTGCAATTGGCCGAGGCCCATGGCGGACGCGGCCGGGCTGGCCAGCGCAAGCGCCAGGGCAGCGGAGAGGATGAGCGGACGGTGGTTCACGGTGCGACTCCCGGGTAGGGTCGAAGGCGGAGGCAATCAGGCGGGGTCGGCGGGGGCCGGCGCGCGCCTGCGATCCCTTGCTGAATAACCGGTTACGCGCGATTTATCAACCAAAGCTCTGCAATCTGCACGGCGTTCAGGGCCGCGCCCTTCCGGATATTGTCCGAAACCACCCACAGGTCCAGTCCGCGCGGATGCGAGATGTCCTCGCGGATCCGGCCGACGAAGACCGGGTCCCGGCCCGAGGCATGGGTGACCGGGGTCGGGTAGCCGCCGGGCTTGCGCTCGTCCACCACTTCCACGCCCGGGGCCTGTTCCAGCAGCGCGCGTGCCTCGACGGCGGTGATCTTGCGCCGGGTCTCGATGTGCACCGCTTCGGAGTGCCCGTAGAACACCGGCACCCGCACCGCGGTCGGATTGACCATGATCGCGTCGTCGCCAAGGATCTTGCGTGTCTCCCAGACCAGCTTCATCTCTTCCTTGGTGAAGCCGTTGTCCTGGAAGTCGTCGATGTGCGGGATCAGGTTGAAGGCGATCTGCACCGGGAACTTCTTCGGTTCGGGGTCCTGGAAGGCCAGGATCGCCGCGGTCTGCCGGCCGAGCTCCTCCATCGCCGAACGGCCGCCACCCGACACGGACTGGTAGGTCGCCACGTTGATGCGCTCGATGCCCACGGCGCGGTGGATCGGCGCCAGCGCCACCACCAGTTGCATGGTCGAGCAGTTCGGATTGGCGATGATGCCGCGCGGCACGGTTTTCATCGCGTCGGGATTCACCTCGACGACGACCAGGGGCACGTCCTCGTCGTAGCGGAAGGCCGAGCTGTTGTCGACGACGATGGCGCCCGCGGCGGCGAAGCGCGGCGCGTATTCCTTCGAGGTGGCGCCGCCGGCCGAGAACAGGGCGATGTCCACGCCCTGTGGATCGAAGCTGGCCAGGTCGCGCACCACGATGTCCTGGCCGCGGAAGCGGATGGTCGTGCCGGCAGAACGCGCGCTGGCCAGGGCAACGAGTTCCCCGACGGGGAAATTGCGTTCTTCCAGGATCGCCAGCATCGTCTCGCCGACCGCGCCGGTGGCGCCGACGACGGCAACGGTGACGCCGGGATTCGGGATTCGGGTTTCGGCAGTCGGCATTCGTAAGGTTCCGCGATTCGTGGGAGCGGCTTCAGCCGCGATTTCTCTGTGACGCAACGCTCAAGTCGGGATCCGTGGCGACACCGGTCCGACATCAGCGCACTGCGCCCGATGGCGCAGCGCCTGGTCCATCAGCACCAGGGCCAGCATCGCTTCGCAGATAGGCACCGCGCGGAGGCCGACGCAAGGATCGTGGCGGCCGGTGACGACGGTCTCGACCGCCTCGCCGGCCATGTCGATGCTTGGCGCCGGCAGGCGCAGGCTGGACGTGGGCTTGAAGGCGACCGAGACGGTGACCGGCTGGCCGGTGGAGATGCCGCCGAGCACGCCGCCAGCGTGGTTGCTGCCGAAGCCCGCGGGCGTCATGGCATCACGATGCACGCTGCCCGGTTGCTCGATGCTGGCGAAGCCGGCGCCGATCTCCACGCCCTTCACCGCATTGATGCCCATCATCGCCG
The DNA here is from genome assembly GCA_025352045.1 of Gammaproteobacteria bacterium. Classification (GTDB taxonomy): domain Bacteria; phylum Pseudomonadota; class Gammaproteobacteria; order Xanthomonadales; family Xanthomonadaceae; genus Arenimonas. Next base: position 19,454 of record JANXUD010000141.1, on the reverse strand, counting down.
CGGCCAGTTCGGCGTCGAGCTTGCCGTACACCGGTTCGCCCCAGCCCGGCGGCACACCCTCGGCGACCACGTCCACGCGCGCGCCGACCGAATCGCCGGACTTGCGCAGCGCATCCATGAAGGCCTCGAGTTCGCCGACCTGGGACGCATCGGGCCAGAAGAACGGATTGGCCTCGACCACGTTCCAGTCGAAGCCGCGCGGCCGGATCCCGCCGATCTGCGACACATGGCCGCGGATGCGCACGCCGAAGCGCTCGGCCAGCCACTTGCGCGCGATCACCGCGGCGGCGACGCGCATGGTCGTCTCGCGCGCCGAGCTGCGGCCACCGCCGCGCGGATCGCGGATGCCGTACTTCTGCCAGTAGGTGTAGTCGGCGTGCCCCGGCCGGAATTGTTCGGTGATCCTGGCGTAGTCCTTGCTGCGCGCGTCGGTGTTGCGCACCAGCAGGGCGATCGGCGTGCCGGTGGTCCGTCCCTCGTAGACACCGGACAGGATCTCGACGACATCGTCCTCGTGCCGCTGTGAGGTATGCCGCGTCTTGCCGGTGGCGCGGCGCGCGAGGTCGGCGACGAAGTCGTCGGGCGCGAGCGCGACGCCGGGCGGGCAACCATCCACCACGCAGCCGATCGCCGGCCCGTGGCTCTCGCCGAAGGTGGTGACGGTGAACAGCGTGCCGAAGGAATTGGCGCCCATCAGCGTGCGTCGGCCAGCGACTTGATGCGCGCATGGTGTTCGACCAGTTGGTCGCGGTCGATCGCGAAGATCCCCATCTGCCCGACCTTGAACTCCACCCAGGCGAAGTCGAGCTCGGGCAGAAGTTCGGCCAGGGCCTTCTCGCTCTCGCCGACTTCACAGACCAGCAGGCCGACCGGCGACAGGTGCGCGGGCGCATCGCGCAGGATCCTCAGCGCCAAGTCCAGGCCATCGTCGCCGGCGCGGAGCCCGAGCTCGGGTTCGTGCGCGTACTCGGGCGGCAGCGCGTCGGTCTCGGCGTGGGTGACGTAGGGTGGATTGCTCACGATCAGGTCGTACACCTGGCCATCCAGCGCCTCGAAGAGGTTGGACTTGAGCAACCGGACGTTGTCCACGTCCAGGCGCTTGATGTTTTCGCGGGCCAGGGACAGGGCATCGTCGGACAGGTCCACGGCGTCCACCTGCCAGTGCGGGTTGTAGTGCGCCGTGGCGATCGCGATGCAGCCGCCGCCCGTGCACAGGTCCAGCACCCGCTCGACCGGGCGATTGCCCAGCCAGGGCTCGAAGCCTGCTTCGATCAGTTCGGCGATCGGCGAACGTGGCACCAGGGCGCGCGGGTCCGCCTTGAAGCTGAGTCCGGCAAACCAGGCTTCGCCCGTCAGGTAGCAGGCCGGGATGCGCTCGTCGATGCGCCGGTCGAACAGCGCCAGCACGGCGGCCTTCTCGTCCGCCACCAGGCGCGCCTGGCCGTAGGCCGGGCCGAGGTCATGCGGCAGGTGCAGTGCGTGCAGCACCAGCTGGGTCGCTTCGTCCAGCGCATTGTCGTAGCTGTGCCCGAAGGTCAGCCCCGCGGCGCCGAAGCGCGTGGCCCCGAAGCGGATGAAATCGATGATCGTGCGCAGTTCGGCGCTCATGCCCGGCCATGTCCCGCGAAAGCGCCCAGTATAGCGTCGGCCGCGCCGCCCGGCCTCGCGCTGCCGGCCCCCGCTATACTGGGACATGCCCACGCGCGCGCACCGCGGCTTCGCCAGTCGCTCCACCCTCCTCGTCATCGCTGCGGCATTCGCGGCGGGGCTCGGCCTGTACGCGGCGCAGCGCTGGGTCGGCGTCGGCGCGCCCGCTGTCGCGGGCAGGAACCCATCCCACCCTGCCCTGCAGGCCGTGCGGCTGATCGAACCGGCGCGCGTACTGCCGCCGTTTTCACTCGACCTGGCCGACGGCAGCAAGGCGACGACGGCGACGCTGTCCGGCCACTGGACCCTGGTCTTCCTCGGCTTCACCCACTGTCCCGACGTCTGCCCGACCACCCTGGCCGAGCTGGCCAAGGCCCAGGCGCAATGGCGCGCCCTGCCCGCGGCGACGCGGCCGCGGCTGCTCTTCCTGACCGTGGACCCGGAACGCGACACGCCGGCCGTGGTGGGTGCATACACGCGCTTCTTCTCGCCCGACACCCTGGCCGCAAGCTCCTCGCCGGACGATCTCGCGCGCGCCGCCGCCGCACTGGGCCTGGTGTACATGAAAGTCCCCACCCCGGGCGGCGACTACAGCATGGACCACAGCGCCACCCTGGTCGTGCTCGATGCGCAGGGTCGCGAGGCCGGCGTGGTGCGTCCGCCGCTGGACTGGAAGGCGATCGCCAACGACCTTGCCGCGCTGTCGAAGGCGCGGCCGTGAGCCCGGCGGTCTTCCTGCAATACGTGCTCCCGCACCGCCTGATGTCCGCGCTCGCGCGGTCCATCGCCTACTCGCGCTGGCGGCCGCTCAAGCGCTGGCTGATCCGCAGCGCGGTGTCCGCGTTTTCCATCAACGTGGCCGAAGCCGCCGATCCGGAACTCGAGAACTACCCGAGTTTCAACGCCTTCTTCACCCGCGCGCTCGCGCCGGGCGCGCGCATCCCCGATGCGGACCCGCAGGCGCTGCTGATGCCGGCCGACGGCGCCATGAGCCAGTGCGGGCGGATCGAGGCCGGGCGCATTTTCCAGGCCAAGGGCCAGTTCTTCACTGCGGCCGAGCTGCTGGGCGACGACGCGGCCGCCCTGCCCTATGCCGACGGCAGTTTCGCCAACATCTACCTCTCGCCACGCGACTACCACCGGGTGCACATGCCCTGGGGCGGTCGCCTGGTCGAAACCCTGCACGTCCCCGGCCGCCTGTTCAGCGTCGCGCCCTGGGCCGTGCGCGCCATCCCGCGCCTGTTCGCCCGCAACGAACGCCTGGTCTGCCATTTCGACACCGATTTCGGGCCGATGTGCGTGGTGATGGTCGGCGCGCTGCTGGTGTCGGGCGTGGAGACGGTGTGGAACGGCGTCAACATCCCGCCCTACGGCCACCAGCCCTGGCGCCTGGATTTCCGTGATCGCGACATCCGGCTGGGGCGCTTCGCGGAGATGGCGCGCTTCAACTACGGATCGACGGTGATCATGCTGTTCCCGCGAGACACGGTGTCGGTGGATGCGGTGGCCCCGGAAACGCAGACGCGCCTGGGCGCGCGGCTTGGCCGGGTCCTGCGCGGCTGAGCCGCGACGCCGTGGGCAACCAGGCCAATATCCGGGTTTACCAGACGGTGGAGCACGCCTGCGGCTACTGGCCGGACCGCCTGGCGCGCGACCTGGTGCTCGACCCGACCGACCCGTCCCTGGCCTCGCTGTATGGTCCGTCGCTGGCGATGGGCTTTCGCCGCTCCGGCGGCCATGTCTATCGCCCGCACTGCGCGGCCTGCCAGGCCTGCCTGCCGGTGCGCATCCCGGTGGCGGGCTTCCACGCCAGTCGCGCGCAGCGGCGCTGCGCGCGCCGCAACGCCGACCTGGAATTGCGCTGGGTGCAGGCTGAACGCAGCGACGAGCGCTTCGCGCTGTACCGGCGCTACGTCGGCAGCCGGCATGCCGGCGGCGGCATGGACGATCCCAGCCCCGCGGATTTCGACGCCTTCCTGTCCTGCCCCTGGAGCCCGACGATGTTCCTGGAGGCGCGGCTCGACGGCCGCCTGCTGTCGGTTGCGGTGACCGACGTGCTGCCGGAGGCGCTGTCGGCGGTCTATACCTTCTACGATCCCGACGAGTCGGCGCGCGGGCTGGGCAGTTTCGCGATCCTGTCGCAGCTCGCGCAGGCGCGGCGCGATGGCCGCGAGCACCTCTACCTCGGCTTCTGGCTCGAGGGGCATCCGAAGATGGACTACAAGCGCAGCTTCCGGCCGCTCGAACGACTGGTCGGGCGTGAATGGCGGGCCTTCGCGGACTGAGCGGGGTCGGGCACAATCGCGGCATGACCATGCCCCCTCGCGCCACCGCTCCCCGTCGGCTGCTGCTGGCCACGCTCCCGATGCTGCTGACCGCCTGTGCAGGCGCGCCGTCGCGTGATCTCGCGGACTCCGCCGCGTCCACTGCGACGCCGCCCGCTGCGATGCCGTCCGCTGCGATGCCGCCCGTCGCGGAGCCAGCCGCCACGACGCTGCGCGTGGCGACCTACAACACCTCGCTCAACGATGACGCCGAAGGCGGCCTCATCGCCCGCCTGGCGAAGGGTGACGACGCCGCGCGGAAGATTGCCGCGGTGATCCAGCGCAACCATCCCGACCTGCTGCTGCTCAACGAGTTCGACTACGACGCTGGCGGCCGCGCGGCCGACCAATTCGAACGCGACTACCTTGGCAAAAGCCAGTTCGGTGAAGCGCCGATCCACTATCCCTACCGCTACCTCGCGCCGGTCAACACCGGCGTGCCCAGCGGCCTGGACCTCGACCGCAACGGCACGATCGGCGGCGGCAACGATGCCTGGGGCTTCGGCCAGCATCCCGGCCAGTACGGCATGCTGGTGCTGTCGCGCTACCCGATCGACCTGGCCGGCGTGCGCACCTTCCAGCACCTGCGCTGGAGCGCGATGCCCGGCGCGCATTCACCGGTGGACCCCAAGTCCGGCACCGACTGGTATCCGCCGGCGGTGTGGTCGCAGCTGCGGCTGTCGTCCAAGTCGCACTGGGACCTGCCCGTGCGTACGCCGCTGGGTGAACTCCATTTCCTGGTCGACCACCCGACGCCGCCGGTGTTCGATGGCCCCGAGGACCGCAACGGCGTGCGCAACCACGACGAGATCCGGCTCTGGGCCGAGTACCTGTCGCATCCGCAGTCGGACTGGCTGTGCGATGACACCGGGCGCTGCGGCGGCCTGCCGGCCGGTGCGCGCTTCGTCATCGCCGGCGACCACAATGCCGATCCGGTGGACGGCGACAGCACCGGCAATCCGATCGCGCAACTGCTCGAGCACCCGCGGGTGCTGCACTATCCGGCGCCGCGCAGTGAAGGCGCGGTCGAAAACGCCAGGCGGGTCGGCGCCGGCAACCTCGGCCAGAAGGGCGACCCTGCCGAGGACACGGGTGACTTCGGCCCCAAGGTCGGCGACCTGCGCCTGGACTACGTGCTGCCATCGCGCGACCTGCGCGTGGTGGCCAGCGCCGTGTTCTGGCCGGCGCCCGGCCAGCCCGGCGCCGACTGGATCGGCGCCAGCGACCACCACCTGGTCTGGCTCGACCTGCAATAGGCCGTGGAGCACAACTACCAGTCGGTGCGCGCGGGCAGCAGGCCGCGCAGTTCGGCCGGCGTGAGCTCGCGCCACTGGCCGCGCTGGATGCCGTCGAGCCGGATGTTCACCACCCGCACCCGTTGCAGGCGACGCACGCCGTAACCGAACACCGCGCACATCCGCCGGATCTGCCGGTTCAACCCTTGCGTGAGGGTGATGCCGAACACGTCCCGGCCGATGCGCCGCACCGTGGCCGGCAGCGTCCGCGTCTCGAGGATGTCCACGCCCCCGGCCATGCCGCGCAGGAAATCGTCGGTGACCGGTGCGTCCACGGTGACGACGTATTCCTTCTCGTGCCCATTCTCGGCACGCAGGATCTCGTTGACGATGTCGCCATTGCTGGTCAGCAGGATCAGCCCTTCGGAGTCCTTGTCCAGCCGGCCGATCGGGAAGATCCGGCGCGGATGGTGGATGAAGTCGACGATGTTGCCGGTGACGTGGCGCTCGGTGGTGCAGGTGATGCCGACCGGCTTGTTCAGGGCCAGGTAGACATGGCCGGGCCGGGCGGCGACCGGTTCGCCATCCACGGTCACGACATCGCCTGCCTCGACCCGCGTCCCGAGCTCCGCGGGCGCGCCGTTGATGCGGACGCGACCGTCGGCGATCCACTGGTCGGCCTCGCGGCGCGAGCAGGCGCCCGACTCGCTGATGTACTTGTTCAGGCGCAAGCGCTAGCTGAAACCGAACTCGATCTCGCTGGCGCTCGCCGACACCACCAGGCGGATCATGCTGGACGGCACCAGCAGGTCCACTTCCAGCGGCTTGCCATCCGGACCCGAGCCGGCCAGGGCGGCCTGGAAGAACCCGCCCGCGCTGTCGATCTCCTTGCAGCGCAGGTGCTTTCCCTCGGGCGCCTCGGTGAGATACGGCTTGATGGCATCGCCGAGCACGTCCAGCGAGGCGATGTGGAAATAGACCGCGTAGATGCGTTGCTCAGACACCGTCTTCTCCAGGCTGCAATTCGATCGTCAGTGCCGCCGCCGACGCGCGTGCCTTCGCACGTGCCGCGTCCACGCTGTCGGCGCGGGCCAGGGTCACGCCAACGCGCCGGTGGCCCTCGACCCAGGGCTTGCCGAACAGGCGCAAGGCCGTGTCCGGCTCGCGCAATGCCGCGTCCACGCCGCTGAACACCGGCACGCCGCGCCCGTGCGCCAGCAGCGCGCAGGAGGCCGACGGCCCGAAGGAGCGGATCACCGGGATCGGCAGGCCCAGGATCGCGCGCGCATGCAGGGCGAATTCGCTCAGGTCCTGCGCGACGAGGGTCACCAGGCCGGTGTCGTGGGGACGCGGGGAGACTTCGGAGAACCAGACGTCGTCGCCCTTGACGAAAAGCTCGACCCCGAACACGCCCCAGCCGCCCAGGCTTTCCGTGACCTGGCTTGCGATCTGTTGGGAGCGCTGCAGCGCCTTCGGCGACATGGGCTGCGGCATCCAGCTCTCGCGGTAGTCGCCGTCCACCTGCAGGTGGCCGACCGGATCGCAGAACTCGGTGCCATCGCGATGACGCACGGTCAGCATAGTGATTTCGTAGTCGAAATCAACGAAGCCTTCGACGATGGCCCGGCCCGCGCCGGCCCGGCCGCCGCTCTGCGCGAACTCCCAGGCGGCGTCCACGCCTGCCGCGGAGCGCACCGTGCTCTGGCCCTTGCCGGACGAGGACATGACCGGCTTCACCACGCAGGGCAGGCCGATCGCAGCGACCGCGGCGCGGTATTCGTCCAGGGTGTCGACGAAGCGATAGGGCGACGTCGGCACGCCGAGGGTCTCGGCAGCCAGCCGACGGATGCCCTCGCGATCCATCGTCAGCCGCGCGGCGCGGGCGGTCGGGATCACGCGCAAGCCACGGTCGCGCTCCAGCTCGACCAGGGTCTGGGTGTGGATGGCCTCGATCTCGGGCACCACCAGGTCGGGTTTTTCGCTGGCGATCAGGTCGCGCAGTGCGGCCGGGTCGAGCATATTCAGCGTATGGCATCGATGTGCCACCTGCATCGCGGGCGCATCGTCGTAGCGGTCGGCGGCGATCACCTCGACGCCGAGGCGCTGCAACTCGATCGCCACTTCCTTGCCCAGCTCGCCCGCGCCAAGCAGCAGGACGCGAGTCGCGCCCGGGGCGAGCGGCGTGCCGATCCGGACCGACGCATCCGGACCCTGGCTGGTCGAAACCATGCGGGACCCCACGGGGAAAAACAGTCGATAGTGTAGCGGGACGGGTTCATGCAGGCGCGCGTTTCTGTCATTGTGGACAGCCCCCGCCCACGTCGTCCCCCGATTCATGCCCATCCTGCTTGTCGTGCTCGCCCTGCTGGCGGGCGATGCCTCCGCCAGCCGCTGGTCCAAGGCCGAGTACGCCGGCGTGTTCACCGACCCCGAATTGTCCGAAGTCAGCGGCCTGGCCCCGTCGCGGGTGCACCCGGGCGTGTACTGGGCCGAGAACGACAGCGGCAACGGCGACAAGATTCTTGCGATACGCCCCGACGGCACCCGCCTGGCCACCCTGCGCGTGCTTGGCGCGCACAACACCGACTGGGAAGACCTCGACAGCTTCGACCTGGACGGCAAGCACTACCTCATGCTCGCCGACACCGGCGACAACGGCGGCATCCGCAAGACCCTGTGGCTGCATTTCATCGAGGAGCCGGCCGACCTGCGCGACGGCGCCAGCGTCTCGCCGGCCTGGTCGATCGAATTCCGTTGGCCCGATGGCGCGCGTGACTGCGAGGCGACGGCGGTGGATGTCGCCGGTGGGCAGGTGTTGCTGATCTCGAAGAAGCGGGTGCCGCCGGAAGTGTTTTCACTGCCGTTGCGTCCAGCCGCCGGCGCGGGCCTGCTGGTCGCGACGCCCGTGGCCCTGCTGCCCGGCATCGCCCAGCCGAGCACCGACGACCTCAAGCAGAACCCGGTCTACGGGCGCTATCGCTCCCAGGTCAGCGGCGCCGACCTCAGTCCGAATGGCCGCGTGCTGGCGGTGCTGAATTACCACTCCATCCATCTGTACGTCCGCGCACCGGGCCAGTCCTGGGCCCAGGCCCTGGACAAGGCGGTCCCGGACGAACTGCCCCTGCCCTGGCTGCCCCAGGCGGAAGGGATCGCCTTTTCGCTCGACGGGAAGAGCCTGCTGATCGGCAGCGAGCAGCGACCCTCGCCCCTGGTCCGTTTCCGGGTCATCAGGTAAGCCATTGATCGGAATACCAAACACGGATTGAGGGCCCGGCCGGCGAAGCTCGCCCAGCGGCAGTATTGACAACTGATATCAAAGTGATATCGTCTGCCAAACCGCTGAGGAGCACCCGCCATGAAAGAAGCACCCGCCCGTTCAATGCCCGGCATCCCGACCCTGCTCGTCCTGCTAATCGCCATTCCCACTGCGCTCTACTCCGCCGTGAGCGGCATCGCCAGCGGCAACCCCGCCAGCGTCATCGTCTCCGTGCTGGTCGCGGTCATCGCCGTGGTGATGCTCTGCGGTTTCTACATGGTCGAGCCCAACCAGGCCGCCGTGCTGAGCCTGTTCGGCAAGTACGTGGGCACGGCCAAGGACCAGGGCTTGCGCTGGAACAACCCGTTCTACGCGGCGCGCAAGATCTCCCAGCGCACGCGCAACTTCGAGAGCAGCAAGCTGAAGGTCAACGACCTCGACGGCAACCCGATCGAGATCGCCTCCGTCGTGGTCTGGCAGGTGGTCGATTCCGCCGAAGCGGTCTACAACGTGGACGACTACGAGAGCTTCGTGCACATCCAGACCGAGTCGGCGGTGCGCGCCATGGCCACCAGCTATCCCTACGACACGCACGAGGACCACGTCATCTCCCTGCGCGGCAGCACCGCGGAGATCTCCAAGCACCTCACCGAGGAAATCCAGGAACGCCTGGCCCTGGCCGGCGTGAACATCCTGGAGGCGCGCATCAGCCACCTCGCCTATGCGCAGGAAATCGCCCAGGCCATGCTGCAGCGCCAGCAGGCCGGCGCGATCATCGCCGCGCGCACGCGCATCGTCGAAGGCGCGGTGAGCATGGTCGAGATGGCGCTCAACGAGCTGTCCAAGCGCAACGTCGTCGACCTCGATCCCGAGCGTCGCGCAGCCATGGTCAGCAACCTGCTGGTGGTGCTGTGCGGCGAACGCGGCACCCAGCCGATCGTCAACGCCGGCTCGATCTACTGAGCCGGCGCGCGGCCCGGCCAGGCGCGACGACATGACGGCCAAGAAGGCCTATCCGCTGCGGATCAACGCCGAGGTGCTGGACGCGATCCAGCACTGGGCGGACGACGAGCTGCGTTCCCTCAATGCGCAGATCGAATACGTGCTGCGCGAATCGCTGCGCAAGCACGGGCGGATCAAGCCGTCGCCGCCCGCCCCTGCCCAGCACATCGACGACGAGGATTTGACATGAATACCACCACCGCCGGCTCGCCGGCCCTGCCGCGCGCGCCCTGGGGCCCGGACTGCGCACTGGCCTCGGTGCTCGCCATTGCCGGCGCGCTCGCCACGGCGGCGCTGCTTCCCTACATGCTGGAGGCCATGCCGGCGATGTTCGCGCGGGTGCACGTCCCGATGGCGGTGTTGGTGCTGGCGCAGTCGGCGCAGGCACTGGTGCTGGTCGGCGTGCTGGCGCTGCTGGGGCTGCGCATGGCGCCGCGCGCGGGCCTGGACCTTCCATGGTTGCGTGCACTGCTTGCGCGCAAGCCCCTGCCCGCGTTCCCCTGGGCGCTGGCGGTCCTGTCGGGCCTCGGCGCAGGTGCGCTGGTGATCGCCGCCAGCATGCTGATCGATCCGCACCTGCCCGCGCCCCTGCACGCCCATGCCGCCGGCCCGGCCAGCGCGAGCGCCTGGCATGGTTTCCTGGCCTCGTTCTATGGCGGCATCGTCGAGGAAGTCGAGTTGCGACTGTTCGTGATGACCCTGCTGGTGTGGGTCGTGGCGAAGCTCCGCGGCAAGTCGCCGGCTGCAGGCTTGTACTGGTTCGCCATCCTCGGGGCCGCACTGTTGTTTGGCGCGGGCCACCTGCCCGCCGCTGCGCAGATCTGGCCGCTCGATGCCATCGTTGTCGCGCGCGTGGTGCTGCTCAATGCCATGGCCGGCGTGGTGTTTGGCTGGCTGTACTGGAAGCGCGGGCTGGAGGTGGCGATGCTCGCGCACTTCTCCGCCGACCTCGTGCTGCATGTGCTCGCCCCGCTCATCGCACCCGGACTGGCATGAACGCGCAGCGTTTCGAGATCGTTCCGCCCGGCAAGCTGGCGCGCGTGTTGCCGATCGTCATGGCGGTGGTCTCGCCGCTGCTGGTGCTCTCTGCCGTCGCACTGTCCGCGCAAGCAAAGCACCAGTCCCTGCCCACGGCGGAGGTCGTGGGAATCGTGCTGCTGTTCCCGATGATCGGCGCCGTGCTGGCCTGGTCCATGCACAGGCGCGTGATCGAGGTCGACGCCGGCAAGCTGGTGATCGGGCTGTTGCCTTGGAGGCGCATCCCGATTGCCGTGCTCGACCTCGACGGTGCCCGCATCGTGGATCTCGGCGAACAGCGGGACCTGCAGCCGGTGGTGAAGATCGCCGGCAGCGGCCTGCCCGGTTACAAATCCGGCCTGTTCTTGCTGCGCAACAAGGCGCGCGCCCAGGTCCTGCTCACCGACTGGAAGCGCGTACTGGTACTGCCCCGACGCGACGGCGGCATGGTCCTGCTGTCGCCCCAGCGTCCGGATGCCCTGCTGGCCGCACTGCAACAGGCCGCGGGCGGTGACAGTTGGCGGAGCCGCGGTTAATCTGGACGCATGCACCCGGCCGACTGGCGACTGATCAACGGCGAACGACTCGAGGCGATCCCGGCCGTGCTGGCGCGTGCACGCGGCAATGCCGTCGCGCGCACCTTGTCCGCCTCCGAATGGCTGCTGCGCCGCAAACGCGACGGCCGCTTCGTCGCGGTGGGCCGCGGCGGCGCGGTGCGTGAGCTGCAGCGCGGCATCCTGGAGCGCGCCGACCGGGACGACCTGGCCGCGCTCGAGCACGCCGACCAGCGCGGCGCGGCGCCGCGGCCCGTGGCCGGCCTGCTCCGCCGATTGCACGAACTCGGGCTCGACGAAGCGGGCTACGCGGACGACGCCGGACTGGCCCTGGTTCCCGAGCCGCACGTGCTGTGCTGGGCCGGTCGCGACCGCTACCGCCGCCCATTGTGGTTGCTGGGCCCGGCGGCCGGCGCCTGGCGCGCCATGCAGCGTGCCGCGCGCGCGGATGGAATCGTGCTCGAGGCGATCTCCGGTTATCGCAGCCATGACTACCAGCTCGGGATATTCCGCCGCAAGCTCGCGCGCGGCCAGTCGGTGGCCGAGATCCTGCGTGTCAACGCCGCGCCCGGGTTTTCCGAGCACCATGCCGGCGACGCGATGGACATCGGCACGCCGGGCGAACGCGCGGCCGAGGAAAGCTTCGAGGCGACCCCCGCCTTCGCCTGGCTCCAGCGCCGCGCAGGCGACTTCGGTTTCACCATGAGTTATCCGCGGGGGAATCCGCACGGCATCGACTACGAACCCTGGCACTGGCGGCACGGCGCGGGCTGACCCCGGGCGCCGCGCGCTTGCCAACGCCGGGCGGTTCAATCCTGCGAGCGGCGGACTGCTTTTTTCGCGACGACGTTCTTCGCGACGACGTTCTTCGCGACCACTTTTTTCGCGGCGGCCTGGCTTGCGACAACCTTTTTCGCCGGCTCTGCCTTCGGCGCCTGCGCGAAATCAGCGATCCGCCACAGGTACAGGCCCGCCAGCGTGCGGTACGGCCCCCAGGCCTCCCCGCGCACCGCGAGTTCCCTTGGCTTGGGCATGTCCTCCAGCCTGTCGAGCAGCTGGGCGCCCTTGCGCACACCCAGGTCGTCCACCGGCAGGATGTCGGGCCGGCCGAGGCGGAACATCAGCATCATCTCGACCGTCCATCGGCCGATGCCGCGCACGGCGGTGAGGCGTTCGATGATTTCGTCATGGTGAAGGTGCAGGAGTGCCTTCGAATCGGGCACCTCGCCCGCTTCGGCGCGGCGGCTGAGGTCGCGCAGGGCCAGCGCCTTGTTGCCTGACACGCCACAGCCCCGCAGTGCCGCGTCATCGACCCTTGCCAATGCGTCCGGGGTGAGACGCGTGCTGCCGACGGCCTGTTCGAGCCGGCCGACGATCGTCGCCGCGGCCTTGCCGGACAGCTGCTGGTAGAGGATCGAGCGCGCCAGCGAATCCACGGTGTCGAAGGGCTTGCGCCAGCCTGCGGTTTCGAGCGGCCCGATCTTCGCGATCCAGCGGCCGAGCTTGCGATCCCGCCTGGCCAGGTGCGCCGAGGCAAGCTCGAGGTCGAAGCCGCGCGGAAACCGGGTCGCCATCGTCAGGCCCCCGCGCCCCGGGCCGCGTCCACCGCCACCAGCAACCAGCCCGCGATCAACAGCATGCCGCCGAGCGGCGCCGCCACCGTGGGCAAGCCTGCAAGCGCGGCGCCGGCCAGGCTGCCGGAGAACAGCAGCACGCCGACCGCCAGCATGCTGCGCGCGGCGATCGCCAGGCGCGAGCTGCGTGATTGCAGCGCCACCAGGCCGATTCCGTGGCCAAAGGCGAACAGGGCCGCGAGTGCCAGCCGTTCGCGCGCCAGCGGCGCCGCGGCGGCATGGCTGGCGTAGGCGCCCAGGGCGACGCCCGCGGCGCAGAGGATCGGCGCGAGCACGGCAAGCAGGCGCGACACGCCGGTCATTTCTGCCCTCTGGTCATTGCTGCGCGTCGGCGCGCAACATGCGCCGGCGCCAGCCGATCACCAGGGCTAGCAAGGCCACCAGCACCGGCACCGCCAGGATGTCGATCGCCTTGATCCGGTTGCCGATCTCCTGGATGTCGGCGTTCAGGCCGCGCTGCACGGCGCGCAGGTCCCGGCGTGCGCGGGCGCGCTGCACCTGGTAGGCCTGTACCTGTTTCTGTTGCGCGGGGCTGAGCTTGGGCGTTTCGCCGTTCGGGCCGACCGGCTGCAGCGTGGACAGCTTGTCCTCGACTTGTTCGAGTTGTCGCTGCAGCGCCTTCTCGCGCGACTCATACTGCTGCTCGGCCGCATGCCGGACCACCTCGATGCGCTCGAACGGGCGGCTCGACGTCGGCCGCGTGCGCACGGCGATCAGATCGTCGTTGCCGACCAGGTTGTCCACCGCGTTGTAGACGAAATCGGCGTTGTTGGCGAAGGGATTGGCGACTTCCTGGCCAAGGAAGTTCTGCTTGTCCACCCACAGGCGGTCACTGAGCAGGTCGGTATCGGCCACCACCACGATGTTCGCCGGCTTCACGCTGGCCGCCAGGTGCCTGGGTCCGGCCCGGTCGGGGAAGGCCGACTTCAACCTGCCGGTGAGCCGCGCCGCCAGCGTGTAGGGATCGCGGGTGTCGGCGTGGAAGCCATCGGACAGGATCGCCGGGTCGCTCCCGGCCTCGCGCACCTTCACCACATCCACCAGCATGGCGTTGCGCGAGCTCTGCACCAGGGCCTCGAACTTCAGCGGCGACTGCGGCGCCAGCCCGAGCGATCCCGCGCTGCTCAGGTTGAGCGACTCGAGGTCCGCGGTCAGCACGTCGTGCTGGTTGAGGTCCGCGGCATGCAGTCCGAGGATGGCCAACTGGCGCTGCGGCGGTTCGGACGGATCGGGCTGCGCCTGCAGGGCGTTCTGCGCATCCAGCACGACGCGATCCGGCGCATAGGCCAGGCCCCAGGCCTTGAACAGGATGGGCAGGTCGGAACTGCGCGACGCGTCGAATGCGGCCGGGTCGAGCTGGTTGCCCTTTGGATCCGACTCCGCATCGGGATCCACGAACACCAGCAGGTGGCCGCCGCGCAGCACGTACTGGTCGATCGCGTACTCGGTGTCAGGCGTGGGCGCGCGCGGATGCACCACCATCAGCAGGTCAATGTCGTCGCCGATGGAGCGCGGATTGCCCTGCAGGCGGCGCACGTCGAAGAACTGGCGCAGTTGCCGGTCGATCATCCAGCCGGGGGTGGGCTGGCCGCTGAGCGGATCCAGGCTGGGTCCGGTCGGCAGGTCGCTGAGGATCGCCAGCACCGGCTTGTGCTCCTGGCCGAGCGTGCTGACCAGCTTGGCGATGTCGTATTCGAGGAAGGCCTCCTTGGCCGGCTCGATGAAGGGCATCACTGACTCGCCACCCTTGCCATTGCTGCCGACCATGCCGAAGTACAGGCTGCCCTCGCCATTGGGCAGCGGGATCGCGCGCAGGCCCTTGCCGGCGGCGGTGTCCTCGGCATCGGTGAAGGGCTCGGGGTCCACGAAGGCCAGCGTCAGCCGACCCTTCGACTTCGACGCGACTTCCTCGAGCAACTCGCGCACGCGCTGCGCATAGACGCGGAACTGCGGCTGGCCGGCGGCGGCGCGCTCGGAATAGAACAGGGTCAGCTTCACCGGACGCTGCAGCTTGCCCAGGATGCGCACGGTGCCGTCCGACAGCGTGTACAGGCGGTGCTGGGTCAGGTCCAGCCGCGCGCCGCGCAGGAACAGGCCCGACAGCCAGACCGCGGCGAGGAAGGCCAACGCGAGCAGCGGCAAGGCCAGCCAGGGCGCGAGCCGGGGAAAGCGCGAAGTGCGGGCGGTCGGCATCGGTCAGTCGGCCTTGCGGATCTCGATCACCAGCACCGTGGCGCACAGCCAGGCCAGGATCGTCAGCACGAAATACAGCACGTCGCGCAGGTCGAGCACGCCGCGCAGGATCGCCTGGAAATGGGTGAGGAAACTCAGCGCGCCGACGGCGTCGATCGCACCCTGCGACAGGAAAGGCCGCAGGGGATCCAGCGCCAGCGGGAAGCCGGCCAGCAGGAACACCAGGCAGACAAGCACCGCCAGGATGAAGGCCAGCACCTGGCTGCGCGTGGCCGCGGACAGGCAGCCGCCGATCGCCAGGAAGGCGCCCGCCATCAACAGGCTGCCGAGGTAACTGGCGAAGATCACGCCGTGGTCCGGCGCGCCCAGCCAGCCCACGGTGATCCACAGCGGAAAGCTCAGCGCCAGCGCCAGCGCCAGGAAGGTCCAGGCAGCGAAGAACTTGCCCAGCACCGCCTGCCACAAGGTCACCGGCTGGGTGAGCAGCAGTTCCAGCGTGCCGGACTTGCGCTCCTCCGCCCACAGGCCCATCGACACTGCTGGCACCAGCAACAGGTACAGCCAGGGATGGAAGCGGAAGAAGGCCTGCAGGTCGGCCTGGCCGGCCTCGAAGAAGCCGCCGAAGTAGAAGGTGAATGCGCTCGCCAGCATCAGGAAGATGACGATGAACACCGCCGCTAGCGGCGAGGCGAAATAGGCGGCGAATTCGCGCCGGTAGATGGCCAGTGCAGGGCTCATGCGGCGGGCTCTGCGGTGATGCGGCGGAACACTTCGTCCAGCCGCCCATGCTCCAGGCGCAGGCCGCTGAAGGCCACGTTGCGCTGCTTCAGCCGGTCGGCGACGGGCTCGGACAATTTCGCCTTGCCCTGCGGGAACACGTACAGCCGCGCGCCCACCTGCTCGAAGCCGCTGACGCCGGGCATGCCGTCGAGGGCGGCGCGCGCCGAGATGGTGTCCGCCGGCTGCAACGACACCGCATTGTGAAAGCGCGAACGCGCCAGGTAGCCAGCTGGCGTGTCGTCGGCCAGGATCTTGCCGCGGGCGATGATGATCGCCCGCGTGCACACTGCTTCCACTTCCTCGAGGATGTGGGTCGACAGCAGGATGGTGCGCTCGCGCGCCAGCTCGGTGATCAGGCCGCGCACTTCGTGTTTCTGGTTCGGGTCCAGGCCGTCGGTGGGCTCGTCGAGGATGAGCGCCGCGGGATCATGCAGGATGGCCGCGGCCAGGCCCACGCGGCGTCGGAAGCCCTTGGACAGGGTGTCGATCGGTTGCTGCAGCACGGCCTCGAGGCCCAGGCGCGTGATCACGAAATCCATGCGCTGGCGGCGCCGGTCGCCGCGCAGCCCGCGCACGTCGGCGATGAAGCCAAGCAGGCCGCGCGGACTCATCTCGCCATAGGAGGGCGCGCCTTCCGGCAGGTAGCCCAGCACCCGTCGCGCGGCCAGGGCATCGCGCTGCACGTCATGGCCGCAAACCGTCGCGCTGCCCTCGGTGGGCAGCAGGAAGCCTGCGATCAGCCGCATCGTGGTGGACTTGCCGGCGCCGTTGGGACCGAGGAAGCCAAGCACTTCGCCCGGCTCCACCTTGAAGCTGACCCCGTCGACCGCGGTCAGCCTGGCATAGCGCTTTCGCAGCCCGCTGGCTTCGATCATTGGATGGCAAGATCCGCGACGCGGGCCACCGCGAAGGCGACCCGCGCGCTGCCCGCTGGCATCACTTCAGCGGCCAATAGACCTTGAACTGCGCATCTTCGGCCGTCATCGTCGCCACGCCGCCGATGTATTCCTCGTACGGGCGGTCGGCGGTGTCGGACCCGTGGGTCAGCGCCCAGGCGCGCAGCAGATCGCGCACGCGCGGCAGGCCGGGGGCCGGGCCGGTGTAGGTGGTGAAGGCCGCCTTGCGCGCCGGCACCTGGTCATAACTGACCGGGCCCTCGAGCTTGAGCGACATCTTCTCCCCCGCCGGCGCACCCTCGGGCGCGGTGGCGCGGCGGACCGGCTGCACCACGTCGAAGGCGTAGGCGTCGGACGTGAACTCGTTGGTGACGATGCGCAGCGGGCCGTTGGCGACCAGGCCGTTGGCGTCCATCACCTTCTTGATCCAGGCGATCTGGTTGTTCATCGCCAGGGCGATCGCGTCGTTGTTGCGCGGCGAAGTGGTGCTGACGGTCAGCACGTCCACCGACGGCACGTCCACGATCGAGAACCCGCCCGGGTGCTGCGAATAGTCGAACTTGGGCACCGTGGCGAGCAGGCCGCTGAACTTGTCCAGGCCGCGCTTGATGTCGTCGCCGACATTGCGGTTCACGTACAGGCCGGCGTAGCGGCCGGCGATGTCCCAGCCGTAGTTGACCCG
This sequence comes from Gammaproteobacteria bacterium, assembly GCA_025352045.1. Taxonomy (GTDB): domain Bacteria; phylum Pseudomonadota; class Gammaproteobacteria; order Xanthomonadales; family Xanthomonadaceae; genus Arenimonas. The sequence continues at coordinate 2,234 of JANXUD010000141.1, read as the reverse complement.
GTATTCCTGGGTGATCCTGACGTTCTGGTTGCGCTGGCCGCTCCGCGCCAGGCGGATGGTCATGCTCTTGTCGCTGCCGCGCGAATCGTTGGTCAGCCTGTACTTGACCTTCTCGCCCGGGACGGACTCGACGATCTCCCACTTGCCGTTGCCGATGATCTTGTCCTTCGACTGGTAGTTGAAGGTGGCGCCCACGCCCATCGGCGGACCGCTCAGTTCGGACTTGGCGTGCTTGTCGTAGCGCAGCAGCGGGTTCCAGTCCCGGAACCGGCTGAAGCCGTTGAACAGGTCATTGACCGTGCTCATCGGACGGTTGGTCTCGATGCTGTAGGTGTAGAAGCGCTTCGACGGCAGGAACAGTCCGATCACGACGAAGATCACGACGACGATCAGCAGGGAAACAAGGAATTCGAGGAAACGGGTCATTCGACGGCTCTCCAGGCACGACCCTCGGCCGGTTTCGTCCGGCCGCAGGAAAACGGATTGTAGCGGAACACGGGGCATCCTGCCCCGGTTCGGCACCGGAGTCGAAATGCGTCGATTTCGCCTCCGGCCACGCCGCCCGAGCGGCGCGTCGGCACATCCCCGTGCCGATCCATTCACGGAATCGAATCGGGCGGCGGCCGAGGCCGCACCGAACAGCGGGGTTGGCACAGGGATGTGCCAACGGGCGGCCCTCAGACCAATTTCAACTCGAAGGCCTTGAGGACCGCCCGCGTGCGGTCCCGGACACCGAGCTTGGACAGGATGTTCGACACGTGGTTCTTCACCGTGCCCTCGGCCACGCCCAGCGAATTGGCGATTTCCTTGTTGGAGAAGCCGCCGGCCATCAGGCGCAGGATCTCGGTCTCCCGGTCGGTCAGGGGGTCCGGCTGTTCCAGGCTGAGGAAGCTGTTGTGCAGGCCTTCCAGCCCGGACAGCAGCCGCTGGGTCACTGCCGGTTGCACCAGGGATCCGCCGCCGGCCACCGTCTGGATGGCGGAAACGAGCTGGTCCAGGGTCACGTCCTTCAGCAGGTAGCCCCGCGCGCCGGCCTTGATCCCGGCCAGCACCAGCTGGTCGTCGTCGAAGGTGGTCAGGATGATGGTGGGCGGCAGCTGGTCCTTGGCGGCCAGGGCCTGCAAGGCCTCCAGCCCGGACATGATCGGCATCCGCATGTCCATCAGGACGACGTCGGGCTTGAGGTCGGGGATCAGCTCGACCGCCTGCCGGCCGTCGGCCGCCTCGGCGACAACCTCGATGCCGTCGGCCAGTTCGAGCAGTGACTTGACGCCCTGGCGCACCAGGGTCTGGTCGTCGACCAGGCAGACACGAATCATGGGGCCGCCTCCAGCGGTAAGCGCACGTCCAGGGCGAACCCCTCGCCCGGTGCCGTGATGATATCCACTCGGCCGCCACAGGCGGACAATCTCTCGCGCATCCCGCGCAGGCCGTTGCCCGGCGCCGCCACCTTGGCGCCCCGGCCATTGTCCCGGGCCTCCAGGCGCAGGCCGCCGGCGTCCTCGCTCAGGCGCAGGGTCAAGTGGGTCGCGCCGGCGTGACGCACGGTATTGGTGATGATCTCCTGGGCGCAGCGCAGCAGCACCTGGGCGCGCTCGGGGTCGTCGATGCGCAGGGTCTCGGGCAGTTCCAGCGCCACCTGCAGCGCAGGGACGCCCTCGACCAGCACCTTCAGCGCGCTGCTCAGGTCCACGCCCCGTTCCTCGCGCATCTCGCTGACCGCTTCGCGCACGTCGGTCAGCAGCAGCTTGGCCAATGTGTGGCTCTGGCGCACATGCTCCAGCGCCTTGCCCTCGGCCAGGTGGCCGGCGACCTCCAGGTTGAGGCTGAGGGCGGTCAGGTGGTGGCCCAGCAGGTCATGCAGCTCGCGGGAGATGCGCAGGCGCTCGCTCATGCGCGAACTCTCGGCCAGCAGCGCCCGGGTGGCGCGCAGTTCGGCATTGAGCCGGCGCTGCTCCTCGCGCGCGGCCGCCTGCTGCCGCGCGACCAGGCCGGTGATGAAGGTAAAGCTGGAATAACCGACATACATCATTGCCTGCAGCACCGCGAACACCGGGGTGAAGCCCAGGCCTTCGAAGACGGGGATCAGGGGCACGTTCTGCAGGATCAGCCAGGCCACGCCGGCGCCCACCGGCATCAGCCAGGGGATCACGCCGGACACCAGCATCAGCAGGATGCTGCCGAGGCCCGTGGCGGTGAGCTTGCTGACGGCGATCGCCGAGATCGTGAGCACG
>JANXUD010000131.1 GCA_025352045.1 Gammaproteobacteria bacterium | reverse complement strand
CCGCGGCCAACTCGCGGCCGGTGTGCTCGTCGAGCAGGATGCGGGTGACGAAGCCGACCGATTTCATCTGCGTGTGCGGGAAGTCGATCAGCACCACGCGCTTGGTGCCATCGGGCTTGGTCTGCAACAGGTCAAGCAACTGTCGCGCGCTGCCGTAGATGGTCTTGGCGAGCGGGATGCGCGCGATCAACGCTTCGAACCAGCGCAGCAGGGTCTGCCCGGCCACCCGTCGTGCCAGTGCGCCAACGGCAAGGATCAGCAGCACGGTGGCGGCGAGCGCGATCGCCGTCTGCACCCAGGCATCGGCCAGCCAGCCGAACATCTGCGGCTGCGATGTTGCCAGTCCGGCCACCAGCGGGCCGACCACCGGCTGGCTGATGCCCGACAGCAGGACGAACACGAACTTGAACACGATCCAGACCAGCCAGATCGGCAACAGGGTCAGCAAACCGGTCAGGAAATAGGTACGCAGCCTGGCCATCGGTCAGCGGCCCGGGCCGACTTCGCGCACGAGGCGGAAGCCGGTGTCGTCCAGGCCGGTGCCAGCGTCGAACCCGCTAGTGCGCACCGGGTCGGCGCGCGCGGCATTGTCGCGCCAGCCCAGCCCGCCCACGAGATGCTGGCGGCAGGCGCCGACGCAATCGCTGAGCCATTCGCGCGCATTGCCGCGTACGCCGGTCAGTCCGAGCGGGCTGGCGGGCCCCAGTCCGGCGCCGATCGTCCCGTTCTGGCCGCAATCCACGCGGCCGTCGGCGCACGCACTGCCGCTGCCGCGATAGCTCGCCACCAGGCGGAATTCCGCGGCGCTCGGCAGCCGCCATTTTTCGCCGGTGCGCGCACTGAGCCATTGCGCGTAGGCGCGCGCGTCGTCGAAGCTGATGCAAACCGCGGGGTGCTCGCCGCCCTGCTCGAAGCCGGGCGACATCCAGGTGCGCCGCTTGAAGCTGATCGGCGCCAGGCGATTGCGGCAATGCGCGATCGGTCGGTTGGTGGCGCTGGCGAAGGCCGCGTAGTCGGCCCGCGACACTTCGTGGCGCATGAAGGCCACGCCCGGGCTGCCGTTCGCAGGAGGCTCCACGAGCACGGTCGCCGGGCCGATCGCATTGCCCGGCACGGGCTTGCCAGGGCGCGGCAGGGGCAGGGGCTTGGACCAGGCCGGCTCGAGCGCTTTCGGGTCCACGGACAGGGTGATCGCCAGCGACTTGGTCGTGGTCACGGCGGCGGCATCACCGGCCGCCTGGGCGGACTGCAGCTTCACGAGCATCGCGCTCGCCAGGCCGGTGCGCAGGTTGGTCCAGGCCTTGCCCTGCTGGCGGCCAGTCTGCTTCGCGAAGGCCTGGGCGTGCTGGTAGCCGGTGCGCAGCACCGACTCTCGGCCGGTCTTCAGCGCGGCGGGAAGGACCCGGGCGTAGGCGTCGATCACTGAATCCGCAGCGGCATCCACGTCCGACGCCGCTGCGCCGGCGGCCTTGGCTGCCAGCACGGAATCGATCGCGTTGTCGCCCTCGGGCGTGGCCAGGCGGGTCTGGCCCAACTCCCGCTGCGCGGCATGCAGGGCGCGCGCGCCGGGCTGGCTGGGGTCATAGGCGAGTGGGGTGACGGTGGCGCTACCGCGCACTGCGGCGAACTGCAGCGGCGACAGCGCACCGATCGGCGTCGGCGGGACGGTCGGCACGGGCTCGGCGGGCGCCGCGGCAACGGCGTCGGGCGCGGTCTCGGGACCCGCGAGCGCCAGGGCTTCCGCCGGGTCGGTGGCGACCGGCGCCTCCGTGTCGGAAGGGACCGGCTTTGCCCGCGCCGGCACGGCGACAGATGGCGAAGGGGCAGCTGGCGTGCCCGTCGCCGTGTTCGCGACACCATTGCCGGTCGGGACGGCTGTGTGGTCGGGGCCGGCGCGCAGCAGCCAGAGCACCAGCAGCAGCACGGCCGCGCCAGTGAGCGCGGACACGATCGGTTTCGCCCAGGAGTGGCGCAGCAGCGAAGGCGGCGGCAGCACCACGGGCTCGGCTTCGCCGGCCACGGCACGCTCGCGCATCGCGATCTGGCTGAGCGCGCCGAGCATCTGCTGGGCGTTGCGGAAGCGGTTGTCCGGCGACTTGGCCATCGCCCGGTCGATGAAGGCCTGCCAGTGGCGGCGCTCCGGCGGCAGCCGCGGGATCGGGTCCTGCGCGTGCATCAGCGCCAGGCCGAGCGGATCGGAACTCAGGTAGGGCAGGCGGCCGCTGAGCAGCTCGAAGGCGAGCACGCCGACGCTGTACAGGTCGGCGCGGCCGTCCACTGCCTCGCCGCGGGCCTGCTCCGGCGCCATGTAGCCGCCGCTGCCGACCGCGAGGCCCGCAGTGGTGATGCGGCTGGTGTCGTGCCGCGACAGGGCGATGCCGAAATCAGTCAGCAGCGGCCGGTCGGCGTTGTCGAACAGGACGTTCTCGGCCTTGACATCGCGATGCACGATGCCGCGCGTATGCGCGTACTCGAGCGCGGACAGCAAGGCGCGCAGCACCTCGACGACGCGGTGTTCGTCCTGGGTGAAGTCGCGCTGGCCCAGGTGGCCTCGGGCAAGGTAGGGCAGCACGTAGTAGAGCAGCCCCTGCGGCGTGCGCCCGACTTCGTGGATCCCGACGATGCAGGGATGCTCGAGCTTGGCGATGGTGTGCGCTTCCTGCTCGAAGCGCTGCTTGCTCTTTTCGTCGGTCAGCGCCTCGGGCGACATGACCTTCACCGCCACCTGCCGGTCCAGCGAGACCTGGACGCCCAGGTAGACGTACGACATGCCGCCCTTGCCGATGCGCCGGATCACCCGGTAACCGGGGATCTCGGGCATGTAGCTGGTGAGCAGCGTCGACAGCTCTTCCGGGGACAGCTCTTCGGTCTGCATGGGTCCGCAGCAGGGGGTACTGGCCGGCCAGCATAAGCCAGCGGGCCGAAAGCGCGAAGCCAGGCGGCGGCGAACTGCGACCCGAGGCGTGGATTGCGCCCCCCAAGCGGCGGAAGACTAGAACAGCAGCGACGCCATCTTCCGGCGGTACAGCCCGACCAGGTCGGCGTCCTCGACCACCCGGAACGCGTCGAGCAGGGCCTTGCGGGGAGTCTGCTCCTCCCAGGCACGGTCGCGCCGCAGCATTTCCAGGAATTGCTCGAGTGCGCCCGAATCGTCACCGGCGACCAGCAGGCTGGCGCCGAGCAGGTGCCTGGCGCGCAGGTCCGACGGGTCGGCGGCGATCGCGGCGGTGAGCGTCTCGCGCGGCGGCGCATCGCGCAGCAGGGCGGCGAAACCGAGCCGGGCGCGGGCGCGCACGGCGCGTTCGTCGGTGCCCAGGTCGGCGGGCAGGCCGTCAAGCAGTCGCTCCGCTTCGGCGGCAGCGCCGGTGGCGAGCAGGGCCAGGGCCAGGTCGAGGCGCAGCTCGGCCCGGTCCGGCTCGGCCTGGACGGCCGCGCGCAGGCGCATGACGTCCTCATGCGGGTCAACCGGCGCGGCAACCGGCTCCGGCGCGTCGGGCGCCGTTTCCGCGGCGCGCGGCTCGATGCCGTGGTGGGCGAGGAATTCGCGCAACTGGCCCTCGGGCAGCGCGCCGGGGAATCCGTCGACGATCTGGCCGTCCTTGACAAGCATGACGGTGGGAATCGACTTGATCTGGAAATAGCCCGCCAATTGCTGCTCGGCATCCACGTCCACCTTGGCCAGGCGGAAACCGCCGTTGAATTCGGCCGCCAGCTTTTCCAGCACCGGTCCGAGCGACTTGCAGGGGCCGCACCATTCGGCCCAGAAATCCACCAGCACGGGGCCTTGCTTCGACGCCAGGATCACGTCCTGCTCGAAGCCGGCAAGGCTGGCGTCGAAGACATGCGCGGTCGGGCTGTCGGTCATCTGCGGATCCTTCGCGTGCGGGGAGACTTCCGGAGATTGTGCCGGGGGCGCGGATTTCAAGCCATGCCGTCGCTCACGCGAACTCCCGGCGGGTCGGCCGATGGTCCGGCTGCCGGGTGGTGGCGGGCGGATTGGAGTTTTTCCTCGGCCGTGCGCCGGGTTACCCTGTCCGGCCATCCGTTGTGAGCCGCGCATTCAGCCATGGACGAACCCGCAGACCCCAACGCCTACCAGCCGAAGGCGGTTGAAACCGCCGCGCAGGCGCATTGGAGCGCGACCCGCGCGTTCGAGGTGGTCGAGGATCCATCGCGGCCCAAGTTCTACTGCCTGTCCATGCTGCCGTACCCGTCTGGCGCGCTGCACATGGGCCATGTGCGCAACTACACCATCGGCGACGTCATCAGCCGGCATCGCCGCATGTGCGGCTACAACGTGCTGCAGCCGATGGGCTGGGATGCGTTCGGCCTGCCGGCGGAAAACGCGGCGATCAAGAACCGCACCGCGCCGGCCAAATGGACCTACGCCAACATCGAGCACATGCGCGGCCAGCTGAAGGCGCTGGGCTACGCGATCGACTGGACCCGGGAAGTCACCACCTGCCGTCCCGACTACTACCGCTGGGAACAGTTGATGTTCACGCGCCTGTTCCGCAAGGGCATCGTTTACCGGCGCAACAGCGTGGTGAACTGGGACCCGGTGGACCAGACGGTCCTGGCCAACGAGCAGGTCGTGGACGGCCGCGGCTGGCGCAGCGGCGCGATCGTGGAGAAGCGCGAGATCCCGCAGTGGTTCCTCGGGATCACCAGCTATGCACAGGAACTGCTCGATGGCCTCGACGCATTGCCGGGCTGGCCGGATGCGGTCAAGACCATGCAGCGCAACTGGATCGGGCGAAGCGAGGGCCTGGAGATCGACTTCGTGCCCGAAGGCGGAGTTGATCCGCTGACCGTGTTCACCACGCGCCCCGACACCCTGATGGGCGTGACCTACCTCGCCGTCGCCGCGGAACATCCACTCGCGCTCGAAGCCGCCGCGTCCAATCCCGCGCTGGCCGCGTTCATCGAGGCCTGCCGGCATGGCGGGGTCTCCGAGGCTGAGCTCGAAACGCAGGAAAAGCGCGGCATGGCCACCGGCCGCCACGTGCTGCATCCGGTCAGCGGCGAGCGCCTGCCGGTGTGGATCGCCAACTTCGTGCTGATGGGCTATGGCACCGGCGCGGTGATGGCCGTGCCCGGCCACGACCAGCGCGATTTCGAGTTCGCGCACAAGTACGCGCTGCCGATCAAGCAGGTGATCGCCTGGCGCTCGCCGCTGCCGCCGCACCTGGCTGGCGACATGGCCTACGACGCAACGACCTGGAAGGACTGGTACGCCGACAAGAACCGCGCTGACCTGATGGTGGTCAATTCCGGCGCGATGGACGGCAAGGGCTACCGCCAGGCCGTCGACTTCATCGCCGGCACGCTGGAAGCGGCCGGGACGGGCAAGCGGCGGGTCAATTTCCGCCTGCGCGACTGGGGCGTCAGCCGCCAGCGCTACTGGGGATGCCCGATCCCGATGATCCACTGCGCCGCCTGCGGCGCCGTGCCCGTGCCCGAGGACCAGTTGCCGGTCGTGTTGCCGGAAGACGTCGCCTTCAGTGGAATGCAGTCGCCGATCAAGGCGGATCCAGAATGGCGCAAGACCACCTGCCCGCAATGCGGTGGCGCGGCCGAGCGCGAGACCGACACCTTCGACACCTTCATGGAGTCAAGCTGGTACTACGCGCGCTACACCTCGCCCGGCGCGAACGACCTGGTGGACGAACGCGCGAACTACTGGTTGCCGGTAGACCAGTACATCGGCGGCATCGAGCACGCGATCATGCACCTGATGTATTTCCGCTTCTACCACAAGCTCATGCGCGACGCGGGCCTGGTGGAGAGCGACGAGCCGGCCACCAACCTGCTCTGCCAGGGCATGGTGATCGCCGATACCTTCTACCGCGACAACGACGGGGGTGCGCGCGACTGGTTCAATCCCGCCGACGTGGACGTGGTGCGCGACGACAAGGGACGCACGACCGGCGCGACGCTGCGAGCGGACGGCCTGCCCGTGTGCGTCGGCAACACCGAGAAGATGGCCAAGTCCAGGAACAACGGCGTGGACCCGCAGATCATGGTGGACCGCTACGGCGCCGACACCGTGCGCCTGTTCTCCATGTTCGCCGCGCCGCCGGAGCAGTCGCTGGACTGGAACGAATCGGGCGTGGAGGGCATGTCGCGCTTCCTGCGCCGGCTTTGGGCGCAGGCGCACCGGCAGGTCGCCGACACCGCGGCCAACGGCGGCAGGGACGCGATCGCCGCGCGCACCGTCGATTCGGCCGCGCTGTCGCCTGCAGGCCGCGCATTGCGACGCCAGCTGCATGAAGTGATCCAGAAGGTCGGCGACGACTATGCCCGCCGCTACACCTTCAACACCGCCATCGCGGCGGTGATGGAGCTGTTGAACGCACTGTCGCGCTTCGGCGAGTCCGGCGCCGCGGCGCGCGCCTTGCGCCAGGAGGCCTTCGAGGCGGTGACCCTGCTGCTCAATCCGATCACCCCGCATACCTCGCATGCGCTCTGGCAACTGCTGGGGCATCCGGAAACCACGCTGGAGGACCTGGCCTTCCCGCAGGCGGACGCGTCCGCGCTGGTACGCGAGTCGGTGACCCTGGCCGTGCAGGTCAATGGCAAGTTGCGCGGGACGATCGAGGCCGGCGTCAACGCCAGCCGCGAGCAGCTTGAGGCCCAGGCCCTGGCGGAACCCGCGGTGGTGGCGTTCCTGGCCGGGCTGCAGGTGCGCAAGCTGATCGTGGTGCCGGGCAAGATCGTCAATATCGTCGCGGGCTGAGCGGGCGGGCGCGTCGTCGGCATGGACGAGGCCGCACTTGCCGCGCAGTTGCAGGCGGCGCTGGCTGCGCGTGGACGGGGCGATGCGGCGGCCGCCGAGGCCGCGCTGCGCGCGGTCCTGGCGATCGAGCCGACGCACGTCGGGGCAGCACACCTGCTTGGAGTGATGGCGCTGGAACGCGGCGATGACGCGGCGGCGCTGGCGCTGTTCGAGCGCGTTGCGCAGGCGGCCGACGGCTTCGCGCCCTTGCACTACAACCGTGGCAATGCGCTGGCAGCATTGCAACGCCTCGACGAGGCGGCCGCCGCCTATCGCCGTTGCATCGCGCTGGACCCCGCCCTGGCGCAAGCGCACTACAACCTGGGCAATGTGCTGGCCGGCACCGGGCACGCGGATGCGGCGATTGCGGCGTATGCCGAAGCACTGCGCCTGCAGCCCGGACTGCTCGAGGCCTGGCGGCGCATCGGCAAGCTGCAAACCGCCGCGGGGCGCTGGGACGAGGCCGTCGCCAGCTTCGATCGCCTGCTCGCAGCGGACGCGCGCGATGCCGACGCCTGGAACCGGCGCGGCGTTGCCCTGCACCAGCAGCGCCTGATCGCCGAGGCCTTGGCCAGTTACGACCGCGCGATCGCGCTGGCACCGTCGCTGGCGGAGGCCTGGAACAACCGCGGCAATGCACTGCACGACCTGCGTCGCGTGGAACCGGCGATCGCCGCCTACGACAAGGCGCTCGCACTCGATCCGCAGTCGCCCGAGGCCACCGTGAACCGGGGCATGCTCGAGCAGGAAACCGGCCAATTCGATGCGGCGCGGGCAAGTTATCGACGCGCGCAGGCACTGCGGCCGGACTATGCGGAAGCCGCGCGCCGCCTCGCGGGCCTGGACCTGCTGCAGGGCCGCTATGCCGAGGGCTGGGCGGGGTTCGAGCGCAGCCTCGACTGGTCCGGGGCACGGGGGGCCGTCGGCCGCGCACCGCGCTGGCGCGGCGAACCGCTGGCCGGGCGACGCATCCTGCTGTCGGAACCGAACGGCATCGGCGACACGCTGCAGTTCTTCCGCTTCGTGCCACGGCTGCTGGCCGCCGGCGCGACGGTCAGCTTCTCCGGGCCGCGTTCGATCCGGGCGCTGTTGCGCGGGTTCGCGGACAGGGTGGCGTTCGTGGACGATGGGGACGGTGACTACGATTTCCGCGCGATGCTGTGGAGCCTGCCGCATTACCTGGGCATCGACGAGGCCGGGCTCGGCATGGATGCGCCCTACCTGTCGCTGGACCGGTCGCGGGTGGCGCGCTGGACGCACCTGGCCGAACCCGGCGCCATCAACGTCGGCATCTGCTGGCAGGGCAACCCGACCCGCAAGATCGATGCGCTGCGCTCGATCCCGCTGGCCAGCTTCGCGCCCCTGGCGCGGGTCCCGGGCCTGCGCCTGGTCAGCCTGCAGCAGGGCCACGGCCTTGAGCAGCTCGCCAGCCTGCCCAAGGGAATGCAGGTGGTCGTCCCGGGCGATGGCTTCGACACGGGTCCCGATGCCTTCGCCGATTCGGCTGCGCTGATGCAGTCGCTGGACCTGGTGCTGAGCGCAGACACCGCGATCACCCACGTGGCCGCGGGCCTTGGCCGGCCGGCGTGGCTGGCCCTGGCCAGCGTCCCCGATTGGCGCTGGCTGCTCGAGCGCGCCGACTCGCCCTGGTATCCGAGCGTGCGCTTGTTCCGCCAGTCGCGGCTCGATGACTGGACGCAGGTTTTCGAGCAGGCCGCCGCCGCGCTCCCGGGGCCCGGCACCGGCCAGGCCGCCTGAGCGTGCCGGCCAGGGCGCGCGGCGCCGCGGCGGTTCGCGGTAACATGGCCCATCGATCGTTGTCCGCGGAGTCGTGCATGCGTGTCCTGCTGATCCTGGCCTGTGCGGCCCTGCTCGCGGCTTGCGGCTTCCAGCCGCGGGCGCAACTGAGCCTGCCAGCCACGCTGGGACCGGTGAAGGTCGAAACGGCCGATCCCTACAGCCCCCTGGGCCTGGAGCTGGGCACCGCGCTGGAGCGGGCCGGCGCCACCCCGGCGCAGGCTGGCGCCGCATCGGCGTCCCTGAAGATCACCTCCGAGGCCTTCGCCACCCGGCCCCTGTCGGTGGACCAGTTCGCGCGGGTGCGCGAATACATCACCGTCTACAAGGTCGGCTTCGTGCTGGTGGATGCCGCCGGCAAGCCGCTGATCGATCCCCAGGAGATCGAACTCTCGCGCGAGTACACCTACGATGCGAGCGAATCGGCCGGCAGTCCGGCCGAGCAGGAGCTGATCCAGCGCGAGCTGCGTCGCGACATGGAAGCCTCGATCCTGCGTCGTCTCGACGTGGTGCTGCGCACCCGGTCCTGATGGAGCTCCGGGTTGACCGGTTCGAGCGGCAGCTTGCCGGCGAACCCCTGCGTCCGGCCTATCTCGTCGCGGGCAGCGAACCCCTGCTGGTGCAGGAGTGCGCCGATGCCGTGCGCGCCCGCGCCGTCGCCGAGGCATTTTCAGAACGCGAGGTGTTCGACGCCGGCACCGGCTTCGACTGGGATGCGCTGTCCATGGCGATTGCCTCGCCCAGCCTGTTCTCGCCACGCCGCCTGATCGAGCTGCGCCTGCCGACCGGCCGCCCGGACAAGGACGGCAGCGCGGTGCTCACAGGTTTCTGCGCCGATCCGCCGCCGGACACGGTGTTGCTGGTGACCGCGCAGGACTGGAGCACCAAGCATGGCGGCAAGTGGAGCGAGGCGATCGCGTCGGCCGGCCACATGGTGGTCGCCTGGCCGATCCGCCCCGGGGACCTGGCCGACTGGCTGGCGCGCCGCCTGCGCAGCCGCGGCCTGTCGGCCGACCCGGCAGCCATCGCCCTGCTCGCCGAACGCGTCGAAGGCAACCTGCTGGCTGCCGCGCAGGAAGTGGACAAGCTCGCCTTGCTTGCGCCAGGCGCGCAGCTGTCGCTGGAGGAGATGGATCGCCTGGTCGCCGATTCGGCGCGCTTCGACGTCTTCAAGCTGGCCGAGGCGGCCCTGGCCGGCGACGCGGCGCGCGCCCGGCGGATGCTGCACGCCTTGCGCGCGGAAGGCGAACAGGTTGCCGGCCTGTTGCCGATCGTGGCCAACGAGATCGTTCGCCTGGCCAGCCTGGCCCGGGTCGGCGAGCGCGGCGGCAACCTGGCCCAGGCGATGCGCGAGGCGCGGGTCTGGGACAGCAAGCAGGCCCTGTACCGGCGCGCGCTCGACCGGCATCCGGCGGCACGCTGGGATGCGCTTGTCGCCGAGGCCGGGCAGGTCGAGTTGCTGTCCAAGGGCCGCGGTACGGGCGATTCGTGGTTGCGGATGGAGCGCCTGCTCAGCGCCGTTGCCGACGCGCGCGCGCGCGCCCTGCTGGCGTGACCGCGCCGCGCCTGCTGTACGGAGGCACCTTCGATCCGGTCCACCTTGGCCACCTGCAGATTGCCCGCGCGGTCGCGGCACGGCTCGATGCGCCCGTGCACTTGGTCCCGGCCGCCGATCCGCCACACCGCGCCGCGCCCGGCGCCAGCGCAGAACAGCGGGCGGAGATGCTCGAGATCGCGATCGCCGGCGATCCGCGCTTGCGGGTCGACCGGCGGGAACTGCGCCGGCCCATGCCGTCCTACACCGTGGACACCCTGGCCGAGGTCCGCGATGAGCTCGGCGGGCAGGCCTGTGTCGTCTGGGTGCTGGGCATCGATTCCGTGCTCCAGCTGGGCGACTGGCACCACTGGCGACGGATCCTGGCGCTGGCCAACCTGCTGGGCGTGCAGCGGCCGCGGACCAGAGTGGGGCGAGAGTGGTTGGCCGCGCGGGCGCCCGAGGTCGAAGCGGAGCTGGCGCCGCGCTGGACCCGCCCCGAGCGCCTGCTGCATCAGTCGGCCGGCCGCTACGCGGCCCTGGCCCTGCGGCCCCTGCGCCGCGAGTCAGCCACCGAGGTCAGGGCGCGGATTGCGGTTGGGACCGTCTGGCAGGACCTGGTGCCCCCCGGCGTGGCCGCGTTCATCCAGGCGCAAAGCCTCTACGGGGCGTCGCCGGATGGGCCGGGTATAATTGGATCGCGGCAACCGCCGCGCATCGAGGGAACGCGTTGACCACCAAGGCCCAAGTCATCAAGACCCGCATGCCGGATCCGGCACCCACTGCCGAGGCACTGCTCAAGCAGGTCCACGCCGCGCTCGCGGAGATGAAAGCCAAGGACTCGGTCGAGATCGACGTGCGCGGCAAGACCAGCATCGCCGATTACCTGGTGGTTGCGTCCGGCACCTCCACCCGCCACGTCAAGTCGGTCGCCGACGAAGTCGTGCAGTTCGCCAAGAAGTGCGGCGTGATGCCGCTGGGCGTGGAAGGCGAGCGCGAGGCCGAGTGGGTACTGGTGGACCTGGGCGATGTCATCGTCCACGTGATGCTGCCCCGCGTGCGCGAGTTCTATGCGCTCGAGCGCCTGTGGACGGTCGGCGACCAGCCGCCCGGGGACGACGACGTCGTCGAGTGAAGGCGACGCTGATCGCGGTCGGCGAGCGCGCCCCCGAGTGGGTCGCGGCCGGATTTTCCGAATACCAGAAACGACTTTCGCACTGGCTGCCGCTGGGCCTGCACGAAATCGCGCCCGGCATCCGCGGCAAGGGCCGCGATGCAACGCGCGCGATGGCCGACGAAGGCGTGCGCGTGCTGGCCGCGCTTCCGAAGAATGCGCACATCGTGGCGCTCGACGGCCGCGGCGCCGCGCACTCCTCGGAGCAACTGGCGGCGGTGCTGGAGCGCTGGCGCCATGGCGGACGCGACCTCGCGTTGCTGGTCGGCGGGCCGGAAGGCCATGCGCCCGGCGTGCTGGCCGCGGCCGACGAGCGCTGGTCGCTCGGGCCGCTGACCTTGCCGCACATGCTGGTCCGCCTGCTGGTGGCCGAACAGTTGTATCGCGCC
>JANXUD010000014.1 GCA_025352045.1 Gammaproteobacteria bacterium | reverse complement strand
GGGCCACTTTGGATTTGAACGCCGGCGAGTGGTTGCGGCGGGTGCGTCGCGTCATGTGCTGCTCCTGGTGTTGGCGATATCATCGCCTCAGTGAGCAGGTAATCCACCTATCGGGCTGTTCAGATTTGCGGGGCCAGCTCTATCGCACTCGGCCAGCAGCATCACCGCGGCGGGCAGCACGGCGGCCAGCAGCAGTGCCGCCAACAGCAGCCCGCCCGCGCCGCCGGCACGCGCGGCCGCGTAGGCCAACGCGGCGGCGCCGCAGAGCAACAGCAACTGGCGCAGTGCCTGGCCACCGGAGACCGGGATCGACGCGTCGCCCGCGGGCGCGTCGCGCCCGTGCGCGGTGTCGAGCAGCGCCTCCACCGCCAGCTTGAGCGCGAAGATGGCCAGGACCAGTTCCAGCGCCAGGGCCAGGCGGAACACGCCAGAGGAACTGCCTTCGATGGCGAAGCCGGGCCACCAGGCGATCGCGAAGCCGCCGGACAGCCAATGCGCCACCAGTGCGCCCAGCGACAGGCCGCCCAGCCAGGCCAGCAAGTCGGGCCGTGCCGGAAAGCGCAACATCAGTGCGTCATGCCGCCTGCTGCAGGCGCAGGGGATTGCGCCACTGCGCGAGCAACTGGGCCTGCTTGTCCATCGCCTGCGCCAGCTGCGCCTCCTTGACGTGGCCGTAGCCGCGGATGTGCTCGGGCACGCGCGCGATCTCCACCGCCAGCGCGTGGTTGCCGAGCGACAGCGACTGCAGCAGTTCCTCGACGGTGCGCAGGTAGTCGACGACCAGCTGGCGCTCCATGCGCCGCTCGGCCGTGTAGCCGAATACATCGAAGGCGCCACCGCGCAGGAATCGAAAGCGCTTGAGCAGGCGGAACGCGGTGAACACCCAGGCGCCGTACTCGCGCTTGATGAGGTGGCCGTCGGCGTCCTTCCTCGCCAGCAGCGGCGGGGCCAGGTTGAGGCGCAGCTTCACATCGCCCTCGAAGGTCTCGCGGATGCGCTTTTGGAAATCGCCGGTGGTGTACAGGCGTGCCACTTCGTATTCGTCCTTGTAGGCCATCAGCTTGAAGGCGTAGCGCGCGACGGCCTCCGACAAACCGGTAAGGCCCGGCGTGCGCTCGGCTTCGATGCCGCGCACGCGCGCGACCAGGTCGGTATAGCGGCGCGCGTAGGCCGCGTCCTGGTACTCGGTGAGGAAGCGCGCGCGAACGGCGATGGTGTCGTCGAGCGAGGCGCTCGACTTGCCGCCGCCGAGGAAGGCAAGCGCGGTGGCGGAATCCGTGGCGCCCGACGGGGCGCCTGCGGGCGCCAGCCCCGACGCCGCGCGCACCGTGGCCGGATCGTGCGCGGCCAGGCGGCCCCAGGCGAAGGCCTGCTTGTTCATCTCGATGGCCGCGCCGTTGAGCTCGACGGCGCGCATCAGGGACTCGTATGACAGCGGCACCAGGCCCTGCTGCCAGGCGAAGCCGAGCATGAACAGGTTGGTCGCGATCGCATCGCCCATCAGGGCCAGCGCCAGCGCGGACGCGTCCACCACGCCCGGCTCGGCGCCGCCGAGCGCGGTGCGAACGGCGTCAACAATTCCGCGCGCGGGGAACTGCAGGTCGGCATTGCGCGTGAAGGTGCCCGGCATCGCCTCGTGGCTGTTGAGCACGACGTGGCTGCGGCCGGCGCGGATCTTCGACAGCGCCCAGTAGTCGTTCACCACCACCATGTCGCAGCCCAGCACCAGGTCGGCCTCGCCGGCGGCGATGCGCACGGCGTTGATGTCGGCGGGGTCCTTCGCAATCCGGACGTGCGTCGTCACAGCGCCGCCCTTCTGCGCCAGGCCGGTCTGGTCGAGCACGCTCCCGCCCTTGTGTTCCAGGTGCGCCGCCATGCCGATCAGCGCGCCGATGGTCACCACGCCGGTGCCGCCGATGCCGGTGACCAGGATGTTCCATGGCTCGGCCAGGTCCGACTTGAACGCCGGCGCCGGCAGCACGGAGAAGTCCACGCCCGTCGCCACGCCCTTGTTCTTGCGCAGGCCTCCGCCGTACACGGTGACGAAACTCGGGCAGAAGCCCTTCACGCAGGAAAAATCCTTGTTGCAATTGCTCTGGTCGATTTCGCGCTTGCGCCCGAACTCGGTCTCCAGTGGCACCACCGAAACGCAGTTGGACGCGACGCCGCAATCGCCGCAGCCCTCGCACACGGCCGGGTTGATCATCGTGCGCTTGGCCGGGTCGGGCATCTTGCCGCGCTTGCGCCGGCGGCGCTTCTCGGCCGCGCAGGTCTGGTCGAAGATCAGCACCGTGGTGCCGGGGACCTCGCGCAGGCGCTTGGATACTTTGTCCAGTTCGTCGCGGTGCAGGAATTCCACGCCCGGCGGGAAGATCTCCGGCCGGTTCCACTTACCGATGTCGTCGGAGAGCACGACGATCGTCTGCACGCCCTCGCTGCGGACCTGGTGCGCGATGTCGGGCACGGTCAGCGTGCCGTCCACCGGCTGGCCGCCGGTCATCGCCACGGCGTCGTTGTAGAGGATCTTGTAGGTGATGTTGACCTTGGCCGCGATCGCCTGGCGGATCGCCAGCGAACCGGAGTGGAAATAGGTGCCGTCGCCCAGGTTCTGGAAGACATGCTTTTCCTCCGTGAACGGCGCCTGGCCGCACCAGGTGGCGCCTTCGCCGCCCATCTGGGTGAAGGTGTCGGTGCTGCGGTCCATCCAGGTCACCATGTAATGGCAACCGATGCCGGCCAGCGCGCGCGAACCCGCGGGCACGGTGGTGGAGGTGTTGTGCGGGCAGCCCGAGCAGTAGTGCGCGGCGCGCGGGAAGCTGGCGCGCGGCAGCGCGAGCTCTTTTTCCTTCGCGGCGAGGAAGGCCAGGCTCTCGTCGATGCGCGGCGAGGTGAAGAAGCGCGCCAGGCGCCTGGCGATCACGCGTGCGATGCGCGCGGGGGTCAGTTCGTTGGTCGAGGGCAGGATCCACTCGCCGGCCTCGTCGTACTTGCCGACGACGCTGGGTCGGGTGGAGCGATCCCAGTTGAACATCTGCTCCTTCAACTGCGACTCGATGAAGCTGCGCTTCTCCTCGACCACCAGGATGTCTTCCAGCCCGCGCGCGAATTCCCGGATGCCATGCGGCTCCAGCGGCCAGCTCATGCCGACCTTGTACACGCGGATGCCGATGTCCTCGGCCGCCTTGTGGTCGATGCCCAGGTATTCCAGCGCCTGCAGCACGTCCAGGTAGCTCTTGCCGGTCGTCACGATGCCCAGGCGTGCGCGTGGGGAATCGAAGATCGTCTTGTCGATGTGGTTGGCGCGCGCAAAGGTGATCGCCGCCGCGACGGCGTACTGATGCAGGCGCATCTCCTGGTCCAGCGGCGGATCGGGCCAGCGGATGTTGAGCCCGCCGCGCGGCATCTCGAAATCGCCCGGCATGAGGATGTCGAGCTGGTGCGGGTTGACGTTGACCGACGCGCTCGACTCCACCGTCTCGGCGATGGTCTTGAAGCCGACCCAGCGCCCGGTGAAGCGCGACATCGCCCAGCCGAGCAGGCCCATGTCCAGGATGTCCTGCACGCCGGCCGGGTTGAGCACCGGCATCATCGCGCTGACGAATTCCAGCTCGCTGCCGTGCGGCAGGGTGGACGAGCGGCAGGCGTGGTCGTCGGCGGCCAGCGCCAGCACGCCGCCGTGGGCCGAGGTGCCGGCCGCGTTGCCGTGCTTGAACACGTCGCCGCAGCGGTCCACGCCCGGACCCTTGCCGTACCACATGGAAAACACGCCGTCGTACTTCGCCCCGGGGAACAGCTGGGTTTGCTGGGTGCCCCAGACCATGGTCGCGCCGAGGTCCTCGTTGAGGCCCGGGATGAACTCGATCTTCGACGCGGCCAGGTGCTTCTTGGCCTTCCACAGCTCAAGGTCGAAGCCGCCCAGGGGCGAACCGCGGTAGCCGGAGATGAAGCCCGCGGTGTCCAGCCCGGCGGCACGGTCGCGCATCTGCTGCATCAGGGGCAGGCGGACCAGGGCCTGCACGCCGCTCAGGTAGATCCGGCCCTCGGCGCGGGTGTACTTGTGCTCGAGGCTGTAGCCGGGGTCCAGCAGGGCGGACGGCGGCGCTGGCGGCAGCTGGGCAGCGGGGACGGACATGGCGGTGACCTGCAGCGCGGGGAACCGCTCATTGTACCGGCCGGCCAGATTACCGATCGGTCATGCGCCGTCTAGACTGGGGACACCGCCATGGCCCCAGCCTGAGGCCTTCGAAGGGAACATCCCATGCGCGTGCTGCTGGTCGAAGACGAGCCCCTGATTGCAGAGTTCGTCGCCAAGGGCCTGCGCGAGGCCGGCCACGCCGTGGACCATGCCGCCACCGGGCCCGACGGCCTGCACCTGGCCCGGACCGAGCGCTACGACGCGCTGGTGCTGGATCGTATGCTCCCGGGCATGGATGGCCTGGACCTGCTCAAGACCCTGCGCGCCAGCGGCCAGCGCACCCCGGCCCTGATCCTGAGTTCGCTCGGCGACGTCGAGCAGCGCGTCCAGGGCCTGCGCGGCGGCGCCGACGATTACCTGGCCAAGCCGTTTTCCTTCGCCGAACTGTCGGCCCGGCTGGACGGCCTGCTGCGCCGCCAGGACAGCGGCCCGGGCGAACAGGTGCGGCTGCGCGTGGCCGACCTGGAGATGGACCTGCTCAAGCGCAACGTCAAGCGCGCCGGCCAGGCCATCGACCTGCAACCCCGCGAATTCCGCTTGCTCGAATACCTGATGCGGCACGCCGACCAGGTAGTCACCCGCACCATGCTGCTCGAGGCGGTGTGGGACTACCACTTCGACCCGCAGACCAATGTCATCGACGTGCATGTCTCCCGCCTGCGGCAGAAGATCGACAAGGACCGCGGCGCGCCCCTGCTGCACACGGTGCGCGGGGCCGGCTACCTGCTCGGCCGCCGAGAGTAGGCTGCGCGCATGCGCGGCTGGGTGACCTCGACCTTAGACCGGCTCGTCCTCACCTATGCGCTGGGCCTGCTGGCGGCCTTCGTGCTGGTGGGCGGCGTCAGCGTGGTGGCGCTGGACCGCTTGCTCGAGCGCGACAGCCAGGCCACGGTGCGCGCCGAACACCAGGGCCTGATGGAGGTCTACTACAGCGACGGGCGCGACGGCCTGCGCCGCACCATCAACGCCCGGGTCAGCGAGCCGCTCAACCGAGAGGCCGTCTACCTGCTGGTCGAAGCGGACGGCGGGATCAGCGCCGGCCATCGCAACGATTTCCCGCCCACGCGCCTGCCCGAGCATGCCGGTTGGCTGCGCTTTCCCTGGATCGCAGCGCCGGAGTCCGACACCGTGCTGGCCTACGTGCAGCCCCTGCCGGGCGGCGGCTGGCTTCTGACCGGGCATACCACGGGGGCGCAGCAGCACCTGCGCGAACTCACCGGTCGCCTGGGCGCGGTGATCCTGGCCCTGCTCGCGGTGCTGACCCTGCTGCTGGGCTGGCTGCTGCGCCGTGCCGTGGACCGCGCGCTGGAACTGCCGCTCGATACCGTGGACCGGGTCGCGGCGGGACGGCTGGAGGAACGCGTTCCCGAACGCCCCGGCGACGACGCCTTCGCCCGCCTCGGCCGAACCCTCAACCGGATGCTCGACCGCATCCGCGACCTGGTCGGGGGCATCCAGAGCTCCAGCGATGCGATCGCGCACGACCTGCGCACGCCGATGATGCGCCTGCGCACGCGCCTGGAGCAGGCACGCCTGGAGACCGCCGACCCGGCCGTGCGGGCCCGGATCGATGCCGCGGTCGGCGAGGCCGACCAGCTGCTGTCTACCTTCAACAGCCTGCTGCGGCTGGCGCGGATCGAGGCCGGCGCCGACGAGGACGCGGCTCCATTGGCCCTGGGCGAAGTCGCCGCCGACGCGGTCGAGCTGTGGTCGGCCGTGGCCGAGCAGCACGGGCAAGCCATCGACGCCCAGATCGCGCCGGCGACGGTCCTGGGCAACCGGGACCTGCTGTTTCAGCTTCTGTCGAACCTGCTCGACAACGCGATCAAGTACGGCCAGCCCGGCAATCGCATCCAGCTGCTGGTCGCCCGCGAGGGCGATGCGGTGCGGCTGGAAGTCAGTGATCAGGGCCCCGGCATCCCGGCCGGACAGCACGAGCGGGTGTTCGACCGGTTCGTCCGCGGCGACAGCCACCGCGGCACCCCGGGCACCGGCCTGGGCCTGAGCGTGGTCCGGGCGATCGCCATCCGGCACCGGGCGGAACTGCGCCTGCAGTCCGGCGACCCCGGGCTGCGGGTCCTGCTGCGCTTTCCGGCGGCCTGAGCGCCGCCGGTCGGGAACATGGAGAAACCGTCACGTGGCGGCAAGCCTTGGGCGGACCGTGGCCGCGCATGGTGGTGTTACCGGTGGGACACCGGTGCTTTCCTAGACAACCACTGACGGAGATAACCATGAATATTCGTACCCCGCTGATCGGCCTGTGCCTGGCCCTGGCCAGCAGCGTCGCCTTCGCGTCGACCCAGGCCGCCCCGGCCACCCCCGCGACCCCGGCCACCCCCGCCGCTGCCGCCACCCCGGCCACCCCGGCTGCCAAGCCGATGGCGAAGCACCACAAGAAGAAGCACCACCACAAGTCCGCTGCGGCCAAGAAGGCAGCGGCTGAGAAGGCTGAGGACGCGAAGGAAGCAGCGCCGAAGGCCGGCTGATCCCGACCTGTTGCGCTTTTGCGGTACCAGGACGCCGGGCGAAAGCCCGGCGTTCCTGCGTCAGGCGCGCGGGGGCGGCAGGGCGGCCAACAGCGACTCCAGCGCCGAAGGGTCCACGGGCTTGGTCAGGTGCAGGTTGAAGCCCGCCTGCTCGGACCGCCGGCGGTCCTCGTCCTGTCCCCAGCCGGTGAAGGCGATCAGCACGGTGTCGCGGTTCTCCGGCTGGGCGCGGATGCGCCGCGCCGCCTCGTAGCCGTTCATGCGCGGCATGCCGATGTCGAGCATGACCACGTCGGGCCGCATGCGTTCGGCCTGCTCCACCGCCTCCACGCCGTCGGCGGCGAGTGCCACCGTATTGCCCATCAGTTCCAGCACGAGCGCCAGGCTCTGCGCGGCGTCGGTGTTGTCGTCCACGACCAGGACGCGGCGACGGGGCGGGGCCTCGCGCGCGGCCGTGCCGTCCTGCGCCGCCGCGACCGGCAGCGGGGCAAGCACCACCGGCAGGCGCACCGTGGCCGACGCGCCCCGCCCCAGTCCCTCGCTGCGCAGCGCCACGCTGCCGCCATGCAGTTCCACCAGGCGCCTGACCATGGCCAGGCCGATGCCCAGGCCGGCCTGCGCGCGCTCGAGCGAGCGATCTAGCTGGGTGAACATCTCGAACAGGCGGCCCTGCTGCTCCACCGGGATGCCGCTGCCATCGTCCGACACCACCACCTCGACCTCCGCGCCCAAGCGCTCGGCGACTAGCGTGATGCGGCCGCCGCGGTCGGTGTACTTGGCGGCGTTGTTGAGCAGGTTGGTGAACACCTGCACCAGCCGGGTCAGGTCGGCATCAAGATGCACCGGCGTCGCCGGCAGGCGCACTTCCAACCGGTGCTCCTTGGCCTCGATCAGCGGCCGGCTTGCCTCCACCGCGGCCTGCACCACCTGCGCCAGCTGCACCCGCTCGCGGCGCAGTTCCAGCTTGTTGCGGGTGATCCGGCTGACGTCGATCAGGTCGTCCACCAGCCGCACCAGGTGCGACATCTGCCGCTCCATCACGCCGACCACGGCCTGCACCTGCCCGGGTTGGCCGCTCGAGCGCTTGAGCAGCTCGACGCCGTTGCGGATCGGCGCCAGCGGATTGCGCAGTTCATGCGCCAGCGTGGCCAGGAATTCGTCCTTGCGCAGATCGGCCTCGGACAGGTCGGCGGCCATCTGACGCAGGTCGTCTTCCATCGCCTTGCGTTCGCTGATGTCGGCGACCACGCCGATCAGTTGCTGCGCCTGCCCGCCAGCGTCGAAGTAGAAGCGCCCGGCGACCTCGACCCAGCGCCAGTCGTCCTGTTCGCGGCGCATCCGGAACACCGCGTGGAAGCGCTCGCCGGGGCGCATGGCTTTGCGCAGGTGCGACTGCATGCGCTCGACATCGTCGGCATGCAGGTGGCGGGCGATGAAGTCGGCCATGCTCAGCTTGGGATCGCCGGGCCCGCGGCCGAAGATGCGGTAGGCCTCGGGGTTCTCGCCGTTGAAACGATCCGCCACCAGGTCCCAGGCGAACACGCCCGTGCCCGACACCTCGGTCGCCAGCTGCAGGCGGCCCTGGCTGTCGCGCAGGCCCTGGGTGCCCCGATGCAGCGCGTCCAGGCGCTCTTCGGCGAGCGCCTCGGCGCGATACATCTGCCGGCCGAGGTAGATGATCGCCAGCGCGCTGACGAGGTAGACCGCGATCGCCGCCACGGTCTCCGGGTTGCCCAGCCCCTTGGGAAACCACAGCAGCGCCGACACCACCAGCCCGCCGGCCATCACGCCCAGGGCCGAGCGCATGCCGGCATGGCGCACGGCGACCACAACGGCGATGAAGAAGGTGGCGAACGGAATGCGTTCGTGCAGCCAGGGATTCAACAGCCAGCGCACGACCGTCGCCGCCGCGACCAGGCCGAGTGTCCACACCAGCGCATGCACCCGATGCCGGCCGAGCGGCACCGGGCCTTGCAGGCGGGACGGCAAGTGCTCCGGCGGCGGCGTCATGAGCTGCAACTGAGCATGGAACAGCCGGCGCGGTTGCGCGCCCAGTCCGGGCGGCGCGCGGCAAAGGCTTCGCGCCCGGGCTGGTCCGCGTATGGCCGGCGCATGACCTCGAGCAACTCCGCCACGCCGGACGGATCGCCGCCAGCGGCGCGGTCGATCGCCTCCTGCGCCAGGTAGTTGCGCAGGACGTAGCGCGGGTTGGCGGCGTCCATGGCCGCCCGGCGGTCCGCGGGCGCCCACTCGTCGCGTTGCACGCGCAGCGCATAGCGCGCCAGCCAGTCGCGCAGCGCCGGCGCCTGCGCGTCGCGCTTGTCGCGGTCGTAGAACGCCGCCTCCAGCGGCAGCAGCGCGGGCGCTGCGTCAGCTGCGGCCAGGTCCAGCGATGACAGGCCGCGATACCACAGCGTCATGTCCACCTCGGCGGCCTGCAGCAGCGCCAGCATGTCCTGCCACAGCGCCAGGTCGGCGTCGTCGGCCGCGCGCAGGCCGAGCTTGGCCGCGCAGGTGGCGCGCTCGTGCCGCGGCCAGGCCGACGCGAAACGGTCCAGGCCTGCCTGCAACGGCGCGCTGTCGGGGAACAGCGGGGCCAGCGCGCCAGCCAGCCGCGACAGGTTCCAGAACGCCACCATCGGCTGGCTGCCGAAGCGATAGCGGCGGCGGTCCTTGTCGGTGGTGTTGGGCGTCCAGTCGGGATCGTAGTCGTCGATCCATCCGTAGGGGCCGTAGTCGATGGTCAGCCCGAGGATGGACATGTTGTCGGTGTTCATCACGCCATGCACGAAGCCCACGCGCATCCAGTGCGCGACCATCTCCGCCGTCCGGTCACAGACCGCGCCAAACCATTCCTCACGAAGCCCCGGCCCCTCCAGCTCCGGGAAATCCCGCCTGATGCAGAAGTCCACCAGCTGCCCCAGCAACGCATGTTCCCCGCGCGCCGACGGCAACTCGAAATTGCCAAAACGGATGAAGCTCGGCGCCACCCGGCAAACCACCGCGCCCTGTTCGGGCGCAGGGTGGCCGTCGTAGAACATGTCGCGCAGCACCGGTTCGCCGGTGCCGACCAGGCTGAGCGCGCGCGTGGTCGGCACGCCCAGGTGGTGCATGGCTTCCGAGCACAGGAATTCCCGCACCGACGAACGCAGTACCGCGCGCCCGTCGGCGCTGCGCGAGTACGGCGTCGGGCCGGCGCCCTTGAGTTGCAGTTCCCAGCGCTCGCCCTGCGCGGTGACCAGTTCGCCCAGGCTGATCGCCCGGCCATCGCCCAACTGCCCTGCCCAGTGGCCGAACTGGTGCCCGCCATAGTTCGCGGCGATCGGCAGCATGCCCGGCAGCAGGGCATTGCCGGCGAACACTTCGGCAAAGCGCGGCGACTGCACGAACGCCTCGTCGAAACCCAGCCGCGAAGCCATCTCGCGAGAATGCGCCAGCAGCCGCGGCGCGGCGACTGGCGTCGGCGCGACGCGCGAGTACAGCGCGCCGTGCACCTGGCGCAGCCGCGCGCCCTGCTCGGGGTCGGCGGGCAGTTCGCGGGCGAAGGCGTTGTCGAAGCGCAGGTCCACGGCGCGAGCTTACGGCAGCGCGCCTGGGATTCCGGTGAAGGCGGGCGGTGGCGGCGGCCGGTCGCGGCGCAGGTTGCTTTCCGTTCAGCCCGCGCATGACGCGCGCCTTGCCTGCACTTCCCCGATGCGATTGACTGGCCGCTGGCCTGCGCGGGCGAATCAGCATGGATGCGGTCTGGGTCGGGGTGATCTGCCTGGTGGCGGTCGTGCTGTTCGTGCGCAACGCCATGCCGCCGGACATCGTCGCCGTGCTGGTGCTCGGCGCCCTCGTGCTCACCGGCCTGGTCTCGCCCGCCGAGGCGATCGCCGGGTTCGCCAATCCCGCCACCGTCGCCGTCGCGGCCCTGCTGGTGCTAAGCGCCGGGCTGCGCGAGACCGGCGCGCTCGGCGCGCTGGCGCGTGGCCTGGCGCATATCGGCCGGATCGGCCCGGTGCTGCAGCTGGCGCTGGTCCTGATGGTGTCGGCGGTGTCGGCCTTCATCAACAACACCGCCGCGGTTGCCGTCTTCCTGCCGATGGTGCTGTCGGTGGGGCGACGGCGCGGGATCCCGGCGTCCAAGCTGCTGATCCCGCTGTCCTACGCCAGCCAGTTCGGCGGCACCTGCACCCTGATCGGCACCTCGACCAACCTGCTGGTGAACTCGCTGATCGTCGGCGCGGGACTGCACGCCTTCGGGCTGTTCGACTTCGCGCCGCTGGGCATCCTGCTGTCGGCGGTTGGCGCGCTGTACCTGTGCACCGTGGGTTGGTGGCTGTTGCCCAAGCGGCCGGCGTCCGCGCTGGCGGCCGACGCCTATGCCATCCGCGAATACCTGTTTTCACTCAGCGTGGGCGCCGACTCGCGCCTGGCCGGCCGCCGCGTCGCGCAGGCCGGCCTGGCCGGTGATGGCGGCCTGAGCCTGCTCGAACTCCTGCGCGGCGACGAACGCCTGCGGCCGGGGCCGCGCGAACAGATCCTGGCGGGAGATCGCCTGCTGGTGCAGGGCGAGGCCGAGCCGGTGCTGGACTATGCGCGCCGCCATGGCCTGCGCCTGGATCCGGTCACTGGTGACGCGCCGTCGGCGCTGGAGGGCGATGGCCTGCAATTGCTGGAGGTGCTGGTGGCGCCGAATTCTCGCGCGATCGGCCATGCCTGGGCCGACAACGAGGGCCCGTGGTCGGCGCGCAGCGCGCCACTGGCGATCGCCCGCCACGCCAGCGTGCTGCACACCGGTCTCGGGGCGACCGCACTGCAGGCCGGCGACACCGTGCTGCTGCTGGTCGCGGCCGCAGACCTGCCGGCGCTGCGCGACGACACCGGCCTGATCGTGCTCAGCGAACGCGACAATCCCTCCGAGCGGCGGCGCCGTGCGCCGCTGGCGCTGGCGATCGTGGTCACGGTGATCGTGGTGGCCAGCGTCGGCTGGTTGCCGATCGAGATCGCCGGCCTGCTCGGCGCCGCGGCGATGGTGCTGGGGCGCTGCCTCGGCCCCGACCGCGTGTACCGGCACCTGGACCTGCGCGTGCTGGTGCTGCTGGCGGCGATGCTGCCCCTGGGCGTGGCGATCCAGCGCTCCGGCGCCGCCGCGGCCCTGGTCACCGGCGCGCTGCAGCTGATGCCGTCGAACAATCCGATCCTCGCGCTGGCGGTGATCTACGCGGCCACTGCGATCATCACCGAGGTCATCACCAACAACGCCACCGCGGTGCTGATGACGCCGATCGCGCTGGCGCTGGCGGCGCAATTGGGCCTGAGCCCGATCCCGTTCGTGGTGGCGGTGATGTTTGCCGCCTCGACCAGTTTCTCCACGCCCATCGGCTACCAGACCAACACCATGGTGTTCGGTGTCGGCGGCTATCGATTCAGCGATTTCCTGCGCGTGGGCATGCCGCTCAACCTGCTGTTCTGGGCGGTGTCGGTGCTGAGCATCCCGCACCTGTTCCCGTTCCGGCCCGCGGGCTAGCCTCGCTCAGGCCGCGGCGGAGGTCGCGCGGCCTGCTTCCACGGCGCCGGCGACCAGCGGATCGGCGATGAGGCCGTCGCACAGCGACAAGGGCCGGCCCGCGAGGCGCGCGGGCTTGGCGCCGGGCAGCACGGTGCCGAGCAGGTTGGCCGGATCGATGGCGAAGACGGTCAGGGCGGCGCCGTCGTGCTCGCGCTTGCGCACGCTGCGCAGCGCGCCGATCGCCTCTGGCAGGGCGAATTGCTCGCCCGACACGCCGTCGATGAAGCGGCCGCCGCGGATTTCGCCGCGCGCTTCCAGCCGATGGTAGACGCGCAACAGTTCGCGCCAGGGCGGCAGCCAGGCCGGCTCGCGATCCATCAGGCGCCAGCAGACCACGCCGTAGCGGCGCAGCAGGGTGCGCGCCACCTGTTCGATGGCATCGGGTTCGACCACGTCGCGCTCGGCGCGGGCGGGTTCCATCGCGCTGGATGCAGGCGATTGGGCGGCGGCGACGCTGGCCGGTGGCTGCCGCGGGGTCAGGGTCCAGCGGCCGGC
Organism: Gammaproteobacteria bacterium; assembly: GCA_025352045.1. GTDB lineage: Bacteria > Pseudomonadota > Gammaproteobacteria > Xanthomonadales > Xanthomonadaceae > Arenimonas. The sequence goes on along the minus strand of JANXUD010000014.1, from coordinate 15,587 downwards.
GTCCTCGACATCGTGCATGGCGATGCGGCGTCCGCGCCGCGCCGCCGTCGGCGTGCGCCGCGAGGGCGGCACCAGCAGCGCGCGCAGGCCGGCAAAACTGTCGCAACCCACGCAGCCGCGGGCCACCAGTTCCGACAGCGCATCCTCCAGCTCGGTGCGCAGCATTGGCAGCCCCGCCTCGAGGTCGCTGAAGAAGCAGGCGCCGTTGGCGGCGAGGAACAGGGCTACCCGGCTGGCGCGCGAGCCGAGCGCTGGCTCGGCCGGGGCACGCGCCGCCGCGATCCGGCCCCAGGCGGCGAGCCGACGACGCGGCAACAGCACCAGCGGCGTGGACAGCAGGGAGCCGCCGCGGCTGGCGTCGGCGTGGACGCCGCGCAGCCGCGTCCAGGCCACGCGGCCGGCGCGCACCAGATCGTCAAGCCAGGCGGGGTCGTAGTCGGTCATGCGCGGGCGCAGCAGTTCGTTCTCCCAGGCGCCGGCAGGCGCTTCGAAGCCTTCGAGCTGGTCGATCACCGCCGCGAGGCCCTCGGGTCCGCTGGCGCGGTGGTCGGGGCTGAGGCGTTGCCAATCGGCGAGGAAGCGGACGAAGTCCCTCGGTGGAATGGGTGCGATCTCCTTGCGCAGGCGGCCGACCGTGTAGCGGTGGATGCGCGCCAGCAAATGGCGCTCGCACCATTCCTCGTCGCCGCCTTCGAGCGCGGGCGTGCTGAAGCGGCCGCGCAGGATCGAGCCCTCGCGCTCCAGCCGCAGCAGGCCGGCATCGACGTCGGCGCGCGGCAGCGCCAGCAGCTGCGACAGCGATTGCGCCGTCACCGGACCGAGCGCGCCCAGCCGGCCGCGCAGGAGTTCGGGCGTGGCGTCCGCGGCATCCCAGACCATGCAGGCGAACTCCGCCGGTGCCGTGATCGCGGGCGACATGGCGGCCCGGGGATACAGTGCCTGCAGCATGGGCAGACGCTCCGCCGCCACCCAGCCTGCACCGTCCAGCCGCGTCGCGCGCGCCACGTCGGCAAGGGCATGCAGCCACGCCAGCCAGCCCGAGCGCGCGACATCCGCGTCGGTCACCACGCCGAGCGCGAGCAGGGTTTCGTGCATCTCGTCGACATCGCGCGGGGTCGGCCAGGCCTCGTCGCGCACCGCCCCGATCGCGCCCGGGTCGAGGCGGCCGAGGTCATTGGCCGACGACGGATCGGCGTGGCGGCGCGACATCACCGCCTGGGTGCGCCGCTCCTCGAGTGGCGCATCGTCGAGGAAGGCATAGGGCTTGGCGTTGAGTGCCTCCGCGGCAAAGGGCGAGGGCGCGGTCAGGTCATGCGCCGTGATCGCGATCGCGCCCGACTCCAGGCCACGCAGCAGGTCCAGCCAGCCGTCGAGGTCCATCGCCTCGTGCAGGCAGTCGTGCATCGTCTGGGCGACCAAGGGATGGTCGGGGATTTCGCGCTCTCCCACCAAATTCTCGGCGCAGGCCACCTGGTCGGGGAACACGGTCGCCAGCAGGTCCTCGCTGCGCATGCGCTGCAGCTGCGGCGCGACCTTGCGCCCGCCGGAAAAGCGCGGCAGGGCCAGGGCCGTGGTCGCGTTCCAGCGCCAGCGCACGCCGAACAGCGGCGCGTCCAGCAAGGCCTGCACCAGCACGTCGGCGGCGCTGCCCGAGTGCAGGTAGCGCGAGACTTCGATCAGCGGGAAGCTGTGGCTGGTGGACAGCGACAGCACGATCGCGTCTTCGGTCGCCGCCGCCTGCAGTTCGAAGTTGAAGCTGCGGCAGAACCGCTTGCGCAAGGCCAGGCCCCAGGCGCGGTTGATGCGGCTGCCATACGGCGTATGGATGACCAATTGCGTGCCGCCGGATTCGTCGAAGAAGCGCTCCAGCGCCAGCTGTTCGCGCGTGGGCAGCAGGCCGAGCGCGGCGTGCATGCGGCCGAGGTAATCCGCCAGTTGCAGCGCCGCGTCGTGGTCGAGCTGCAACTCCGCCACCAGCCAGGCGACGGCCGCCGGGACACCGCCCAGTTCCAGGGCCACGCCGACCTCATGGCGCAGGCGCGACACGCCCTGCGACAGCTCGTCGCTGCGCCCGGGCGCCTCGCCCAGCCAGAACGGGATGCTCGGCGGCGCGCCCTGGGCATCTTCCACGCGCACCCGGCCCGGCTCCACGCGCAGGATGCGATAACTGGTGTTGCCGAGCTGGAAGATGTCGCCGGCGATCGACTCGATCGCGAAATCCTCGTTGACGTTGCCGACGGTGATGTCCTGCGGCTCCAGCAGCACCGCGTAGTCGCCGGTGTCGGGGATGGTGCCGCCGCTGGTGACCGCGGTGAGGCGGCCGTTGCGCCGGCCGCGCAGGCGCTGGTGCACGGCGTCGCGGTGGATATAGGCCGCGCGCGTGCCATTACGGGTGGCGAAGCCCTCGGCCAGCATGCGCACCACGTCGTCGAAGTCCTTGCGCGCCAGGGCCGCGTAGGGCGCCGCACCGCGTACCAGGTCGTACAGCGCGGTTTCGTCCCAGTCGCCGAAGCCGAGCTCGGCGACCAGTTGCTGCGCCAGCACGTCCAGCGGCGCGGCCGGGACGCGCAGCGCGTCGAGTTCACCGCGGCGCACGCAATCGAGCAGGGCCGCGCATTCGACCAGATCGTCTCGCGAGGAAGGAAACAGGCGCCCCTTGGGCACGCCGCCCACGTGATGCCGCGCCCGCCCCACGCGCTGAAGGAACCCGGCGATCGAGCGCGGCGAGCCGAACTGGCAGACCAGGTCCACGTCGCCGATGTCGATGCCCAGCTCCAGCGACGCGGTCGCGACCAGGACCTTCAGGTCGCCGCGCTTGAGCCGCTGCTCCGCCTCCAGGCGCAGCTCGCGCGCCATGCTGCCGTGGTGGGCGGCCACGTGCTCGCGGCCGAGGCGTTCGCCCAGGTGGCGTGCGGCGCGCTCGGCCAGGCGCCGGGTGTTGACGAACAGCAATGTGGTGCGGTGCTCGCCCACCAGCGCGGCAACGCGGTCGTACACCTGCGACCACTGGTCGTTGGACATCGCCGCCGACAGCGGCGTCGGCGGCAGTTCCAGGGCCAGGTCGCGCAGCTTGTCGTAGCCGATGTCGATGATGGTGCAGTCGGCCGCGCCGCCATCGGCGGCCGCGCCGACCAGGAAGCGCGCGACCGCGTCGATCGGCTTCTGCGTCGCCGACAGTCCGATCCGCACCAGCGGTTGCGCGACCAGCGCCTGCAGGCGCGCGAGCGACAGCGCCAGGTGGCTGCCACGCTTGCTGCCGGCGACCGCATGGATCTCGTCCACGATCACGCTGCGCACCGTGCGCAGCATCGCGCGGCCGGAATCGGAGCCCAGCAGGACGTACAGGGATTCCGGCGTGGTCACCAGGATGTGCGGCGCCTGCTTGCGCATGGCGCGCCGCTCGGCCTCGGGCGTGTCGCCGGTGCGCACTGCCGTGCGGATCGCCACGTCGGCGTAGCCCTTGGCCGCCAGCTGCGTGCGGATGCCTTCGAGCGGCACCTCCAGGTTGCGGTGGATGTCATTGGACAGGGCCTTGAGCGGCGACACGTACAACACGACCGTCTCGTCGGGCAGGCCGTCGCCGCACAGGCCGCGGCGCACCAGGTCATCGATCGCCGCCATGAACGCCGTCAGCGTCTTGCCCGATCCGGTCGGCGCCGCCACCAGGGTGTGCGCGCCCGCGCGGATCGCTGGCCAGGCCAGCGCCTGCGCCTCGGTCGGTCCAGGAAAGGCCGACGCGAACCAGGCCGCGACGGCAGGGTGGAAGAGTTGCAGCGCCATGACTTGATTCTGGGGTCGGCCGCCCCCGAATCCCAGTGCCGGCATCGGCGATAATGGCGACATGAATGAACTTCCTGAACCGGCCGCCGACGGCATCCCCGGCAGCGAGCCGCTGCTCGACCGCCTGCGCGCCGCTGCCGACCTGCTCGAGGCGGTGGTCGCCGACCGCCGCCTGCTGGAGGCCCTGCCCGAGGCCGAGCGCGAGCGCCTGACCCGCGCCATCGGCCAGGCCTACCACCCGGATCGCGCCGTGCGTCGCCGGCATCGCAAGGACGCGGAGAAGGAACGCCGCGACGCCAGGGTGCAGGCCGAGGACGCGCTGCTGCATGCCACCGGCATCCGCGCCCTGCGCCGGCGCAAGATCTTCACCACGCCCAATGCCTTCCCGCCTGAGTCGCCCGCGGCCGGGGCGCTCGGGCACGATGCGGCCGCTGCCGCGCCCGATGCCGGCGTGTCCGGCGCGCTGGCCGAGGGCCTGGGCCACGCGCCCGCGCCGCGGCACTGCTATGTGTGCAAGACCAAGTACACCGCCGTCCATCACTTCTACGACCAGCTCTGCCAGGACTGCGGCGAGCTCAACTTGCGCAAGCGCACCGAGACCGCCGACCTGCGCGGCCGCGTCGCGCTGCTGACCGGCGGCCGCGTGAAGATCGGCTACCAGGCCGGCCTGAAACTGCTGCGCGCCGGCGCGTCCCTGATCGTGACCACGCGCTTCCCGCGCGACTCGGCCGCGCGCTACGCGCAGGAGCCGGATTTTCCGGAATGGTCCGGCCGATTGCAGGTGTACGGCCTGGACCTACGCCATACGCCCAGCGTCGAGGCCTTCTGCACGCACCTGCTCGCGACCCGGCCGCGGCTGGACTACATCATCAACAACGCCTGCCAGACCGTGCGCCGTCCGCCGGCCTTCTACGCGCACATGATGGAATCCGAGACCGCCGCCGAGCACGACGCCGCGCCTGCCGTGCGCGCGCTGCTGTCGGGCTACGAGGACCTGCGTGCGGCGATGGCGCCGGGCGGCCGGCGGCTCGCTTCGCCTGCCGTCGCCGGCTCCGTCGCCGACTCAGCCGCCGGGGCGCCGGGCGCCGCTGCACTCGCCGCCTTCGCGCTGCCGGCGACCGCATCGGACGCCGCCGGCATGACCCACGCGGCCGAGCTGTCGCAGTTGGCGCTGCACGATGACGACCACGTGGCCGCATCGCACCTGTTCCCCGATGGCGAGCTCGACAAGGACCTGCAGCAGGTGGACCTGCGCGGGCGCAATTCCTGGCGCCTGGAACTGGCCGAAGTCGCCACCGTCGAACTGCTCGAGGTGCAGCTGGTCAACGCCGTCGCGCCGTTCGTGCTGAATGCGCGCCTGAAGGAGCTGATGCTGCGCACGCCCGGGTGCGACAAGCATGTCGTCAACGTGTCGGCGGTGGAAGGCCAGTTCTATCGCAACTTCAAGACCACGCGGCACCCGCACACCAACATGGCCAAGGCGGCGCTCAACATGATGACGCGCACCTCGGCCACCGACTACCAGCAGGATGGCATCCACATGAACAGCGTGGACACCGGCTGGGTCACCGACGAGGATCCGGCCGAGCTGGCCGAGCGCAAGGTGCGCGAGGAGCGCTTCCATCCGCCGCTGGACATCGTCGATGGCGCCGCGCGCATCGTCGACCCGATCATCGTCGGCGCCAACACCGGCGAGCACGTGTGGGGCCAGTTCCTGAAGGACTACCGTCCCACCGATTGGTGACGCGAAACGCGGTCAGGGGCTCGCGTGCCGCGTCGCGAACCAGAAGCCGGCGGCAAGCAGCGCGAGCACGGCCAAGGCGAGCAACGCCGGCCGAGCGAGACGCAGGTCCGCAGGCGAGGGCAGGCAGGCCGACAGCAGCGCGCCGGCGATCCAGGCCGCCGCGGCCAGCCAGGGCCAGGTGAAGCGCGGCATGATCGCGACCGCCCACCACCAGGCCAGCGGAAACAGCAGCAGTGGCGCCAGCGCGATCGGCGCGGCGCGCACCGGTCCGGCGCGGAAGGCCACCGAGCCCATGCGCCAGCCGCCCTGCATGCGCGTGGGCACAAGCGAGGGAAATTCCGGTTGCGCGCGCAACAGCAGGGCGACGACGAAATGCGCCAACTCGTGCATCAAGGTGCCGGGCAAGGCGACCAGCGCGTACAGCCACATGCCCAGGCGCGGCGCCATCCGCATCAGCACCAGCGCGCCCAGCGCGAGCAGGGCGTCTCGCGCCGCCGGCATCGGCAACGCCGCGGGGAGCCAATGGGCGGGTGACATCAGTCCGCCGGCACCGTGCGCGTCCGCGCCCAGTCGCGCAGGCCCTCGACCTGCTCGGCCATCAGCACCGACAGCGGCTTGGTGCCGCGCAATTCCGCGATGATGCGCGCTTCGTCAACGGCCACCTTGTCGGCATGGGCCCCGTACAAGGCGCTGACGATGGCCTGCTCGATCTCGGCGCCGGAAAAACCCGCGCTCGCATCGGCCAGCGTGTTGAGCGAGAACGCGCCCCACTCGACCCGGCGCTTGTCCAGGTGCAGGCGGAAGATTTCCGCCCGTGCCGTCGTGTTGGGCAGGTCGACGAAGAAGATCTCGTCGAATCGGCCCTTGCGCAGCAGCTCCGGCGGCAGCTCGTTCACCGCATTGGCGGTGGCGACCAGGAACACGCGTGACTTGCGCTCCGCCATCCAGGTCAGGAAGTAGCCGAGCACGCGCCGCGACACGCCGCCATCGGCGCTGTCAGCCGAGGCGGACAGGCCCTTTTCCAGCTCGTCGATCCAAAGCACGCACGGTTCCAGCTGCTCGGCGCTGGACAAGGCATCGCGCAGGTTCTTCTCGGTCTCGCCATGGAACTTGTTGTACAGGGTGCCGAAGTCCAGGCGCACCAGGGGCACGCCGAATCCGCCGGCAACGGCCTTGGCGGCCAGTGACTTGCCGCAGCCCTGCACGCCCAGCAGCAGCACGCCCTTGGGCGGGTCCAGGCCGACCGGCACCTCGCCGCTGGTGAACACGTCGCGGCGCTGGTTGATCCACTGCTTCAGCCGCGCCAGCCCGGCCACGTCGGAAAAACGCGCCGTGTCGTACTCGAAATGCAGGTGCCCGCTCTTGTTGAGCAACTCGAACTTCAGCTTGGCCAGCTCCGGCAGGTCGGCCTCGCCCAGCGCGCCGTCGCGAAAGACCAGGTGGCGCGCGATCCGCCGCGCCTCCACCAGGGTCAAGCCGCGCAGGTTGCGCACGATCGTGCCGAGCACGGCCTTGTCCACGGTGACGCGGCGGCCGCCATTCTCGCGCTGGTACAGCTCGACCTCGTCCTTGAGCATCTTCAGCAGGCCGTTCTCGTCCGGCAGCTGCAGGTTGAAGCGCACCGCCAGCGCTTCGAGTTCCAGTGGCAATTCGATCTTGCTGCCGACCATCACCACGGTGTGTTCCAGACTGCCGCGGCGGTCGAGGATCTCGCGCAGCATGCGTTGCGTGCTGGCGTAGCCCAGGTAGGGGACGACGTCCAGCAGCAGGTAGATGCCGCGCTGGTCGTGCGCCTTGATCGCTTGCAGCGTCGTGGTGATGTCCGGCGCGGTCTCCGGCGGATCCTCGCGGTCCAGGTCGACCCGGCGCAGGCCTTCGGTGATGGACCAGCGGTACAGGGCCCGCCACACATTGGTCAGCACGTGGCGGAACAGGTCGACGACGCGCGCTTCGTCCGGCGTTTCGATGACGATCAGCGGCGTGTTGGAGCGGACCAGGGAGCTCAGGTCTTGCAGTTCGGACATGCGTGCCACGATAGCCGAAATCCCCGGCGCCGGTTTATTCCCGGAGCATGGCGGCGATGGCGTCGCCGGCCTCGCGGCCGTCGCGCACGGCGGTCACCACCAGGTCAGCGCCGCGGACGTTGTCGCCGCCGGCGAAAACCTTCGCATGCGCCGTCTGCTGGGCACGCGCGCCTTCGAGCCGGATCCGTCCAGCGCTACCGGAGGGGCCACGGCCGTCATCCAGTCCGATGCCGTGCGTGGCCAGCCAGGCCGGGGGGCTGGCCCGGAATCCGAAGGCGATGATCACGACATCCGCCTCCAGCCGGGTCTGCGCGCCGGTCGCGGTGTCGGCGATGTGCACGGCCTCGACATGGGAGGTTCCGTCGATCGCCAGCGGCTGCGCGCCGAACACGAAGCGCACGCCTTCCTCGCGCGCGCTGGCCACTTCGCGCCGCGAACCGGGCATGTCCGCCTCGCCGCGGCGATAGACGCAGTCCACCGAGGCGGCGTCCAGGCGCACGGCTGTGCGCACGCAGTCCATCGCGGTGTCGCCGCCGCCGAGCACCAGCACGCGCCGGCCGGCCACCGAGAAGGGCGAGGGCTCGCCGCTGTCGCCACCGCGCATGACGCGCCGCGCGTTGGCCACCAGGAAATCGAGCGCCGCATGCACGCCGGGCAGTTCCTGCCCCGGCAGCGCGCCATCCACCGGCGTGTACGCACCGGTGCCGACGAACACCGCGTCGAAGTCGCGCAGCAGCTCGCCGAACAGCGGCGTGTCCACCTCGGTATTCAAGGCGAACCGGACGCCCATCGCCTCCAGCACCGAGCGGCGCGTGGCGATGATGTCCTTCTCCAGCTTGAACGGCGGGATGCCGAAGCTGAGCAGGCCGCCGATCTCCTCGTAGCGATCCAGCACATGCGCGTCGACGCCGGCGCGCACCAGCCGGTCCGCGCAGGCCAGGCCCGCGGGCCCCGCGCCAATCACGGCGACGCGCTTGCCGGTGGCGCGCACGCGCGACAGGTCGGGGCGCCAGCCCGCGCGGAATGCGCTGTCCACGACGTATTTCTCGACCGAGCCGATGGTCACCGCTTCGAACCCGGTTTCCAGGGTGCAGCCGCCCTCGCACAGGCGGTCCTGGGGACAGACGCGGCCGCAGATCTCCGGCAGCGGGTTGGTCGCGTGCGCCAGTTCCGCCGCTTCGAACAGGCGGCCCTCGCGCACCAGCGCCAGCCAGTCCGGGATGTCGTTGTGCACCGGGCACTGCCACTGGCAGTAGGGATTGCCGCAATCCAGGCAGCGGCCGGATTGCTCGGCCGCCTCCTCGGCCGCGAACGTGCCATACGTTTCATTCCAGCCGAGCAGGCGCACCACCACCGGCAGCGCGCGCGGCAGCTTGCGCGGCGTGTCGAGGAAGCGGAAGGGCGAGGCCTTCATGCGGCGCGCCGCAGCGATTCGGCCAGCGAGTCCAGGCTCGCGGCCTTCGGCTTGACCAGCCAGAAGCGGCCGGCCACGTCGCGGAAATCCTCGAGCAGTGCCCGGCCCTGGACGCTGCCGGTGTGCTGCACGTGCGCGGCCACCAGCGCGCGCAGGTGGTTGCGGTGGTGCTCCATGCCCTCGGGCGTGATGCGCAGCAACTCGACCAGGTCGTGGTTGTAGCGGTCGACGAAATCGCGCTGCTGGTCGAGCACGTAGGCCAGGCCGCCGGTGAAGCCGGCGCCGAAGTTCAGACCGCTGCGCCCGAGCACCACCACCACGCCGCTGGTCATGTATTCGCAGCCGTGGTCGCCCACGCCCTCGACCACGGCGGTGGCGCCGGAGTTGCGCACGGCAAAGCGTTCGCCGGCGCGCCCGGCCGCATACAGTTCGCCGCCGGTGGCGCCGTACAGGCAGGTGTTGCCCATGATCGGTGCGTCCCGCGCCGGCTGGCGCGCGCCCGCGGCGGGCCGCAGGACGATGCGCCCGCCGCCCATGCCCTTGCCGACGTAGTCGTTGGCCTCGCCATCCAGCGCCAGCGACAGCCCGCTGATGTTCCAGGCGCCGAAGCTCTGGCCGGCCACGCCGGTGAAGCGCAGCGCGATGGCATCCCCGTCGGCCAGGCCGGCATCGCCATGGCGGCGCGCGATCTCGCCCGACAGGCGCGCGCCAATGCTGCGATCGCGATTGGTGATTGGATACGCGCCCTCGAAGCCGCCGCCGTCCGCGACCGCGGCGGCGACATCGGCGCCGATGCGCGCGGCCAGCACGCCCGGATCGCGCGGTGCATTGCGCGCATCGGTGCACACGCGCGGTGCGTCAGCGGGCGCGCCTGCCTCGGACAGCAGTGGCGACAGATCCAAGCCGCGCTGTCGTGCCGTCTGGCCTTCCATGGCCTGGAGCAGGTCGAGGCGACCGACCAGGTCCTCCAACCGCGCCACGCCCAGGCGCGCCAGCCAGGCGCGCACGTCGTCGGCGACGAACTGGAAGAAGGCCATGGCCATCTCGGGCAGGCCGCGGAACTGTTCGCTGCGCAGGCGCGGATCCTGCGTGGCCACGCCGGTGGCGCAATTGTTCAAGTGGCAGATGCGCAGGTACTTGCAGCCCAGCGCCACCATCGGCGCGGTGCCGAAGCCGAAGCTCTCGGCGCCCAGGATCGCGGCCTTGATGACATCCAGCCCGGTCTTGAGCCCGCCGTCGGCCTGCAGGCGCACGCGGCCGCGCAGGCCATGCCGGCGCAGGGTCTGCTGCACCTCGGTGATGCCCAGCTCCCAGGGCGCGCCGGCGTGGCGGATGGAGGAAATCGGCGAGGCCCCGGTGCCGCCGTCATAACCGGAAATGGTGATCAAATCCGCGTAGGCCTTCACCACGCCCGCCGCGATCGTGCCGACCCCGGCATGCGCCACCAGCTTCACCGACACCAGCGCCTGCGGATTGACTTCCTTGAGGTCGTACACCAGCTGCGCCAGGTCTTCGATCGAATAGATGTCGTGGTGCGGCGGTGGCGAGATCAGGCCAATTCCCGGCCGGGCGTGCCTGAGCCTGGCAATGGTGGCGTCCACCTTGTGGCCAGGAAGCTGGCCACCTTCGCCGGGCTTGGCGCCCTGCGCGATCTTGATCTGCAGCACTTCGGCCTGGACCAGGTAACCGGGCGTGACGCCGAAGCGGCCCGAGGCGACCTGCTTGATCTTGGAGCGCTTGTCGGTGCCATGGCGGGCCGGGTCTTCGCCGCCCTCGCCGGAATTGGAGCGCGCGCCGAGCCGGTTCATGGCGATCGCCAGCGCCTCGTGCGCCTCTGGCGACAGCGCTCCCAGTGACATGCCCGCCGAATCGAAGCGATGCAGGATCGACGATGCAGCTTCGACCTCGTCGATCGCGATCGCCGAGGCGGGGTCGGTGCGCAAGTGCAACAGGTCGCGCAGCGTGGCCGCGGGGCGGCCGTCAACGTAGTCGGCGTAGGCGCGATAGTCGGCGACCTCGCCGCTGCGCACGGCGCGCTGCAGCGCGGCGATCACCATGGGGTCGTACAGGTGCCGCTCGCCGCCGGGGATGGCCGACAGCAGGCCGCCCGATTCCAGGTCGCTCGCATCGTCGCCGGCGCGCGCGGCCAGGGCGCGCGCATCGGCCTCCAGGTCCGCGAAGCCGGCGCCGCCGACGCGCGAGGGCAGGCCGGGGAAGCACAGCGCCACGACATCGTCGGCCAGTCCGACGATCTCGAAGGCGCCGGCACCGCGATAACTGCCGATGGTGCTGATCCCCAGCTTGGACAGGATCTTCAGCAGGCCTTTCTTGATCCCGCGCCGGTACGCGCGCCCCCATTCGGCGGCCTCGAAGCCGGGCTTGCCGGCAAGGATGCCGTGGCCGGCCAGCGCGGCCAGTGTCTGGTAGGCGAGGAAGGGATAGACCGCGGTCGCGCCGACGCCGATCAGGCAGGCGATCTGGTGCGCGTCGCGCGCCGCGCCGGTTTCCACCAGCAAGTTGCAGTCGCAGCGCAGGCCCGCGGAAACCAGATGGTGGTGGATCGCGCCGGTCGCCAGCAAGGCCGGCACCGGCACGCCGCCATCGGGTGGGTAGCGGTCGGTGAGCAGGAGCAGGACCGCGCCCGCGCGCACGGCTGCCTCGGCCTCGGCGCACAGGCGATGCAGTGCGGGTTCGAAGGTTTCGCCGTCGCGCAGGTACAGGCCCAGGTGCGCCTGTCCCGCGCCGATGAACTCGGGCAGCGACAGCATCTGCCGCAGCTTGCGCTGCGACAGCACCGGCGAGTTCAGCATCAGCTGGCGCGCATTGCCCGGCTCGAGCGAGAACACATTGCCCTCGCGCCCGATCTGGGTGGCCAGCGACATCACGATCTGTTCGCGCAGCGGGTCAATGGGCGGATTGGTGACCTGCGCGAAGCCCTGTCGGAAATAATCCGACACCGGCCGCCGCTGCCGCGACAGCACCGCCAGCGGGGTGTCGTCGCCCATCGAGCCGGTTGCTTCCTGTTCGGTCTCCGCCAGCACGCGCAGCACCGACTCGCGTTCCTCGCGGGAGAGCTGGAACAGCTTCTGGAAGCGGCGCAGCGTTGCCGCATCGAAGGGCTCCGCCGCCAGCGCCGGATCGATCAGCTCGGTGGACAGGTAGGTGACGCCTTCCTTCAGCCAGCGCTTGAACGGCGCGCGCGCGGCATTGATGGCGTCGATGTCGCTGCTTAGCAGCAGCCGGCGCCGCTCCAGGTCCACCGCCACCATCTCGCCGGGGCCCAGCTTGCCGCGCGCCAGCACGTTCGCCTCGGCCACGTCGTAGACGCCGGCTTCCGAGGCGACCACGAACACATCGTCGTCGGTCAGCAGCCAGCGCGCCGGGCGCAGGCCGTTGCGGTCGAGCGTGCAGGCGGCATAGTGGCCGTCGTGCAGCACGATGCCGGCCGGGCCATCCCAGGGGTCGAGGCTCAGCGAGTAGTACTCGTAGAACGCGGCAAGGTCCGGATCGCGGTACTCGAGGGCAGCCGTTGCCGGCGGCACGAGAATACGCATCGCACACAGGACGTCCATGCCGCCGCGCAGCAGCAGCTCGAGCATGTTGTCGAGGCTCTGGGAATCCGAGCCATCCAGCGACACCAGCGGCTGCAGCGGCGCCAGGTCCAGGCGCGGCGAACGCCAGCGCGCGCCGCGCGCCAGCGCCCAGTGCCGGTTGCCGGCGATGGTGTTGATCTCGCCGTTGTGCGCGAGCAGGCGGAAGGGTTGCGCCAGCGCCCAGGCCGGCGCGGTATTGGTGGAAAAGCGCTGGTGGAAGCTCACCACGGCGCTGGCCAGGTCCGCGCGGGCCAGGTCGGGATAGAAGGCGGGCAGGTCCTGGGGCAGGACCATCGCCTTGTAGCCAAGGCTGTTCTGGGACAGGGTCACGACATGGAAGGCCCTTGCGGCGTCGTCGCCCGCCAGTGCCTGCTCGGCGCGACGTCGCGCCAGGAACAGCGCGCGCTCGAAATCCTCGGCCGCGTCCGCGGCACTGGCCGCACCTGGATCCGCCACACCGGCATCGCGCGGCAGCACGAACACCTGCTCGATCCGCGGCCGACCCGCATCGGCGATCGGCCCGCAATCGGCCAGCGACACCGGCACCTCGCGCCAGCCGGCGACCTCCAGGCCTTGCCCCGCCAGCGCGTCGGCGAGCGCCGCGCGCGCGCGTTGCGCGTCGCCGTCGTCGCGCGGCAGGAACACCATCCCGCAAGCAAAGCGCGCGCCGACCACGATGCCGGCCTCGGCCGCGATCGTGCGCAGGAAGACGTCCGGGCGACGCAGCAGCAGGCCGCAACCGTCGCCGCTGCGCCCGTCGCCACCGACCGCGCCGCGATGCGCCAGCCGCGCCAGCGCGGTCAGCGCCGCCTCGACGACGGCGCGCGTGGGTCGGTCGTCGAGGCGGGCGATCAGGCCGAAACCGCAACTGTCGTGTTCGAATGCCGGGTCATACAGCCCCGGATGCACTGGCCTGGCCATGGGGCGCCTCCACGTCCCGCGACGGGCCCGTTGGCGCGTCATCCCCACCGTCCCACGACAGGTTAGAGCTTCTGCTCGGCAGCCGGCGCCGGCGCCCGCGGACCCATGGCACCGGCCTTTCCCGACCCGCCTGCGCTTCCACAGGACCGCGCCCGCCTTGTAGAGTGGGACTTCGCCCCTCGCGGAGTTCGCCATGCGCACGGTCCTGGTCGCAAGCTCGAAGGGAGGCGCGGGCAAGACCACGGTCGCCACCAACCTGGCCGCCTGGTTCGCCCTGGACGGCAAGCACACCGCGTTGCTGGACGCCGACCGCCAGCATTCCGCCACCCGCTGGGCCGAAAAGCGCGCCGGCATGGACACGGCCGTGCTGCCCATCGACGGCACCCGCCGGGGCTGGGAAGGCCGCCTGCCCAGCGACATCCAGCGCCTGGTCATCGACGCTGCCGCCGGCGACATGGCCGGCGAACTGGAGGCCGTGCTGGCCAAGGCCGACGCCGTGCTGGTGCCGGTCAATCCCTCGATGATCGACCTCGAGGCGACCGTGCCCTTCCTCAACTCCCTGGCCGCCCATCCCCGGGTGAAGAAGGGCAAGCTGCCGGTGGCCCTGGTCGGCAACCGGCTCAAGCCCTGGACCTCCGCCTCGCAGCAGGCCATGGGCCAGCTCAAGGCCTGGCCCTATCCGGTCGTCGCTGAACTTCGTGACACCCAGGCCTATGTGCTGATGGTGGCTCTGGGCAAAAGCGTGTTCGACTACCGCAGTGAACAGATCCGCGGCCACCAGGATGACTGGGCGCCCTTGTTGAAATGGCTAAGGAAGGTGCTCTGATGCGCGAACTGATCCTGCTCCGCCACGCCCACGCCGAAGGCGCCGTCGCGGGCCAGGACGATACCGACCGGCCGCTGTCCCCCGAGGGCCGGGCGGAGGCCGAGGCCGCGGGCCGCTGGCTGAAGGACCACGGCCATGCGCCGGAGCGGGTCCTGGTCTCGCCCTCGCGGCGCACCAGGGAAACGCTCGAGCAGGTCCTGTCCGTGCTCGGCTATGTCGAACAGCGCGAAGACCGGCGCATCTACGAGGCCACGCCCGGCACCCTGATGCAGGTGGCCGACGAGCACCGGGATATCGGCCGTGTCCTGATCGTCGGGCACAACCCCGGCCTGGAACAGATGGCGGCCCTGCTGGCATCCGGCCAGTCGGGCGATTTCCGCGGCATGCCGGCAGGCGGCGTCGCCGTGCTGCGCATGCCCGCCGATGCGGCGCTGGAGCCCGGCGTCGCCCAGTTGGCGGCGTTCTGGTGGCCATGAGCGGATGGCGCGACACGATCGAACGCGCGCGCGCCTAGTCGCGCCCTGGCTGCTCGCACTCGCCATCCTCGGGTCTCCCGGCTCGATCGCCGCCGCGCCCGCGGACTTGGCGCCCGCGGCGGCGCCGGAAAGCACCCGCCCGGCCATGCCCGACACCCCGGGCCACGCCATCGACGGTCGCCATTCCAGCGCGTCCTTCGTGGTGACCCTGCGCCTGCGTGGCGGCGTCGCCGGCCGCATCGCCGGCGTGGCGGGCGCGCTGGAGGGCAGCGCCGGCACCGGCTGGCGGGTGCAGGTGCGCATGGATGCGCTCGGCCTGCGCTTCGACGGGCCGCGCTGGATGGAACGGACCACGCGTTCGGCCAGCTTCCTGGCGGTTGACCGCTATCCGTCGATCCGCTTCGAATCGGATGCCTTCGACGATGCCACCCTGTACGCCGGCGGAGCGCTGCACGGGCAGCTGACGCTGCGCGGGCTTCGGCGCCCGGTCAGCTTCGCGCTGCTACCGTCGGACTGTGCCCGGCCCGGGCTCGATTGCGACATCCGGGTCGATGGGAGCCTGAGCCGCCGTGAATTCGGAATGACTGCGTACCGCGCCCTGGTGGCCGACGATGTTGCCCTGCGCATCCGCGTGCGGCTGCGGCCGGACGCGTCCGCGCGATGAGCGCGATGAGCGCGATGAGCGCGGCCCGATGACGTTGCATCAAGCCGCCCTGGCCCGGCGCGCGCTGCTCTGCCTGCTGCTGCTCGGCCTGTCGGGCTGCGTGCACCTGGCCGGGTCGGAGCGCCGGAGCGCAGCGCGCTACGCC
>JANXUD010000011.1 GCA_025352045.1 Gammaproteobacteria bacterium | reverse complement strand
CGATGGCCGACGAGTGCAACGCCAGCCTCAACGGCTCCAACGCCGGTAACATCCGATTCGCGCTCAACAATGTTTCCACCAGCGGCATCGTCAGCGACGTGTCGCTGGCGGTGCAGGTGGCCTTTGGCAAGCGCACGGGTGTTGCCACCATCAACGAATTCGACGATGCCTCGCTGGAACGCGTGGTGCGCCGCGCCGAGTCCCTGGCCAAGCTGGCGCCGGAGAACGAGGAATACATGCCCGAGCTCGGGCCGCAGGCGTACACGCCATCGCCGACCTTCGCGCAGTCCACGGCCGACATCACGCCCGAGTACCGGGCCCAGGTGGCGGCGGACTCGATCGGCCCGTGCAAGGCCGACAAGCTGGTGGCTGCGGGCTTCCTGGCCGACAGTGCCGGCTTCAGCGCCTTCTTGAACTCCAGGGGCAACTTCGGCTACCAGCGGGTGAGCGACGTCAACTACACCTGCACCGTGCGCACCGACGATGGCCACGGTTCGGGCTGGGTCACCAGCAATTACGAAGACGTCACCAAGTTCGACGCGAACAAGGACATCGCGGTGGCCGTGCGCAAGGCCAAGGGCTCGGTGGACGCCAAGGCGCTCGAGCCGGGCAAGTACACGGTGATCCTGGAGCCGGCGGCGGCGGCAGGCCTGATCAGCTTCATGATGGGCAGCTTCGACGCGCGCCAGTCCGACGAAGGGCGCAGCTTCCTGTCCAAGAAGGGCGGCGGCAACAAGCTCGGTGAGCTGGTGTTCGACCCCAAGGTGAGCATCTGGGCCGACCCGGCCAGCAGCGAGGCGCCCGCCTTCCCCTGGGATGGCGAGAACCTGCCGCGCAGCCGCCACGCGATCATCGACAAGGGCCGCGTGGCCCACCTGGACGTGTCGCGCTACTGGGCCAAGAAGACCGGCAAGCCGGTCGCGCCCAGCCCGGGCAACCTGCTGATGGCCGGCGGCACCAAGTCCACGGCCGAGCTCATCGCCAGCACCCAGAAAGGCATCCTGGTGACCCGCACCTGGTACATCCGCCTGGTCGATCCGCAGACCATGCTGCTCACCGGCCTGACCCGCGACGGCACCTTCTACATCGAGAACGGCCAGATCAAGTACGCGGTGAAGAACTTCCGCTTCAACGAGTCGCCGGTGATCATGCTCAACAACGTCGAGGAGCTGGGCAAGCCGATGCGCATCGCCGGCGACGAGAGCAACTACACGATGATGATCCCGCCGATGAAGCTGCGCGACTTCACCTTCACCTCGCTGTCCGACGCGGTGTGAGTCCCTCGCCCGCCCGCCGCCGGCTGTTGCAGCTGGCGCTGGGCGCGGCGGCATTCACCGCGCTGCCTCGCGCGGCGCGGGCGCGCACCGAGTACGACTTCTGGTTCACCCGGCTGATGTACGAGAGCGGCGACTGGGACGTGGACCAGCGCATGCCCTCCAACCTGATCACCTCGTTGGTGGACTACACCTCGCTGCGGGTGGACACCAAGGAGCACGTGCTGCCGCTGGCCGACCCGCGCATGCTGGCCGCGCCCTTCTGCTACCTGGCCGGGCACAAGCTGGTGGAATTCAACCCGGACGAGCGGCGCAATTTCGAAAAATACGTGCGCAACGGCGGTTTCGTGCTGGCGGATGACTGCAACCACGACATCGACGGGCTGTTCGCCATGAGTTTCGAGGCACAGATGGCGTCCATCTTCGGCAAGGCGGCGTTGCAGAAGCTGCCGAAGTCGCATCCGGTGTTCTCGAGTTTCTTCCGGTTCGACGGGCCACCCGCGACTGGTTTCGAACTGAACGGGTGGGGCGACGATCTGGTGCACGACTACATCAAGGGCATCAGCATCGATGGCCGCCTCGGGCTGCTCTACAGCAACAAGGACTACGGCTGCGAGTGGGACTACGACTGGCGCAACAAGCGCTTCCTGGCCGAGGACAATACGAAGTTCGGCGTCAACATCGTCATGTACGCGATGACGAACTAGGGCCGGCAATCCCGTGACGTGATGAGCGCAACCAGGAATCACAGATGAGCAAGGAACTCAGCGAGGCCGACATCAAGGCGCAGATCGCGCGCCTGGGCGACCTGCGCGCCGCGATCGCCACCGCCATCGTCGGCCAGGACGAGGTGGTCGAGCAGTTGCTCACCGGCCTGCTGGCCGGCGGCCACTGCCTGCTGGAGGGCGTGCCCGGCCTGGGCAAGACCCTGCTGGTGCGTACCCTGGGCCAGGCGCTGGACCTGCGCTTCCGGCGCATCCAGTTCACCCCGGACCTGATGCCCAGCGACATCCTTGGCACCGAGATCCTCGAGGAGGACCACGGCACCGGCAAGCGCCACTTCCAGTTCCAGGAAGGCCCGGTGTTCACCAACCTGCTGCTGGCCGACGAACTCAACCGCACACCGCCCAAGACCCAGGCTGCGTTGCTGGAGGCGATGCAGGAACACACGGTCAGCTATGCCGGCGTCACCCATTCACTGCCCGCGCCTTTCTTCGTGCTGGCGACGCAGAACCCGCTCGAGCAGGCCGGCACCTATCCGCTGCCCGAAGCCCAGCTCGATCGCTTCCTGCTGCACGTCAAGGTGGCCTACCCGAGCGAGGCGGAAGAGCGCGAGATCCTGCGCAGCACCACCGGCAGCGGCAGCGCGTCGGTGCCGGCGGTGATGGATGGCGCGGCGATCCTGGCCCTGCAGCGGCTGGCGCGCGAGGTGCACCTGGGCGATGACCTGCTGTCCTGGATCAACCGCCTGGTGCGCGCGAGCCGCCCCGGCCCCGACGCGCCGGCGGAAGTCCGCGCCTGGGTGCGCTGGGGCGCCGGCCCGCGCGCTGGCCAGGCCCTGGTGCTGTGCGCGAAGGCGCGCGCCCTGTTGCACGGGCGCTTCGCCGCCGCGCGCGGGGACATCGCCGCGCTGGCCGCGCCGGTCCTGCGCCATCGCCTGCTGCTGAGTTTCAGCGCCGAAGCCGAAGGCCGCGACGCCGACGAAGTGGTCGCCGCGCTGCTGCGCGCGCTGCCCGCGCCGTCGGCCTGAGCCGCGCCACGCCACGCGCATGGCCGACGTGGTCCGCATCCCGCCCGGGCTGAAGGCCCGGCTGGCCCAGTTGCGCCTCGCCGCGCGCGGCGCGCTCGGGCGCCAGGGTTTCGGCCAGCACGCCAGCCGCAGCCGGGGCGCCGGCATGGAGTTCGCCCAATACCGGCCCTATGCGCCGGGCGACGAGCCGCGGCAGATCGACTGGAAGCTGTTCGCGCGCTCGGACCGCCACTACGTGCGCGAAGCCGAACGCGACAGCCCGCTGACCGCCTGGGTGCTGGTGGATACCACCGGCTCGATGGCGCAGGGCGACGCGGCGTGCGCCGATTGGTCGCGCCTCGATGCCGCGCGCGTGCTCGCCGCCTGCCTGGTGGAACTCGCGCTGCGGCAAGGCGATCGCATCGGCCTGGTTGGCGTGGCGGAGGGCGGCCTGCAATGGACACCGGCCGGCGTCGGCGCCCGCCATCGCGACCGTGGCCTGCTGGCGTTGCAGGGCTGGGCCGCGCGCGGCGCCTGGCCGGCCGAGCCGGTGCTGCGCCCGCTGTGGGAACGCATGCACGCAGGCGACCTGGTGGTGGCGATCGGTGACGGCTTCGACGACGGCATGGTCAGCCTGCTCGAGCGCCTCGCCGCGGCGCGCCGCGAGGTGGTGCTGCTGCAAGTGCTGACCGGCGAAGAACGCGACTTCCCGTTCACCGGCGGGCGACGCTTCGTGGACCAGGAAACCGGCGCGGAGCTGCTCGCCGACGGACCGGCATCGCGCGCCGACTGGTTGCTCGCGTTTGCAGACGCGCGCCGCGCGCTCGACGCGCGGCTCGACGCGGCGGGCATCCGCCATGCCGTGGCCTGGCTCGACCAGCCGCTGGATGTCCCGCTTCGCGCGCTGTTTCCCGCCCGCGGCAGTCGCATCGCCCCCGCGCCGGCATGAGCCTGGTCCTGTTGCTGCCGGCGGGCCTGCTCGCCGGCGCCGCGCTGGTGCTGCCCGTGCTGCTGCACCTGCAACGCGCCAGGGACACCAGGCGCGTCGACTTCGCCGGCCTGCGCTGGCTGCGCGCGCGCCTGCGCCCGCGGCGGCGGCTGCGCATCCGGGAATGGCTGCTGCTGGTGCTGCGCCTGTTGCTGGTGCTGCTGGTGGCGCTGGTGTTCGCGCAGCCCGCGTGGATCGCTTCCGATCGCGCGCGTCCGCGCGTCTACCTGGCGCCCGGCATCCCTCCTGCGGCGGCGCGCAGTGCAGCGCGCGACCTGTCCGCAGATGCCGACTGGCGCCGGCTCGCGCCCGGCCTGCCGATGCTGGATGCCGCCGCGCCGGCATCGCCTGCATTGCCCGCCGCTTCGAGCGCGCCCGACGAATCGCTGTCGAGCCTGTTGCGCGAGGCCGATGCCCGCACGCCACCCGGTGCGCGCCTGGTGGTCCTGGTGCCGCCGCTGTTGCGGGGGCTGGATCGCGAGCGGCCGCGGCTGGCGCATGCCGTGGACTGGCGTGTGCTGCCGGACAGCGGGCCGACCAGCCTAGCGCCGTCCCCGCCGACCGACGAGTCGCCCCCGCCCGCGCGTCCGCCGACATTGCGCCTGCGTTACGCCGGTGCGGCCGAACCTCCGGCCGCGCATTACCTGCGCGCGGCGGCGGCGGCCTGGTCCGCGGCGCCGTTGCCCGGGTCCGGGGACAGCGAAGCAAGCCGCGCCGCGCCAGGCACCGGTGCACTTGCGCCGCGCGGCTGGCTGGCCTGGATCGGACCAGGCAACCTGCCGCCGGACCTGCAGGCCTGGGTGGCGCGCGGCGGGACGGCCCTGGTCGTGCCCGGGGCACCCGACGCTGCGCGCGCGCGCGCCGACAGCGCGGCTGGCGAGGTCGCGTGGCGGCGCGACGATGGCGTCGTGCTGGCGCGTGCCACGCCGCTCGGGCGCGGCCAGGTGCTGACTCTAACCGTGCCGATTTCGCCGGTCGCGCTGCCGGAAGTGCTGGAGCCCGACTTCCCGCGCCGCCTGCGTCGCCTGTTCGAGGGCCCGCCGCAAGCGCCCACGCTCGCGCCCGCTGACGCCCTGCGACCACGCACAGGCGGCCCGCGCTTTCCACTGGTTCCCGACACCCTGTTGCCCTGGCTCGCGCTGGCGGCGGCACTGGCCTTTTTCTGCGAGCGCCTTCTGGCGACGCGTGCGCGGCGCGAGGCCCGGACGTGAGCCTGCCCGCTGCCTTCGCCGCGCTGCAGGCGCGCGCGCGCCGGCGCGTCATCGCGATCGCGGCGCTGCGCTGGTTGCCCTGGGCGCTGCCCGCGGCCTGGTGGGCGCAGGCAGTCGGTGGCGCTGGCGCATGGGCGCTGCCGGCGGTCGTGCTGGCGATCGCCGCCGCGCGGATGTGGCAGGCCGCCCGCCGCATCGACGCGGCCTGGATCGCACGGGCGCTCGACGCGCGGCGTCCCGAGCTGGAAGACAGCACGGCCCTGTTGCTCGCCGACGCGGAGGCCCTGCCTGGCCTGGCGCGACTGCAGCGCGCGCGCGTCGCCGCCCGCCTGTCCGCGGATGCAGCCTGCGACCTGCGCCCGGCCTGGCCGCGCGCGCTCCCGGCATCGGCCGCCGCAGCAATCGCCTGCACCGCGCTGCTTGCCCTCGCGCCCTGGCGCGGCCTGCCCACGCCGCAAGAAGGCCCCGCGGCCTCCGCCGCGCGCGCGGCCGCGGCGCAGGACCAGGGCGTGCGCGCCATCACCCTGCGGGTCACGCCGCCTGCCTACACCGGCTTGCCGGTGACGCAGCTGGACCGGCTCGACGCGAGCGTGCCGGAGGCGGCGCGCCTGCACTGGCAACTGGCGACCCGGCGCCCGGTGCGCGCGCTGTCGCTGGAGTTCCACGACGGCAGCGTGCTCGCCCTGCATCGGGACGCCGCTGCCTGGTCGGGCGAACGCGCGTTCGCGCGCGACACGCTGTACCGGTTGCGCTTCGACGATCGCCTCGCGCCGGGCACGCGCTGGCACCGGATCAGCGTGCGCCGCGACCGCGCGCCGCGGCTGGCGGTGCGCCTGCCCGAACACAGCCTCACCGTCCTGGATCGCGCGCAGTCCAGCTGGGAGCTGCTGGTCGAGGCCAGCGACGACTACGGCCTGGGCGCGGCGAGCCTGCAGCTCACGCTCGCGCAGGGCAGCGGCGAGAACATCAAGGTGAGCACGCGGACGCTGCCGCTCGAAGGCAGCGGCGACATGCGCTCGCGGCGCTATCGCCGGCGCGTGGACCTGGCGGCGCTGGGCTTCGCCGTCGGCGACGACCTGGTCGCGCGCGTCAGCGTGGCCGACCGGCGCACGCCGCAGGCGCAGACCACGCGCAGCCCGGGCTTCATCCTGCGCTGGCCGGCGCCGCCGGGTGCGCAGGCCAGCGGCGTCGAGGGCCTGGTCAAGCGCACCTTGCCGGCGTACTTCCGCAGCCAGCGGCAGATCATCATCGACACCGAGGCATTGCTTGGCGAACGGCGCGGCCTCCCGGCCGCGGTGGTCGAGAAGCGCTCCGACGGCATCGGCGTGGACCAGCGCATCCTGCGGCTGCGCTACGGGCAGTTCCTCGGCGAGGAAGCGGAGTCGGGCCGGCACACGCCAGCCGCGCCGGCTGCAGCCGTTGCGCCCACCGCGTCCGTCGTGCCCGGCGTGCCCGGCGCAGCCACGGCCGCGGCGACCGAAGGCGTCACCGCCGCCGAACCGCCGGACGCCGAGCACGCCGACGAAGCGCACGTCGCCGCCGCCGCACCGTCCGCGGGCTTCGGCGTGGACACGGCCGGCGTGGTTGCCGAGTACAGCCACGTGCACGACGAGGCGGAGGCCGCGACCTTGCTCGATCCGGACACGCGCGTGCTGCTCAAGTCCGCGCTCGATGCCATGTGGCTGGCGGAAGGCGCCTTGCGCACCAGTCATCCGGAACGCGCGTTGCCGCATGAGTACCGGGCCCTGCGCCTGATCAAGCAGGTGCAGCAGGCCAGCCGGATCTACCTGGCGCGCGTCGGCCTGGAGTTGCCGCCGATCGACGAGACGCGGCGCCTGCACGGCGAGCGCACCGGCATCGCGCCGACGCCGGTGCCGCTGCGTGCCGCGGAGGACAAGGCCTCGCCGGTGCGCGCGCTCTGGCAGCAACTGGCGCTGCCCGCGAGCGCGCGACCGCCGACGCCGGCCACCGACGCCGCGGAGGGCGCGCGCGAACAGGCCGCGCAGGACTTCGCGCGCTGGTTGCGCGCGCGCGACGGGCAGCGGCCGCCAAGCGATGCCGACATGCAGGATGACGCGGCCCCCGGGGACGACACCCTGGCGCTGTTCGAAGCCTTCGACCGCTGGCACGCCGACCCCGGCTGCGCGGCGTGCGCGGCCGCCCTGCGTCGCCAGCTTTGGCCGCTGCTGCCACCCGCGCCGACGGCCCTGCCGCCGCGCACTGCCAGCGATGCGCAGGGCGGCCGCTACCTCGACGCGCTCGCGGCGCCGTCGCCATGACGCCGGTCGTCGCTGCCGCAGCTGTCCTGGCGCTGGCCGCCGCGCTGGCGACCGGGCGACTGGCGCTGCGATGGCGCCGCAGCCGCCTCATCGGTGCGGGCTCGGCGGCACGCGCCGATACAGACACCGACGCAAGCACCGATGCCGGCGCGCGCGCCGCCTGGGTCGCATTGCTCGGGCTGCAACCGGTGCTGGCCGCACTGCTGTGGTTCACGCTGTTCCCGCCGCACGCCGCGCGTGACGAGACCACCCTTGTGCTCGCCACCGCGGCCACCACGCCCGCCGCGATCGCGGCGCTGCCGCCCGGCGCGCGCCTGCTTGCCTTGCCCGAGGCCCCGGCCCTGCCGGGCGTGGCGCGCACGCCGGACCTGGCCACCGCGCTGCGGCAACGCGACGCCGCGCGTTTGCACGTGCTGGGCACGGGCCTGGTCGCCCGTGATCGCGATGCCGTCGCCGGCCGGCCACTGCGCTTCGACGCCGGAGCGCTGCCGCGTGGCCTGGTCGGGTTGTGGCGTGACCAGGCCGCCATCGTCGGCCTGCCGTTTCGGGTCGCCGGCGACACCGAGGCGCTGGCCGGCGGCCGCGCCGACCTGCTCGATCCCGCGGGCCGGGTGCTGGCCAGCGAGGCGATCGATCGCGACGGGCGCTTCGCGCTACTCGGCAGCGCGCCGGTCACCGGCACCCTCGTGTTCGCGCTGCGACTGCGCGACGCGCGCGGCGCCGTCGTGCAATCGGCCGATCTCCCGATGCAGGTCGGCGAGGGCACGCGCCCGCGCTTGCTGCTGCTGGCCGGCGGACCGGGGCCGGAGTTGAAGTACCTGCGCCGTTGGGCCGTGGACGCGGGGCTCGACCTGCAGGTGCGGATTGCGCTCGGCGCCGGTGTCGCGCTGGCACAGGGTGCGCCGCGGCTCGATCCGGCCAGCCTGCGCGCACTGGACGTGGCGCTGCTCGACGACCGCGCCTGGCGGGGCCTGGACGGCGCCAGCCGCGCGGCGCTGTTGCAGGCCGTGCACGAGGGACTGGGCGTGCTGGTGCGGCTGACCGGTCCGGTGGACGGCGCCGAACGCGAACGCTGGCGCGCGCTGGGCTTTGCGATCGAGTCCGCCGACCTGCCCGAAACCGTGCAGCTTCCGGGCACGCCGGCCGGCGCTGGCGCCGCCGCGGACGCGTTGCGCGCGCCCGACGCCGCCGATCCGCCCGCGCCCTCGCGCCAAGCCCTGCGCGTGCGCGGCCCCAACCTGCAACCGCTCCTGGCCGATGCGGCGGGCGAACCGCTCGCGACCTGGCGCGCGCAGGGGCGCGGGCGCCTGGGCCTGGCCTGGTTCGGCGACAGCTACCGGCTGGTCCTGGCAGGCGCCGCGCGCCAGCACGCGCAACTGTGGAGCGGCGTGCTTGGCACCCTGGCGCGTGCCCGCGCTGCCGCGCCGCCCTGGCTGGAGGACGCGCCGGCGCGCGTCGGGCAACGCCTGCTGCTGTGCGCGCCGGTCGCGGGCCTGCGCCTCGACGATCCCGACGGCGCCGCCATCCCGCTGCACGAGGAACCTCGTGGCGATGCCCATTGCGCGCTGGCCTGGCCGCAACGCGCGGGCTGGCACCACGCCCACGCCGGCGACGGGGCCGCCGACATCCTGGTGCTTGGGGAAGCCGCCTTGCCGGGCCTGGCCGCACGCGCCGACCGCGACGCGACACGCGCGCTCGCCGCGCAGCCGCGCACTCCCGTCGAGTCAGCGCGCAGGGACGCCGCGGACGGCTCGCCCCGCCGGCCGCGCTGGCCCTGGTTCCTCGGCTGGCTGCTGGCCTGTGCGCTCGCCTGGCAGCTGGAGCGCCGCCTGCTGCGCATGGCGCACGCCGCGCCCGGTTGATCCGCGCCCGCGCTTCCCGCGCCGTTCAGCGGCCGCTTCCTACCGTCGCCGAATGGACACCAACTGCCTGGTGCTGGTCAACGGCGCCGCCGGGACCGGCCACGATGGCGAGGGCGCGGACTCGCTCGCGCAACGCCTGCGCCGCCACGGCGTCGATGCCGAACTGGTGTTCGCCAGCGAACCCGGCCAGATCGGCGAGCGCGCGCGCGCCGCGGTCGCGCGCGGTTGCGCCCTGGTGGTGGCCGGCGGCGGCGACGGCACGGTCAACGAGGTCGCCAGCGCGGTCGCCGGGTCGCAGGCGGTGCTCGGTGTGTTGCCGATGGGCACGCTCAATCATTTCGCCAAGGACGTGGGCATTCCGCTGGACCTGGACGCCGCGGTCGCGCTGCTCGCCGGCGGCCAGGACCGCGCGGTCGATGCGGGCAGCATCAATGGCCGCCTGTTCCTCAACAATTCCAGCATCGGCCTGTATCCGGCAATCGTGCGCGACCGCGAACAGCAGCAGCGGCTGGGCCGCGGCAAGTGGCCAGCCTTCGTGTTCGCCAGCCTGGCCGCGCTGCGCCGCTATCCCTTCCTCTCGGTGCGAGTCGAGGGCGACGGCCGCACGTTGTCGCGCCGCAGCGCCTTCGTCTTCGTCGGCAACAATGCCTACGACATGCAGGGCCTGGATATCGGCACGCGCGCCCGACTCGACGCCGGCGTGCTCAGCCTGACCGTGAGCCGGGATGTCGGCCGCTGGGGCCTGGTCGCGCTGGCCCTGCGTGCGCTGTTCGGGCGGCTTGCCGAAGCGCGCGACCTCGAGGTACTCGAGGGCCCGGCATTCCGGATCGAGACCGGGCATGCGCGCCTCCACGTGTCCACCGATGGCGAGGTGACCATGATGGACGCGCCGCTCGACTACCGCAGCCGGCCACGCTGCCTGCGCGTGCGCGTGCCCGCCGCGGCCAAGGCCGCGACGAGCGCAGTCGCGAATGCCGCCGCAAACGCTGCTGCGAGCACGGCGAGCAGTACGCCGGAAGCGAGCGGCTGATGCGCACCCTCGTGCACCTGTCGGACCTGCACTTCGGCCGCGTCGATCCCGCGCTGCTCGATCCGCTCGTCGCCGCGATCCACGCACTGCGCCCGGACCTGGTGGTGGTGTCCGGCGACCTGACCCAGCGCGCGCGCAAGGCGCAGTTCGCGCAGGCGCGCGCCTTCCTCGACCGCCTGCCGCAGCCTCGGCTGGTGGTGCCCGGCAACCATGACATCCCGCTGTACAACCCGTTCAAGCGCTTTTTCTCACCGCTGGCCAATTTCCGCGCGCTCGTCTGCGCCGACGTCGAGCCGGTCTTCGTGGACGGCGAGATCGCCGTGCTCGGGGTCAATACCGCGCGCTCGCTGACCTTCAAGCACGGCCGCATCAACGTCGAACAGGTCGCGCGGCTGCGCGATCGCCTGGGCGGCGTGCCCAGCCAGGTGACGCGCATCGTGGTCACCCACCATCCCTTCGACCCGCCCGCCGACGCCGACCCGTCCGAGCGCCTGGGCCGCGCCGACATGGCGATGCCGGCGCTGGCGCGACTGGGCGTGGACGTGCTGTTGTCCGGCCACCTGCACGCCACCCATGTCAGCAACACGGCCGCACGCTATCGCATCCCGGGCTTCGCCGCGCTGGCGGTGCAGGCTGGCACGGCCACCTCGACGCGCGGGCGCGGCGAGGTCAATGCCTTCAACGTGCTGCGCATCGATGATCCGCGCATCGAGGTCGTGCGCCACGGCTACGATCCCGCGCAAGGCGCGTTCGTGGCGATGGACGGGCATGCCTACACGCGCTCGGGCGATGACTGGGAAGGCCAGCCGCACGAGCCGCCGCCCAAGGCGGTCGAGGCCGACCCGCGGGTCAAGGCCCAGGCCGCTGCGCAGGCGGCCACGATCGATCGCGCGGCCAACCCCTGAGCCGCGCCGCGCCCGCCGGCCCTCAGTCGGACAACACCTGCTCGATACGCCGGTCGGGGACCAGCCACAGCAGGGCCACGGCCACGTACAGTGCCAGCGACACGGCGGTATTCCAGAACGCCGCCGGGATTGCCGCCAGGTAGAACAGCGGCGACAGCTTTCCCTTCCAGTCGCTGCCCACGGCCCGGCGCAGCAAGGAGTCCTTGCCCTGCGCGGCGATGATCCTCTGCTGCAACCACCAGTAGGCCAGCGCGGCCATCAGCAACACCACGCCATACAGCGCCGCGGGCAGGGCGGCGAAATGGTTTTCGCCCAGCCAGCCGGTGGCGAAGGGCAGCAACGACAGCCAGAACAGCAGGTGCAGGTTGGCCCAAAGCACGCCGCCGGTCACGCGCGTGGTCGCGTGCAGCATGTGGTGGTGGTTGTTCCAGTAGATGCCCAAATACACGAAGCTCAGCACGTAGCTGAGGAAAACCGGCAGCAGCGGCTGCAACGCGGCGGCGTCGGTGCCGTGCGGCACCTTCAGCTCCAGCACCATGATCGTGATCAGGATGGCGAGCACGCCGTCGCTGAAGGCCTCGAGCCGAGATTTCCCCATTGCCGTCTCGATCCCTGTGCAAAGCCATCGGAGGATCTGGTTCTACAGCAATCCCGCGCCGCGCGCCGCCATCCGCTCAGAAGCCGCTGCCCGGTTCCGCCAGGAAGGCGCGCTCCGCATCCGTCGATTCCCGTCCGAGCAGGGCGTTGCGATGCGGGAAGCGGCCGAAGCGGGCAATGGTGTCGTAGTGCGAACGGGCGAAGCGCAACCAGCTGTCGTCGCCGAGCGTTTGCGTCAGCGCCACCGCGCGCGCCTGGTCGGCCAGGGACTCGCTGTGCTCGAAGGGCAGTGACAGGAACAGGCGTTCGCGCGGCGACATGCCGGCGTCCCAGCCGGCGTCGAGCGCGTCGGCGGCGATCCGCCGCGCGCGCGCGTCGCTGGCGAAGGCGCGGGCGTCACCACGGAACAGGTTGCGCGAGAACTGGTCGAGCACGATGACCGTGGCGAGGGCCTCGCGCGGCGTGCGCGGCGCCGGGCCGGCGCCGGCCGAGAGCTTTCCATGCAATCCGGCGAAACGCTCGGCGATCATCGCGTCCTGTTCCGAATCCTTGGCGAACCACTGCAGCTCGCCACGCTCCAGCAGCCAGAACGCGAGCACCGCATCGACCCAGCCGGGCTCGTCGCCCGATCCTGGCGCGCCGGCGTCGGCGACGCCCGGCGCGGTGTCCCCGGTCATTCTGGAAAGCCTGCGAGGCGATAGGACTCGGCCATGTACGCAGCGTCCTGCGTCCGCCGGAAGATGTGCTTGCGCGCCTGCGATGAAATCGAGAACCCGGGCTTGAACGCCAGGCAGGCGCTGGCCTGTGCGCGCGCGGCTTCGGCATCGCCCAGCCGGCCGTGGCAGGCGGCCAGCAGGGCCGCGGTGCGGTACTGGTCGGTCGGCGCATGGCCGAGCCAGGTGAGTGCCTGGCCGTGGCGACCCAGCAGCAGGCAGGCCTTGCCCAGGCAACGCCAGTACCAGGGCGTGTCGAAGAAGCGGTCGATTTCCCGCGCATGCAGCAGGCGCTCGATGGCGCGCTCGTGCTCGCCCAAGCCCAGCAGCACCACGCCCAGGTCGGCCTGGTTCCACTGGTTGGTCGGATTGAGCGACACCGCATGCTCGATGTATTCCCGCGCCAGGTCGAAGGCGCGACGCGACAGGCAGACCTGGGCCAGCACGGAGAACGCCGTGCTCTGGCATTCGTCCAGCTGGGTGGCGCGGGAGGCCAGCGCATGCGCCTCGTCGAGCAGGCGGTCCGAGCCGCTCTCGTCCTCGAACCACTGCGTGTGCCGGATGAAGGCCAGCACCGCCAGCGCGAAGACGTAGCCGGGATCGATCTCCACCGCGCGTTCGAACCAGTGCGCCGCTTCCGCCAGTCCTTCGGGCGTCCCCCAGGGCAGGGCATTGCCCTGGATGACGCAGTCGTAGGCGGCGAGGCTGGCCGGCGGCTTGCGCCGCGCGCGTGCGATGTCGGAGACGTTGACCCGGCCGGCCAGGGTGCTGACGATGGTCTGCACCACCTCGTCCTGCACCGCGAACACGTCGCCGGCCGGCCGGTCGAACTTGTCCGCCCACAGGTGCGCGCCGGTTTCGCTGTCGATCAGCTGCGCGCTGATGCGGATGCGGTCGCCCAGCCGGCGCACGCTGCCTTCCACCAGGTAGCGAACGTCCAGCTCCCGCGCCACCTGCGCGATATCCAGCGCCAGCCCCCGGTAGCGGAACGAGGCCGCGCGCGAACGCACCGCGAGGATCCGCCAGCGGCTGAGCTCGGTGATCAGGTCTTCGGTGACGCCATCGCTGAAATGCCCCTGCGCGACGTCATCGCCCAGGTTGCTGAAGGGCAGGATCGCGATGCTGGTGAGCTCGTCGCCGGCGCGCCGCGCCGGTCGCGCGGGCGCCGCGGGCGGGCGGTCCGGCGGATCCGCCGCGCGCCGTGCCGTCGCATCGGCCAGGCGCGGCGCCTGCACCTGGTACACGTGGACGGGCTGCGCGATGTTCTTCAACTCGCGCAAGCCGAGGTCCTCGAGCGGGGTGGCGATGCGCTGGTGCACCTGGTCGCGGGCGCTGCCCGACAGCAGGATGCCGCCCGGCGGGGCCAGCGCTTCCAGGCGCGCCGCGATGTTCACCCCGTCGCCGAACAGGTCGCCGTCCTCGACCAGCACCTCGCCCAGGTTGATGCCGATGCGCAGGACGATGCGCAGATCGTCTGGCAGGTCGCGGTTGGCATCGGCCATGCTCGATTGCAACTCGAGCGCGGCATCCACCGCGTCCACCGCGCTGCCGAACTCGAGGAAGAAGCCGTCGCCCATGGTCTTGACCACGCGGCCCGCGTGCGCGGCCACCACCGGCTCGATGATCCCGTGCCGGCGCGCGTTCACGGCCTGCAGGGTGCCGGCCTCGTCGCGGCCCATCATCCGCGAATAGCCGACCACGTCGGCGATGGCGATGGCGGCGAGGCGACGCTGGAGGCGGGGTGCGTTCACCAGTGGATTCCCGGGAAGGCGCCAGCCATCTTAAACCCGCCACGTGGTCCGGGACCGGGCCGGGCCTGCCGACGCCGTCGTCACGCCGTTGGCGCATGATGGAGACGGGGCGGAGGCTGGCGTCATCGGCCACCGCGGCACTGGCGAAACCCGGGAGGGGACTGACCATGGGAATGGAACTGAAAATGCTGGCCTGGGCGCTGGTGCTCGGCCTGGTGCAGATCGCATTGGCGGCGACGCTGACCACGCAGCAACGCGGCCTGGGCTGGAACGCCGGCCCGCGCGACGACAACCTGCCGCCCTGCACCGGCCTGGCCGGCCGACTGGAACGCGCCTTGCGCAATTTCCTGGAGACCTTTCCGTTCTTCGCCGCCGCCGTGCTGGCCGTGGTCGCCCTGCAGGCCGGCAGCGCCCAGACCGCCCGCGGCGCCGAGATCTATTTCTGGGCCCGGGTCGTCTACCTGCCGCTGTACGCCCTGGGCATCCCCTACCTGCGCACCGCGGTGTGGGCGGCGTCCATGGTCGGCCTGATCATGGTGTTGCGGCCCCTGCTGGGCTGAGGCGCACCGGCGAGGCGTCATCGCGGCCGCCAGTTCAGCGGCGCGTCATCGTGGGCGCCGGCCAGGCCCTATGGTGGGAGGCCGCCAGGACGGCGGTGACGCAAGGAACGCGGCATGGCCAGGAAGGCAAGCGGAACCAGCAAGGCATCAAGCAAGGCGACGACGAAGGCAGCGGCGGCAGGCAAGCCTGCCGCGCCGGACGGCAGCGCGACCAGCCGCGGCGGCGAGACCCACCAGGTGGCGCAAGGCCGGCAGCCGGCGCTCACCACCAACCAGGGCGTGGTGCTGGCCGACAACCAGAACTCGCTACGCGCGTCGACGCGCGGGCCGACCCTGCTGGAGGATTTCATCCTCCGCGAGAAGATCACCCACTTCGACCATGAGCGCATTCCCGAGCGGATCGTGCATGCGCGGGGTTCCGCGGCGCATGGCTACTTCGAACTGACGAAATCGCTGTCGAAGTTCACCACGGCGAAGCTGCTGACCGACAAGGGCGTGCGCACGCCGGTGTTCACGCGCTTTTCCACCGTGGCCGGCGGCGCCGGCTCGGTGGACACGCCGCGCGACGTGCGCGGCTTCGCGGTCAAGTTCTACACCAGCGAGGGCAACTTCGACCTCGTCGGAAACAACTTCCCGGTGTTCGCCATCCAGGATGCGATGAAGTTCCCCGACTTCATCCACGCGGTCAAGATGGAGCCCGACCGCGGCTTCCCGCAGGCCGGCAGCGCGCACGACACCTTCTGGGACTTCGTGTCCCTGTCGCCGGAAACCCTGCACATGGTGTTCTGGGCGATGAGCGACCGAGGCATCCCGCGCTCGCTGCGGATGATCGAGGGTTTCGGCATCCACAGCTTCCGCTTCATCAACGCCGCCGGCGAGTCGACTTTCGTGCGCTTCCACTGGCGGCCGAAACTCGGCCTGCAGTCCACGCTGTGGGACGAGGCGGTCAAGCTGCAGGCCGCGGACAATGATTTCCATCGCCGCGACCTGTTCGAGGCGATCCAGGCCGGTGCATTCCCGGAATGGGACTTCGGCGTGCAGCTGTTCACCGAGGAGGAGGCAGACGCCTTCCCCTTCGACCACCTCGACCCGACCAAACTCATCCCCGAGGAACTGGTGCCGGTGCAGATCGTCGGGCGCATGGTGCTCGACCGCTGGCCGGACAACTTCTTCGCCGAGACGGAGCAGGTGGCCTACTGCCCGGCCAACCTGATTCCCGGAATTGATTTCTCAAATGATCCGCTGCTGCAGGGCCGGCTGTTCTCCTACCTCGACACGCAGCTGTCGCGCCTGGGCGGGCCCAATTTCCACCAGATCCCGGTGAACGCCCCGAAGTGCCCGTTCGCCAACCACCAGCGCGACGCGCACATGCAGACCACGGTGCCCAAGGGACGCGTGGCATACGAGCCGAACTCGCTCGACGCCGACAGCGCGCCGACCGGGCGCGAGTCGCCCGCGCGCGGCTACCGCCATTTCAACGAGGCGCCGGGTGACGGCGGCAAGCGCCGCGTGCGCGCCGAGTCCTTCGCCGACCATTTCAGCCAGCCGCGGCTGTTCTTCAACAGCCAGACGCCGCAGGAACAGGCCCACCTGCTGGCGGCGATCGTGTTCGAGTTGTCCAAGGTCGGCACGCCGGCGATCCGCGAGCGCACCGTGGCCCAGTTGCGAAACGTGGACGAGGACATCGCGCGCCGCGTCGCCGATGGCCTGGGCATGGCGGCCATGCCGGCGGTGATCGCGCCCGCCGCGCCAGCGTTCGACATGGCGCCGTCGCCCGCGCTGGGCCTGGTGGCGAAGTCCAAGCCGACGCTCGACGGCCGCTGCATCGCGATCCTGGTCGCCGACGGCAGTGACGGCGCGCAGGTGGATGCCCTGCGCAAGGCAGCCATGGCCGAGGGCGCGGCGGTGAAGATCGTCGCGCCCAAGGTGACCGTGCAGCTCAAGGGCGGCAAGGCACTGTCCGCGGACGGACAGCTGGGCGGAACGCCGTCGGTGCTGTTCGATGCGATCGCCAGCGTGCTCGATCCGGCCGAAGCCCTGGCCTTGTCGAAACAGGCTGCGGCCGTGGACTGGTTCCGCGATGCCTTCGGCCACCTCAAGGCGATCGCCGCCTGCAGGGGCACGCAGCAGATCCTCGCCGCCGGCGGCATCGTGCCGGATGCGGGCGTGGTGGATCCCAAGGAGGTCGCGCGCTTCATCGCGCTGGCCAAGACGCGGCAGTGGACACGCGAGGCGACGCTGCGCGCACTGCCCTGAGGGCCCGCGCGGCGCGACACGCACCACCGGTTGCACCGGTCAGCGGCGCGGCGCCGGGGGCGGCAGGACGATGGCGTCGCGCGCCTGCTGCAGCGCGGGCGCGAGCGCGTGCTCGGGTGCTTCGCGCAACAGTGCGTCGAGCAGGGCGACCGCGTCGGCTTCGCGCCCGAGCCGGGCGCACATCAGGCGCGCCGCCACCAGGCCATTGGCCTGGCGGTCGCGGTCGCGCGGGAAGCGGCGCAGGAACTGCTCGGCCAATGACACGGCCAGACGGCTTTGTCCGCCAGCATCCGCCGCCGCGACCAGGCGGCTGAGTTCTTCCGGCTCGACGACTTCGAAGGCGGGATCGATCGCCAGGCTCTCGTGCAACAGGGCAAGCGCCGGCGCGGGCGTGCCCAATTGCAGCAGCACGGCGATGTAGAAACGGAAACGACCGCCCGCCAATGGCCGAGTGCGCCGCATCGGCGGCGCGCTGCGGCCCGATCGCCCGCAAGGGCGTGGCTTTTACTGTGCCCATGACCCGCGCCGATTCACGGCGGCGAGGCAGGGTGACGGGGATAGCTGCTTTTTCATCCTTACCCTCTTGCACGGCTTCGCCGGCAGGGGTAGGATTCAGCCATTCCGGTGCTGATCCCGCTGGTTCCTGCCAGCCAGTTCACTACGAAAAAGCCGCCTGCCAGGGCGGTTTTTTCGCTTCTAGGTTGTCGAAACGGAAACGATTCTGCTCGACGCAATCCGATCGCAGGTCATGCCGTGGCGCAGCGCATTGCGCCCACCACGGCGAGCGTGATTCGCGTTCCTCCCATCAAGTCGTAGGGGCCGGATCGCTCCGGCTCGTTGCATGTCCATGTCAGTCTTTCGCCGGCGGCAGCGCCCGGCGCAGGACGGCCGGTCGCACGAAATCCACGAACGACTCGACCCGTACCAGGCGTTCGAGTTGGTCGCGTTGCCCCATTTCCAGGCGGTCGACTTTCTGGGTCAATTGGGCCAGGCGGTCGTTGAGAACCACCACGTCGCGAATGCCCTTGAG
>JANXUD010000071.1 GCA_025352045.1 Gammaproteobacteria bacterium | reverse complement strand
TTCCTCGAGGAAGCGCCGCAGGTTGCGCAGCTTGATGTTGTAGTCGCCGTCGTCGGTGGTCGGGCGGAACTTCAGTTCCTTGATCTCGACGATCTTCTGCTTCTTCTTGGCCGCATTGGCCTTCTTCTGCGCTTCGAACTTGAACTTGCCGTAGTCCATGATCCGGCACACCGGCGGGTCCGCCGTCGGCTGGATCTCGACCAGGTCCATGCCCGATTCTTCCGCAAGCGCAAGCGCTTCCTCGCGCGAGAGCACGCCAACCATCTCTCCATCGGCCCCGATCACGCGGACGCGCGGGACGCGGATGTCACTGTTCTTGCGGTTACCTTTTTCTGTGGCTGGCGTATTGATTCGTAAATCCTCTTCGTTGATCGGACCGGCAGCTTCAGGCAGCCGGGACAGCGTCGTCGCGCAGGCGGGCGGCGAACGCCTCAGGCGTCATTGTGCCTAAATCCTCGCCATTTCGGGAGCGGACCGAGACCAGCCCCTGCTCCCGCTCCCGGTCGCCTGCGACCAGGATGTAGGGGATGCGCTGCATGGCGTGTTCCCGGATCTTATAGCCGATCTTCTCGTTGCGCAAATCGGAGATGACCCGGAACCCTTGATTCACAAGGGATTTCTGGACGGAGGCGACGTAGTCGCCCTGGGCATCGGTGATGTTCATGGCGACCGCCTGGACCGGCGCCAGCCAGGCCGGCAGGGCCCCGGCGTAGTGCTCGATCAGGATCCCGATGAAGCGCTCCATCGAGCCGACGATGGCACGGTGCAGCATCACGGGGTGCCGGCGCGCGGAATGTTCGTCCACGTACTCGGCCCCGAGGCGCTCGGGCATCATGAAATCGACCTGCATGGTGCCGACCTGCCAGCCGCGGCCGATCGAGTCGCGCATGTGGTATTCGATCTTCGGGCCGTAGAACGCTCCCTCCCCCGGGAGCTCTTCCCACTCCACGCCGCAGGCCGACAACGCGGCGCGCAGGGCATGCTCGGCCTTGTCCCAGGTCTCGTCCGTGCCCAAGCGCTGCTCCGGGCGCAGGGCGATCTTCAGGGAGATCTCGCTGAAACCGAACAGCCGGTACACCGCCATGGCCTGGCGGTGGAATGCGGTCACCTCGGACTCGATCTGGTCCTCGGTGCAGAAGATGTGGCCGTCGTCCTGGGTGAAGCTGCGCACGCGCATGATGCCGTGCAGCGCGCCGCTGGGCTCGTTGCAATGGCAGCTGCCGAACTCGCCGTAGCGGATCGGCAGGTCGCGGTAGCTGTGCAGGCCCTGGTTGTACACCTGCACGTGGCCGGGGCAGTTCATGGGCTTCACCGCATAGGTCCGCTTCTCGGACTCGGTGAAGAACATGTTTTCCTTGTAGTTGTCCCAGTGCCCCGACTTCTTCCACAGCGACACGTCCAGGATCTGCGGGCAGCGCACTTCCTGGTAGCCCGAGTCGATGTAGACCTGGCGCATGGTCTGCTCGACCACCTGCCACAGCGCCCAGCCACGCGGGTGCCAGAACACCATGCCCGGCGCCTCTTCCTGCTGGTGGAACAGGTTCTGCGCCTTGCCGATCTTGCGGTGGTCGCGCTTCTCGGCTTCCTCGAGCTGGAACAACCAGGCCTTCAGGTCCTTGTCGTTCAACCAGGCCGTGCCGTAGATGCGGCTGAGCATGCGGTTGTTGGAATCGCCGCGCCAATAGGCGCCGGCGACCTTCATCAGCTTGAAAGCGCGCAGCTTGTCCGTGCCCGGCACGTGCGGGCCGCGGCACAGGTCGGTGAACTCGCCCTGCGAGTACAGCGACAGATCCTCGTCCGAGGGGATGGACTCGATGATTTCAGCCTTGAAGTGCTCGCCCATGCCCTTGAAGCGCGCCACCGCGGCATCGCGGGATTCCACGCTGCGCGCGATCGGCAGGGCCTCCTTGACGATGCGCTGCATTTCTTCCTCGATTTTCGGCAAGTCCTCGGGCGTGAACGCCCGCTCGGACGCGAAGTCGTAGTAGAAGCCGTTGTCGATGACCGGGCCGATGGTGACCTGCGTGCCGGGGAACAGGCGCTGCACGGCCTGCGCAAGCAGATGCGCGGTGGAATGGCGCAGCACATCCAGCGCGTCGGGATGCTTGTCGGTAACGATCTCGAGCGCGGCGTCGTGGTCGATGCGATGGCTTGTGTCCACCAGCTTGCCATCCACCTTGCCGGCGAGCGCGGCCTTGGCCAGCCCGGGGCCGATCGACGCGGCGACATCGGCAACTGACACGGGTTGCTCGAACGGCCGCTGGCTGCCGTCGGGAAGGGTAATCGTGATCATGATCTGGGCTCTGTGGAATTGGAGCAAATAAAAAAGGACGCCAGGCGTCCTTCGTTTCCGCGAGACGGGCTGGCTGGATCAGTGCTGGCGGCTGGTAGTGCTCATGTCGCACGCTGGACGCCGGTTTCCCGACGCTTCCTGTCACAGGTCCGAAGCCTTCACGTTAGTGCCAACCGGCGCGCAAGTCAATGATATCACCCGCGTTTTCGGCCGTCCTGCGGCGCGGCGCCGGCGACGCTGGCCGGATATATCGTGGCGTTGGTGCGCCAGTTCCGGCCCGTGGCCTTGTACTCGAGCCAACGCGACTGCTCCATGCCATCCCAGGCAGGGGAGACGGTCACGTCGCAGTCGGCGTCGCGCGAGAAGCAATCGGCCACGTGCTCCAGCAGCGCGAGGGAGAAATTCGCCGGGCCGGTGTCGGCGTGGATGTTGGCGCGCTCCCCGCGCGATTTTCGCAGCATCACCGCAGCCACCGCACGCTCCAGGGCCAGGTCGAACAGCGGATGGCCCCCGACGCCGGCGATCGGCGCATTGCCCAGGTAGTACCAGTGCATCGAATCCGGGGCGCCCGGCGGCGGCACGGTGACGGGGACCGATGCCGGGCAGTGCCTGCAGACCGCAAGCGGCTTCAGGGTCGCGGCGGAAGGGAAACGCATCGGCGCGGAACCGTCGCCCACGAACGCGTCGTCCGCATCCACGTACAGGCCACCCAGGCGGATGATCCGCGCGAGGCGGAACAGGTCCGCCTGCATCGCGGGATGGTGGGCGTGGCGGAACGCGGCAAGGACATCGCCGCCGAACTCGTCGGCCAGGAAATCGTCCGCTGCGGCACGGTCATAGCTGACCAGGTGCAGGCCCGAGGCGCGCCAGGACGCCATGCACTCCCGGACATCGCCGGGGGGCTGGACTTCGTCCCAGTAATTGAACACGTCCAACTTGATTGCACGCGCCTGGCCTGGGGTGCGCAAGGGCGCAACGGCGCTGTCGCGGACCAGGCGCTGGACCAGGTCGGAGAGGACTTCCCAACCGGCGTCGTCATTGGCGAAGCCTCGCGTCCGGTGCTGGACCGACAGCTGCTCGACTTCCGTGCTGGTGTAGCAGTCTTGCCAGCGCACGTCCGCTCCCCGCATTCGAGGGAGACCGGGCCCGGGCCTGCGCCAGATCCGGTCCCGCGATAACACCAGCCAGGCCGGAGTGCCTGGCGCGTCGTATCGGGGGGAGTGATGCTGGGACTACGTCCACCGGATCCGTGCTGGATTCGGTGGTGGGCGGTACAGGTTTCGAACCTGTGACCCCTACCATGTCAAGGTAGTGCTCTACCGCTGAGCT
This sequence comes from Gammaproteobacteria bacterium, assembly GCA_025352045.1. Classification (GTDB taxonomy): domain Bacteria; phylum Pseudomonadota; class Gammaproteobacteria; order Xanthomonadales; family Xanthomonadaceae; genus Arenimonas. Next base: position 2,225 of record JANXUD010000071.1, on the reverse strand, counting down.
AACCGCCCGTGGGGACGCGAATTATAGCGGCCAGTGGCCGGGGACGCCAGCCGTGGGAGCTCAGAAGGGGTTGGCGAGGGCCATTGCCTTCGCCTTCTGCAGCTCGTCGCGGAGCTTGGCGGCCTGCTCGAACTCCAGGTCGCGGGCGTGCTGGTACATCTGGGCCTCGAGCTGCCTGACCCGCGCCGCCAGCTTGGCGGGGTCGAGCATGGCGTAGTCGCTGCCCTCCTCCGCCACCGCCGCCTGCTTCCCGCGCCCGCGCCGGGCCCCGGGCTCGGGCGCGCTCCGGGCGCCTTCCATCACGTCCATGATCTCGCGCGCGATCGAGGTCGGCACGATGCCGTGGGTGGCGTTGAAGTCCAGCTGGATCTGCCGGCGCCGGTCGGTTTCGCTGATCGCCACCTGCATCGAGTTGGTGATGCGGTCGGCATACATGATCGCCTTGCCGCGCACGTTTCGGGCGCAGCGGCCGATGGTCTGGATCAGCGAGCCGGCCGAGCGCAGGAAGCCCTCCTTGTCGGCGTCAAGGATCGCGACCAGCGACACCTCGGGCATGTCCAGGCCTTCGCGTAGCAGGTTGATGCCGACCAGCACGTCGAACTTGCCCAGGCGCAGGTCGCGGATGATCTCGACGCGTTCGACCGTCTCGATGTCCGAATGCAGGTAGCGCACCTTGACGTTGTGCTCGCCGAGGTAGTCGGTGAGGTTCTCGGCCATGCGCTTGGTCAGTGTCGTGACCAGGACACGGTCGCCCATCGCCGCGCGCAGGTTGATCTCGGACAACAGGTCGTCCACCTGGGTTGCGACCGGGCGGATCTCGATCGGCGGATCGACCAGGCCGGTGGGGCGCACCAGCAATTCCACGACCTGGCCGTCGCTGTGATCGAGTTCGTACTTGCCCGGCGTGGCGGAGACGAAGATCGCGCGTGGCGAGCGGCGTTCCCATTCCTCGAACTTGAGCGGGCGGTTGTCCAGGGCGCTCGGCAGTCGAAAGCCAAATTGAACCAGCGTTTCCTTGCGCGAGCGATCGCCCTTGTACATCGCGCCCAGCTGCGGAATGGTCACGTGCGATTCGTCCACCACCAGCAGGGCGTCCGGGGGCAGGTAGTCGTACAGGCAGGGCGGCGGCTCGCCTGGCATGCGGCCCGTCAGGTGGCGCGAGTAGTTCTCGATGCCGCTGCAGAAGCCGACCTCGGCCATCATCTCCAGGTCGAACTGGGTGCGCTGCTGCAGTCGCTGCGCCTCGACCAGCTTGTTTTCCCGGTAGAAATACTCCAGGCGCTCGACCATCTCTGGCTTGATGGTTTCGATCGCGTCCAGCACGGTCTTGCGCGTGGTGACGTAGTGCGACTTCGGGTACAGGGTGTAGCGCTGCAGCTTGCGGTGCACCTCGCCGGTCAGCGGATCGAACAGGGAAATACCCTCGATTTCGCCGTCGAACAGCTCGATCCTCACCGCCTCGATCTCGGACTCGGCGGGGTGCACGTCGATCACCTCGCCGCGCACCCGATAGGTCGCGCGGCGGAGTTCGACGTCGTTACGCGAATACTGCATGTCGGTGAGACGCTTGATCAGCTCGCGCTGGTCGATACGGTCGCCCTTGACCAGGTGCAGGACCATGCGGAAATACTCGTTCGGGTCGCCAAGGCCATAGATCGACGACACGGTCGCGACGATGATCGCGTCGCGGCGCTCCAGCAGCGCCTTGGTCGCCGACAGGCGCATCTGCTCGATGTGCTCATTGATGCTCGAGTCCTTCTCGATGAAGGTGTCGCTCGCGGCGACATAGGCCTCGGGCTGGTAGTAGTCGTAGTAGCTGACGAAATATTCGACCGCGTTGTGCGGGAAGAAGCTCTTGAACTCGCCGTAGAGCTGCGCCGCCAGCGTCTTGTTCGGCGCCAGCACCAGGGTCGGCTTCTGCACCTGCTGGATGACGTTGGCGATCGTGTAGGTCTTGCCCGAACCGGTGACGCCGAGCAGGGTCTGGTGCGCCAGGCCCGACTCGAATCCCTCGACCAGCTTGCGGATCGCCTGCGGCTGGTCGCCTGCGGGGGCGAACGGGGCTTCGAGTTCGAATTGGTTCGCGGCCATGGGGGTGGGTCCGGGGAAACGCCCAGTGTATCGCCGGGCCACTGTCAGGATCTCCCGACCCTGCGGGCCGGACTCGTCCGATGGCGCCGGGCGTTGCCGGGCAGGCAGGCTGGTGCTGGAGGTGCCGACATGGA
>JANXUD010000065.1 GCA_025352045.1 Gammaproteobacteria bacterium | reverse complement strand
AGACATGTCCGCGGGGACGTCCACGTCGGTCGCTTGCAGGCGCGCCCCACCCTGGATCGCCGCGTAGCCGGGCCGGAACTCGATGGGGGCGCCGAAAGCAGCGAGCATGCGCTCGGTGTAGTCGCGCGTCGGCTGCTCGCGGACGATGGTCTGGCCCCGGGCATAAAGACCGGCCAGCAGTACCGCGGATTTGACTTGCGCACTCGCTATGGGCGTAGTGAAATCAATTGCTTGCAATGTATTGTTCGAGTGGATTCGCAGGGGAGGAATCCCACCGTCAGCGTCGATCCTTGCGCCCATGGCTTGCAGGGGGGCGATCACCCGGCCCATGGGCCGCGCGCTGAGCGAGCTGTCCCCGACCAGGGTGCTGTCGAAGGACTGTCCGGCCAGCAGCCCGGCCAGCAGCCGCATGCCGGTGCCTGCATTACCGCAATCCAGGGGCGCGACGCTGCCGCGCAAGCCGCGCAGGCCGACGCCAGTCACCCGGCGCTCCCCGGCGGCAGGCGCCGTGATGGCGACACCCAGCTGGCGCAGGATCTGCGCGGTCGCCAATGTGTCCTCGCCTTCCAGGAAGCCGGTGATCCGGGTTTCACCCTCGGCAATGGCCGACAGCATGAGCGCGCGGTGCGATACCGACTTGTCGCCGGGCACGCGCAGGCGCCCGGTCAACGGCTGGCCGGGCGCGGCTATCCAGTCCACGGCCGTCACGCCGGCGCCCCGCCCTCGTTGGCCCGCTGCGCACCGGCAGGCGCAGCTCCCAGCGCGGCGTCCAGCGCCGCCAGGAAGCGCAGGTTGTCGTCGCGCAGGCCCAGGGTGATGCGCAGGCAGGTCGGCAGGCCATAGCCGCGCATCGGGCGCGGCACCACGTCCCGCGCCAGCAGGGCTGCCTCGACCTGCGAAGCTTCGTGTCCCAGGTCGAGCAGCAGGAAGTTGGTTTGCGATGGGCCGACCGCGATGCCCCGCGCCTGCAATTGCGCGTGCAACCAATCACGCTCGATGGCGTTGGCCGCGCGCGTCGCGCTGATGTGCGCCGTGTCGCCCAGCGCGGCCTGCGCGGCGGCCAGGCCCACCGCGTTGACATTGAAGGACTCGCGGACACGCTCGAGCACCGCCAGCAGCGCTGCGTGGCCGCAGGCGTAGCCGACCCGCAGTCCGGCCAGCCCATGCGCCTTGGAAAACGTCCGCATGACCAGCAGGTTGGGATGCCGCGCGAGCAGGCTGGCGGCCGAGACCAGGGACGGGTCGGTGGCGTATTCGATGTAGGCCTCGTCCACCACCACCAACCGATCCGGGCCCGCGCGGGACAGGAAGGCATCCAGTGCGTCGGTGCCGAACCAGGTGCCGGTGGGATTGTTGGGATTGGCGAGGTAGACGATGCGTGCGTCCGCCGCGGCATGCGCCAGCGCGTCGAGGTCGTGGCCGCGCGGCATCCTTGCATCGGCGCCCAACGCTGGCGCGGCAATGAAGGGCGCGCCGGCTGCCTGGGCGGCGATGGCATAGACGGCGAAGCCGAACTGCGACGCTGCCACGGCGGCCCCCGGCCCGGCGAATACCTGCGCCACCTGCATCAGCAGTTCGTGCGATCCGTTGCCGAGCAGGATGTTGTCCGGGCCGAGTCCGAGTCCGCGCGCGAGGGCCACGCGCAGGTCCTGGCCCAGCGGATCGGGGTAGCGCGAAAGGTCGCCAAGGGCGGCCGCGGCCGCGGCCTTCGCGGCGGGGCAAGCGCCGTGCGGACTTTCATTCGAACCCAGTTCCAGCAGCCCGTCGGCACCTGCACGTCGGCGCAGGGCGACGATGTCATGGCCCGGATCGTAGGGACGCAGTGAGCCAACGCCGCCCTGGGCCCAGGCCCCGAAGTCCGGGATCGCCGACGACATGCCGGCGGCTGCCGGGATCGTGCCCGCCGGCATCGCACCCGCCTGGCTCACAGCAGGGCCACGGGGTAGGACCCGAGCACCTTCACGTCGGCCGCATAGTCGCCCAACTCGGCCAGGGCGCGCTTCACCGGCGCGTCCTCGACATGGCCCGAGACGTCGATGAAGAAGGCGTACTGCCACAGGCCCGCGTGCGAGGGCCGCGACTCGATGCGGTTCATGCTCACGCCGTGTTCGGCGAACGGACGCAGCACGTTGAACAGCGCGCCGGGCTGGTCGCGCACGAACACCAGCAGCGAAGTGCGGTCGTGGCCCGAGGCATGGAACAACTCCCGGCCGATCACCAGGAAACGCGTGGTGTTGTCCGGCCTGTCCTCGATCGGGCCGGCGATCACCTTCAGGCCATACACGTGGCCCGCCGATTCACCGGCAATCGCGGCGGCGTCATCGGCATGGCGGGCGCGGCGCGCGGCCTCGGCATTGCTGGACACCGGCAACTTCTCGGCCTTCGGCAGGTGGCCGCGCAACCAGGCCTGGCACTGCGCCAGCGACATGGCATGCGAGTACACCCGCTCGATGTCCTCCAGCCGGCCGCTGCGCGAGAGCAGGAACTGGTGCACGTGCAATTCGACCTCGCCGCAGATCTTCAGGCGGGAGCTGAGGAACATGTCCAGCGTGGACTGGATCGTGCCCTGCCCCGAGTTCTCCACCGGCACGACGCCGAAGTCGGCGTGCCCGGCCTCCACTTCCTGGAAGACTTCCTCGATGCTCGACAGCGGCAGGCCATGCGCGGAATGGCCGAAGTGCTTGAACAGCGCCTGTTCCGAGAACGTGCCCTCGGGGCCAAGGAAGCCGACTTTCAGCGGCTCCTGCTGCGCCAGGCAGGCCGACATGATCTCGCGGAACAGGCGTAGCAGCACCTCGTCCGACAGCGGGCCGTCATTGCGGTCGAGCACGCGGCGCAGCACCTGCGCCTCGCGCTCCGGACGGTAATAGTCGATCGCGGCCTTGAGCGGACCCTTGGCCTTCCCCACCCGTTGCGCCCAGCCCGCGCGCTCGGCGATCAGGCTCTGGATCTGGGAGTCGATGCCATCGATCCGGGCGCGCGCCTCCGCCAGTGTCTCTGCGAGAGGCAGTGGCGGGGCGACGGACCCGGCCGCCCTGGCGCCGCGCGTTGGCGCCGCGGCCGGAGCGCGCGTCGGCGCCGCGGCCGGAGCGCGCGTCGCGGGGACCTTCTTCGACGGTCCGCGCGCCATTCAACCCTGCCGGTGGCGGAAATCCGCCATGAAGTCGACCAATGCCTGCACGCCTGCCTCGGGCATCGCGTTGTACAGCGAAGCGCGCATGCCACCGACGGCACGATGTCCCTTCAGGCCAAGCAGGCCCGCGGCCTGGGCCTGGGCCAGGAAGGGCGTGTCGAGCGCAGCGTCCGGCAGGAAGAAGGGTACGTTCATGCGCGAGCGGGCGGCGTGGGCGACGTCGTTGCGGTAGAAGCCGCCGGAGCCGTCGATCGCGCCATACAACAGCGCCGCCTTGCGTGCGTTGGCGGCGCCGATCCCGGCCGCGCCGCCCTGGGTCTTCAGCCACTTCAGCACCAGCCCCACCAGGTACCAGGCGAAGGTCGGCGGCGTGTTGAACATGGAATCGTTCCTGGCCTGGTTCCCTAGGTCGAAGATCGGCGGCAGGTCGCGGCCGTGGTGGCCGAGCAGGTCGCGCCGGATGATCGCCAGGGTCAGGCCGGCCGGGCCCAGGTTCTTCTGCGCGCCGCCGTAGATCACGCCGAAGCGGGACACATCCACCGGTTCGGACAACAGGCTCGAGCTGAAGTCGGCCACCAGCGGCACCGTGCCGGTGTCGGGCACGAACCGGAATTCCACGCCGTGGATGGTTTCGTTCGGCGTGTAGTGGAAATACGCCGCCTTTGGATCCAGGTCCCAGGTCGCCGGATCGGGAATGTCGCGCCAGCCCCCGGCCTTGCCACTGGCGACGACCCGGGTGTGCAACGAGGCGCGGGCATTCTCGATGGCCTTCTCGCCCCAATGCCCGGTCAGCAGGTAGTCGGCGGAGGCATCCGGGCCGGCCAGGTTGAGCGGCAGCAGCGCGGAGGCGGTGGTGGCGCCGCCTTGCAGGAACAGCACGACATAGTCGTCGGGCACGCCCATCAGTTCGCGCAGGTCGCGCTCGGCCTCGGCCGCGCAGTCGACGAAGGCCTGGCCGCGATGGCTGATTTCCATCACCGACGCGCGCTCGCTGCCCCATTCCAGCAGTTCCGCCTGTGCCTGGAGCAGGACCGGTTCGGGCAGCGCAGCGGGTCCGGCACTGAAGTTGAAGGCGCGCGACATGGAGGATTCCCGGGGGTTCGAAAAGCAGGCTAACACGGCGCCAAAGCCGCCGGAATGCAGGCCCGGAGTCTGGCCCGCCCGTCCTAGAGTCGACGCCCGAATTCCGCGCTCGGCATAGCGGAAGCGAACAACATCCCCTGTCCGTATTCGCAGCCCAGTTCGAGCAGCAAGCGGCGTTGTTCCTCGGTCTCGATGCCCTCGGCGGTGAGCAGCAGGCCCAGGTCCTTGGCAAAGCCGATGATGGTGCGGACGATCGCGCGATGGCGCGGATTCGCGGTCACGTCGCGGACGAAACTCTGGTCCACCTTGAGCGCATCGAAGGAGGATCCGGCAAAGGCCTCCAGCGAGGAATAGCCGGTGCCGAAGTCGTCCACCGCCAGCCCCACGCCGAGCGCCTTAAGCGCCTCGAGCTGTTCCCGGGCATGGTTGCTGCCGGTGCGGAATACGCCTTCGGTCACTTCCAGGCGCAGGCTGCTGGCCGGCAGCTTGTACGCCTGCAGCAAGTGGAACACGTCCTCGGTGAGCTCGGGCGATCCCATCTGCCGCTCGTCGACGTTCACGTTCATCACCAGGTGGTGCCAGTCGCGACGCTGGTGTCGCCACAGCGCCAGCTGCCGGCAGGCTTCGCGCAGGACCCAGGCATCGAGATCCACGATCAGCCCGGTTTCCTCGGCCAGCGGCAGAAATTCGGCGGGCAGCAGCAGGCCGCGGCTGGGATGCTGCCAGCGCACCAAGGCCTCGGCGCCGACCAGCCGGCCGCCGTCCAGGGCGACGATCGGCTGGTAATGCAGCACGAATTCGACCCGCTCCAGCGCCAGCCGGAAATCGGTTTCCATCTGCAAGCGCGCACGCGCTTCGGCGTGCATGCCCTCGTCGAACACCACGAAGCCGGACTTGCCCGCACCCTTGGCCCGGTACATCGCGTTGTCAGCATCGCGCAGCACCTGTTCCGGCGAATCGTAGTCCGGCCGCCCCAGCACGATGCCAAGGCTGGCCGCGGAGAACACCTCCTGGCCACCGATGTCGAACGGCTGCTCGAACATCGCCAGGACCCGGCGCGCCACCGACACCGCGCGCTGCAGGTCGCAGGGACCTTCGGGCAGCAGGGTGAACTCATCCCCGCCGTAGCGGGCGATCAGCACGCCCGGCGACAGCGCCTGCTCCAGCCTGCGCGCGATCTCCAGCAGCAAGCGGTCGCCGGCGCCGTGGCCCAGGCTGTCGTTGACCCACTTGAAACCGTCCAGGTCCAGGTAAAGCACGGCATAGGCGGTCTGGTCGCGGAGTTCGCCGGGGTACAGGCGCTCGCCGAGCATGCGGTTGAACAGGGCGCGGTTGGGAAGACCGGTCAGCGGGTCGTGGTTGGCGTGGAAGCGCAGCCGCGATTCGGCCTCGCGCTGGCGGGTGATGTCGATGATGGTGCCGGTGACGTGGCGCACGCCGTCCACCTCGACCAGCCAGAGGCTGACGCGCACGAACACCCGCTGCCCGTTGCGATGCACCAGGCAGCTCTCGAGGTCGGCCGGCATCTCGCCGGTGTCGAAGTAGCGCTGGTGCAGCGCGGCCGCCTCCAGCGCCGCCTCCGGCGCGAGCAAGTCCTTGTACGGCTTGCCGACCAGGGCCTCCTCCGGGTAGCCCAGCATGCTGGCCAGGGCGCGATTGACATAGACCACCTTCACGCGATCCATGATGAATACGCCGACGTGGCTCTGCTCGACGAGGGTGCGGTACTTGTTCTCCGAACTCACCAGCGCCTGCTGCATCTCGCGCCGGTCCTGCACGTCCAGCGCCGAGCCGGTGAAATGCGCGGGGGCGTTGTTCTCGTCGCGGGTCAGCCGCACGTTGGTGCTGACCCAGCGCACTCCGCCCGCGGCATCATTCACCTGCGTCTCGTAATGGGCGAAGGCGCCATCGCGCATCGCGCGTTCGACCAGCAACTCACGTTCTGCGGGCTCGGCGTAGACGTCGAGCATGTTGGCGAAGTGCGCCTTCAGGCCCTCGGGGCTGTCGAAGCCGAGCATCGCGGCCATGGCCGGGTTGACCTCGACGATCTCGCCCTGCAGCCCGCTCCGGAACAGGCCGACCGGCGAGTCCTGGAACAGCTCGCGGTAGCGGCGCTCCGCCTGGACCAGGGCGCGCTGCTGGTGGCGATCGTCGGTCACGTCGCGCAGGGTGCCGGTGGAGGCGATGCCGCCCTCGTAGTCCACGGCATCGGCGCGGACTTCGCACAGGATGCGGCGGCCGTCGCGGCAGACCATCTGGATCTCGTAGACCTGCAGTTCGCGGGAGCCCGCCTCGCGCTGGCGCTTGCGCTCGGCCTGGACCTCGGCGTCGCCCTCGTCGACCAGGTCCATGTAGCGCGTCCCGATCAGGTCCTGCTGCGCGTAGCCCAGCATCGCCGCCATGGCCGGGTTGGCGAAGCGCACGATGCCATCCTGGATCAGGAACACGCCGTCGCGGCTGTTCTCCACCAGCACCCGGTACAGCCCCTGGCTCTGCTTGAGCGCCTGTTCGGCCTCGACTTGCGCGGTGATGTCCTCCAGCGAGCCCTCGAAGAAGATCGGCTCGCCCGCCTCGTCGCGAACCACGCGCGCATTTTCGCTCACCCAGATCTTGCTGCCGTCGCGGCGGAAGACCTGCAGGCGTATCTGGTCGAGCCGGCCTTCGGCGAGCAGGCGCGTGTGGTCGTGCGCGTCCGCAGCCTGGTCCACGTAAATGTCCCTCGCCCGCCGTGAATGGGCTTCCAGCAAGTCGGCAGGCGACTCGAATCCGAGCATCCGCGCCAGCGCGGGATTGGCGTCCAGGAAGCCGCCGCCCGGCAGGCTGCGGTAGATGCCTTCCGAGGCGTGCAGGAACAGGTCGCGGTACAGGCTGCCGCGGCGGTGCTCGCTGCGTTCGGCGTGGTCCTCGGGCAGGTCCTGCAACAGGCAGAACAACAGCGTGCGCTTGCCCCGCTGCAGCATCTCCACGTGCAGGCGCCCCGACAGCAAGCTGCCATCGGCGCAACGCATCTGCACCGGCGAACCGACCACCCGGCGCTCGGCACGCAGGCTGTCCCACAACTGGGCGCGGAAGCCGAGGTCGTTCCACAGTCCGACGTCGATCGGCAGCTTGCCGATCACCTGCACGCGGGCGTAGCCGGTCCGGCGCTCGAAGGCCGGGTTGACGTCAAGGAAGCGGCCGTCGTCCGCGCTCATGACGGCGACCATGCTTTCCGACGATGCAAACGCCTGCAACAAGCGCACGGAATCCCCTCTCCCGACCCGTCCGAAGGATAGCGCCGGGGCCGCCAGCGAACCTAGCGCTGCGTCGCGGTCAGGCCGCGCCCAGGTGCGGGGAGTAGACGATCAGCGCGGTCATCGCCGCTGCCAGCACCGCTGCGGCCGCGATCAGCCACCAGAGCGCGCCCGGGTCCACGCTGGACGGCGGTTCGACGGGTACAGGCTCGCCGCCCGGCGCGGAGCCGGAGGGCATGCGGACCGACTTGATGGTCTGCGTGTGCGCCATCGCGCCGGCGCCGCGGACGATGTCCTGGCCCCGGGCGGGAAGCCCGGGCGCCTCGAGCAGGAAGCGGTGCTGGTCGATCACCACCTGGTCGCCCGGCGAGAGCACCGCGTCGCGCACCGGAATGCCGTTGACCGCGGTGAATTCCGCATTGCCCAGGGTCCTCAGCACCACGCGATCGCCGTGCAGCTCGAATTGGGCCTGGCGATCGGACAGGGCCGGATCGTCGATGCGGATGTCGCAGGCGGCCGAGCGACCGACTAGCTTCGGTTCGGTCAGCGTGAAGCTGCGCCCGTACAAGGAACCCGACACCGCCCGGATCGCGACGCGGCTGGCGCTGACGCGTTGCGCCTCGCCCAGCACCGGCGGTGCGGCCGAGGGGATGTTCTGGTCGATCAGCTGCGGGTTGGCCTCGCTCAGGATGATCTGCACCTGTTCCAGGCAGACCAGGTCGCCGACCTGCAGTCTTGCGATGCGCCGGATCGGCCGGGCGTTCAGGTGCACGCCGGGCGTGCCGGGAGGCACGCGCAGCCAAATGCCCCGCCGGTCGGAAACCAGGCTGGCATGGTGTGGCGCGAGCGAGCGGCCCGGAAGGCAGATGCCCTCGCCGGCCCGGCTCCCCACGCTGATCTCCCCGTAATCAAAGGCGGCACCTGGGTGTTCGCCATTGGGAAACGTCAACTGCATCCAGACTCCTCCGAGGCCGCGAATCTAGCACAAGGGGCCCCGTTGCCCCGCCGGTGGGTCCGTTCTTGGTGCAGACGGCAAAACCCAGCAGAATAGGACGAGGCCCATCGCACGGAAGCAGACATGCCCAGCATCGACATTTTGCGCAACCACTCGGTCCCGCTGGCCGAGGCAAGGAAAAAGGTCCAGCGCGTCGCCGACCACATCGCCAGCAAGTTCGACGTCGCCTGCCGCTGGGAAGGCAATACCCTGCTGTTCCAGCGCAGCGGCGTGGATGGCCATATCCAGGTCAGCGCAAAGCAGGTCCACGTCACCGCCGACCTCGGCTTCCTGCTGATGGCCCTGCGCGGACCAGTGGAGCGCGAGGTCAACCGTTACCTGGACGAAGAATTCAGCTGAGACCGGGTCAGGACGCGCGGAACGGCGCCGGCTCGCCGGCGAACAGGCGCCGCGACAAGAGGCGTTCGCGCTCGCCGAGGTCGTGCAGGAAGCCGTCCGCGCCTCCCAGCGCGCCAAACGCGGTGAAACCCCGTTCCAGGAAGGCCTGCAGTTCCGACAGGCCGGCGAGCTGCGCCGGAATGCGCGCCGCCCGCAACAGCTTGTGCACGCCATGCTTCTGCACGGCGGCATCCAGCGCGTGGCCGACCCGCAGGATCAGCGCGATCTGGTGCGCGCGCAGCCGCGGCAGGCCGACCTGGCGATAGGCACGGGCGTAGTCCTCCTCCGACAGGGGCGCCGCCGGGTCGCGGCGTTTGCCGAGGGCCTCGGCCATCCGCAGGTCGAGCGCGTGGCTCAGCACGGCCAATTCGATCGCGTCGGTGGCCGCGCGCAACAAGGTGTCCGGCAGCAGCCGCGACATCATCGGCAGCACGCGCGCCGCGTCGCGGTCGCGGGCGGAGAAGTCGCGGTCGCCATACAGGTCGGCCAGGAAGAATTCCGCGGCCGGCCGGCGGGTCGGGTCGGCCAGGAAGTCGCCGAAGCTGGCGGCCAGCCGCGCGGCCTGCCAGCGGCGCAGGGCCGGCAGGATCGCCAGGCCGTTGCGCGGCTCCCGCACCGGGTCGTGGCTGCCACGCTGCCAGTCGAGGCGGCGCGCCAGCCGCCGTCGGAATTCCGCGCTCATGCCTGCATCCTGCCTGTGCTCTCCATGGATCGCCGCGTTGTCCGGTGCCGCTTGCGGCGGTGCGCCGGCCGCGGGCTACAATCGGCCACGCGTTTTTCATCGGCCGCCTAGCATGCTCGTTCTGCAATCCGCCGGGAAGCCGGTGCCCAGCCGGGGCCGGATTGGCCTGGCCGTCGCTGGTGGCGGCCCGATCGGCGCCATGTACGAACTCGGCGCCCTGCGCGCGCTCGAGGAGGCCATCGAGGGCTTCGATCCGACCCGCCTGGAGGTCTACGTCGGGGTCAGTTCCGGCGCCTTCCTGGCTGCGGCGCTGGCCAATGGCCTGGACACGCGGGAACTGGTGCGCATCGTCATCCGCGGGGACAGCCACGAAGCCCAGTTCCGCCCGCAGATCTTCCTGCAACCGGCCTTCGTCGAATACCTGCGCCGCGCCTCGAACCTGCCGGGCGTGGCCTGGCGCTGGTGGCGCGACCTGCTGACCGACGCGTCTGGAGCGCGGATCGGCGAACTGGCTGGCCGCCTGGGCGAGCTGATCCCGACCGGCATCTTCAACAACGCCGCCATCGAGGCTTTCCTGCGCGACGTCCTGACCCGCAACGGACGCAGCAACGATTTCCGCACCCTCGGCCGCCGCCTGTACGTGATCGCCGTGGACATCGACAGCGGCGAAGCCGTCCGCTTCGGCGCGGAAGGCTGGGATGACGTGCCGATCTCGCGCGCGATCCAGGCCAGCGCCGCCCTGCCCGGCCTGTATCCGCCGGTGGAAATCCGCGGGCGGCATTTCGTCGACGGCGCCTTGCGCCGCACCATGCACGCATCGGTCGTGCTCGACCACGGCGTAGACCTGCTGCTGGGCATCAATCCCCTGGTCCCGTTCAACGCCACCCGAGCCGCGGACCAGCGTGGTGCGCCGGGCTTGCACGGCGGCACGCTCTCGGATGCCGGCCTGCCGGTGGTGCTTTCGCAGACCTTCCGCACCCTGCTGCAGTCGCGCATGCGCGTCGGCCTGGCCAAGTATGCCCAGCAGTATCCCGCTACCGACCAGCTGGTGTTCGAACCCGACGAGGACGATGGCGAGATGTTCTTCACCAATGTCTTCAGCTACGCCTCGCGAGAACGCGTCTGCGAAAACGCCTTCCGTAGCACCCTGGCCGACCTTGGCCGCCGCCGCGACGTGCTGGCGCCGATGCTGGAGCGGCACGGCCTGCGCCTGCGCACCGGGGTCATCGACGATCCCGGCCGCTCGGTCGCGCAGGGTATCGGACCCGCGCCGCGCCGCACCGAGACGACGGCCAGGCTCGAGCGCGCGCTCGACGAGCTCGAGGCGCGCGTGCGCCGCTGAAGCCCGCGGGCCAATGGTGTGAAAGCTCTAGACACCGGCCGCAGATTGCGATCACGTCGGGCCGTGCCCGCAAACCCTTGATGGAGATCCACGTGGCCAAGTTGAAGAAGTCCGTCCGTTCCAAGCCCGCCGCCAAGGCCGGTGGCAGCGCCGACCTGCAGCAGCGCGCGGAGAACCTGTCGCGTTCCCTGGTCGAGTCGGCACAGCAGATCTGGATGGCTGGCGTCGGTGCTTTCACCCGCGCCCAGGGCGAGGGTTCGAAGTTGTTCGAAGCCCTGGTCACCGAGGGCATGAATATCGAAAAGACCACCCGCAAGCTCGCCGGCGGTCGCGTCGAGGCCGTGCGCGACGCGGTCGAGGATCGCGTGGGCGCCGTGCGCGGTCGCGCGTCGGACACCTGGGATCGCCTCGAGAACGTCTTCGAGGACCGCGTCCAGCGTGCCCTGAACCGCCTGGGCATCCCGGGCCGGGAAGACCTGGTCGCCCTGTCCGCGCGCGTCGACGCGCTGACCGCCCAGTTGCGCAAGTCGGGCACGCCCGCACCCCGCGGCGCCAAGGCCGCCACCACCAAGGCGACGAAGCCCGTTCGTGCGGCCAAGGCTGCCAGGAAGGCGTCCAAGCCCTCCCGTGCCGCCACGCCCAAGCCCAAGGCGGTCGCCAAGGCCAGCAAGCCGCGCGCCAAGCGCGTCCTGCCCAAGGCGGCCAAGCCGGTTGCCCCGTAACACAGGTCCAAGTACGTCCTGATTCTTGCAAGTCCGGTTGTGCCCGCCAGCCCATAGAAGCTCGTAAGACCCCTCCCCTCACGACTTCGGGCTGGCGGGCCTTTGGCACCGAAACACCCGGGCCCTCCCGGGTGTTTCCGTTTCCGTCCCGCGCGCACGATGCAGGGCGACGGCCTTGTTCCACGCCGATTCGCGTTATGGTTCGCTGATCAGTCGTTGTGGAGTCGGGATGTCGACCACCTTGCTTGCCCTTGCCGTTGCCATCCTGGGGCTGACCGCGACCGCTGCCTGGTTCGGCATCAGCCGGCGACGCAAGGAAGAGGCGGAACTCGGCGTGCAGGCGCTGGCGACGATGAAATGGCGCGAGTGCATCGCCCTGGTGCTCGAGTCCCTGCACCGGGAAGGCTACCCGCGCGCGCCCAACACCGTGGACGAGGCCAGTGCGACCGACTTCATGCTCCAGCATGGCGATGAGCCGGTCCTGCTCGGCTACAAGCACGGCACCGCCTATCGCCTCAGCGAGGCCAACCTGCGAGAGTTCGCCGCGGCCGTCCAGATGCGCGGCGCGCGGCGCGGCCTGCTGATCACCCTGGGCACCGTGGAACCCGCCGCGTTGGCCAGCGCCAGTTCCGGCAAGGTCGAGGTGATCGGTGGCCAGGCACTGTGGCCGCGCTTGCGTTCGCTGGTGCCCCCGGAATTGCTCGAGGGCGTGCGCAAGGGCGCGGCCGGGCGCACCCGCAAGGGCCTGTGGACCGGGGCCGCCTGCAGCGTACTGGCCGGACTCGCCGTCTGGTTCGCCGGGCAGGCGCTCGACCCGCCGCTGGCGGCGGTCCCGCCAGCCAGCGCGAGCCCCGGCGGGGGAACGCTGGGCTCGGGCAACGTGGCCGCGCCAGCACCCGCGACGGCGGCCGGCGGTGCGCCGGCTTCCGACCAGGCGATGCTGCGCCAACTCGAAACGACGGCCCGTGCGATGGAAGCCGTCGCCAAGCTGGGTCCGGACGAATTGGTGCGTCGTCGCGCCGACGTGGCCAAGCAGGTCGGCCGCCTGTCGCAGGTCGGCAGTGCAAGCTGGTCGGCTCAACGCACGATCCTGATCCGCCTGAACCAGACCGACGGCAAGGACAAGCGGCTGGTGGACGATGTCTGCCGCGTCGTCACCCAGTACGAGGAGATGCGCTTCACCCGCATCCAGCTCGAACCTCCGGAAGGATCGCCGCTGGCAGTGCGCTGGCGTCTTTGCGAGTAGGCGTTCCGGCCCGGCGCGAGCCCGACCAGCCGCGCCGGAATGTGAGAGGTCCCTTGCCTACCAGTGCACGCCACGCATCAGCGCGGCGAAGGCGATCTGTTCGTTGGTCGGCTTGGTGTCGCGCAAGGCCTTGCGGTCGCCCTTGGCCGCCGCCGAATCCGGGAACATCTCGAACGCCGTGTTCATGATCACCTCGTAGGCCTTCGGAACCAGCGCGTTGAGCGTGGCGGCGAAGATGCCCATGCGGGTGGCAACCCGGCTCGGCCGCTCGATGATGGCCTTGACCACCAGGTCGGCGGCTTCCTCGGGTGACAGCGTCGGGATCGAGTCGTACATCTTGGTGGGCGCGATCATCGGTGTCTTCACCAGCGGCATGTTGACCGTCGTGAAGGCGATGTTCTTGCCACTGAACTCGGCCTGGGCGCAGCGGCTGAACGCATCCAGCGCGGCCTTGGACGCCACGTAGGCGGAGAACCGCGGCGAACTGGCCAGCACGCCGATCGAGCTGATGTTGATGATGTGGCCGCGGTGCCGCTGGGTCATCGCCGGCAGGAAGCCCATGATCAGGCGCAGGCAGCCGAAGTAGTTGAGCTGCATGGTGCGTTCGTAATCGTGGAAGCGGTCGTAACTGGCGGCCACGGAGCGCCTGATCGAGCGGCCGGCGTTGTTCACCAGCACGTCGACATGCTTGTGCTCAGCCAGGACCTTCGCCACCAGCGCATCGCAGGAAGCCATGTCGGTCAGGTCGCAGGTGTAGGCCCAGCACTCGCCGCCCGCGGCGAGGATCTCGTCGCGGGTCTGGTGCAGCTCGGCTTCGCCGCGGGCGACGATGATCACCCTCGCGCCGGCTTCGGCGACCTTGAGCGCCGAGGCGCGGCCGATGCCGGAGGAACCGCCGGTGATCAGCACCACGCGGTTCTCGACCTTGCCGCGCAGGGTGTGGTCCACGAACAGGTCGGGATCCAGGTGCCGCTCCCAGAAGTCCCACAGGCGCCAGGCATAGTCTTCCAGCGGCGGCACGGAAATCTTCGTGCCCTTGAGCGCGCGCTCGGTCTCGCGCGAATCGAACCGTGTCGGATAGGTGAGCAGCTTGAGCGTCTGCGGCGGGATGCGCAGGTCGCGCAGCAGCATGCCGGTGAAGCGCTTGACCGGCGGCAGGTTGAGCACGGCGCCGCGGATCGCCGACGGCACCACGGCGAGCATCCGCGCATCCAGGCGCATGGTCATTTCCGGCGCGTGGGCGGCGCGGCAGAACACGTTGAGCACTTCGCCGATGCGCTGCGGGTCCGGGTCCACCAGGTGGAAGGTGTGCCCGTCCAGGCCGCGCTTGTGCGCGATGTGGTCCATGGCCGCGACCACGTAGTCCACCGGCACGATGTTGATCCGGCCGCCCTCGATGCCCAGTGTCGGCATCCACTGCGGCAGCGCCTGGCGCATCTTCTTGATCAGGGTGAACAGGTAGTAGGGGCCGTCGATCTTGTCGATCTCGCCCGTCTTCGAATGACCGACCACGGCGCCCGGGCGATAGATCCGGTAAGGCACCTTGCAGTGGTTGCGCACGACGCCCTCGGCATCGTGCTTGGTGCGGAAGTACGGGTCTGACAGGCCCTCGGCCTCGTCGAACATGTCCTCGCGGAAGATGCCGGGATACAGGCCGGCGGCCGCGATCGAACTGGTGTGGTGGAAGCAGCCGGCCTTGAGCGCATGCGCCAGGTCGACCGCATGGCGCGTGCCTTCGACATTGGCGACCTTCTGCGACTCGGCGTCCGCGGCCAGGTCGTAGATGGCGGCGAGGTGGAAGAAATGCTCGACCTTGCCGGCGAGCGCGCGGACCTGGGTGGCGGTAAGGCCAAGCCTGGCCTTGGACAAGTCCCCGGTGACGGCGATCACCCGCTTGCGGTCCCAGCCCATCCGCTCGGCGATGGCGTCGAGTTTCTTCTCGGAGCCCTTGCGGACCAGGACGTGGACGGTGCCCTTCCGGCGCAGGAGCTGGTCCACGAGGAAGCGCCCGACGAAGCCGGTGGCGCCGGTGACGAAATAACCCATGATCCCCGCCCCGAAACGACGGCCGGCGATGGCCGGCCCGAGCGGCTAAGTTGCCAGACCTCGCACCTGCTTTCAAACACCGCGTGCGTTTGCGCGCCGGATCGCGTTGACCGTGAAACTTGGCCGTGATATCACCAAGGCATCCCCTCGCCTCGCGGACCCGTCGCCATGGCCGACCTCAGCCAGCAGTTCGAACAAGCCGCGAAAGACGTCAAGGGGCTGGCCGAACGCCCCGACAACGACACCATGCTGCGCCTCTACGGCCTGTACAAGCAGGGTTCGGAAGGCGACGTCAGCGGACCCAAGCCAGGCTTCTTCGACTTCGTCGGCGCGGCCAAGTACGAGGCCTGGGAGAAACTCCAGGGCACGGCGAAGGACCAGGCGCAGCGCAAGTACGTCGACCTGGTCAAGAAGCTGCTGGGCTGAAGCACATGGCCAGGCAGACTCGACAGCGCATCCTCGATGCGTCCCTCGCCCTGTTCAACGGCCAGGGCGAGCCGAACGTCACCACCAATCATATTGCGGATGAGCTCGAAATAAGCCCG